>JAFLSC010000020.1 GCA_022511145.1 Helicobacter sp.
ATCGTGGAGACTTCACCCCGATGGCTTTTTTTAATCTCCCGTATCAACTCAATACCATTAAGTTTAGGCATTAAAATATCAGTAATAACAACATCAATATTTTTGTCTTTGATAATTTCCAACGCCTCTTTACCATTATTTGCAGTATAAAGCTTACCCACATAATCCTCTAATACCATTGAAGTGAGTTTTAAAATATCCTTTTCATCTTCAACATACAACACTTTTAAACGTTTCAAAGCTTTTTCACTATTTTTGGTTAGCATTTTTTCTCCTTTGCTAATTATTTTTTAAGGGAATAATAAGAATAAATTGTGTTCCTATCCTCTCTTTATCGTTAGAACAAGTTAAATCTTCGCTGCACTCCTTGCTTTGCTCATTCCATTTGATATTTTTCACTTCAATGCTCCCTTCCATATGTTTTTCTATAATTTGCTTAGACATATATAAGCCAACGCCTGTCCCAACGGATTTATGTTTGGTTGTAAAATAAGGCTCAAAGATTTTTTGAATATCATTAAGCCAAATTCCGCCTCCATTATCCACAAAAAGTATTTTAACATAACCTTCCTGATTTACTCCCTTATAATTTTCAACAAAAATGAAAATTTTAGGTGAATTAACCTTTCTTTCCTTAAAAATATCCATTGAATTTTTAATTAAATTCAAAATCACTTGGGAAAAAGCATTAGAATGCCCATAAAGCGTAATATTATCGGGACAAATGATTTCAAAGTCAATTTCCTCTTGCTTGAGAAAAATATCAACAAGAGCGAAAGAATCTTGGAGATTCTTTTTAAGATTAAAAGCTTCTTCAACACTTGAGGGACGAAAAAAATTCCTAAAATCCTCAATCGTTCTTGACATTATCCGAGCGATTTTTAATCCCTCCTCCACTTGCATTTCGATAAAATCTTGCGTTAATTTTCCATTCTTAGATTTAACTTTAAAAGTTTGAATCAAAAGTATCAAAGCATTAAGCGGTTGTCGCCACTGATGAGCAATATTTCCTATCATCTCCCCCATACTTGCCAATCTTGCTTGCTGATACATAATTTGGTCTTTTTTTTGATTTTCTGCAATTTCTTTTTTGATGATTTGGTGCAAATTTTCATTAATCTCCTCTAAAGCTTTAGTTTTTTCTTTAATCGTATTTTCAAGGACATTATGAAAATTCTTAATATCTTTAATAATCAAAAAACTTAGCAAAAGTGTAACAAATACGATAAAAAACATTATGGCTGAAACGATATAATCCAAAAAAGAATGAATAGTGCTATTATGCTCTTTTTGGATTTCAACAAGTTTTAAATCCGTTTTAATAATGTTAAAAATTGTCTCATTAATATCATAAGTAAAATCCTTGAAAGATTCTTGTAGATTTTGGTCAGTCATATGCCTTGCTTGATTGATTAAAATCCCTAATTTTCGCAACAAACTTCGATTTTCCTCAAAGATTTGCTTCTCTTCTTGCAAACTCTCCTCATCAAATAAGATATTTGAGATTTTAAAAATCAATTTCATCGGCTTTTCTTCTCTTGATAAATCCTCTTGAATCTGCTGATAATCCTCCCATAACAAAAGGATTTCTTGCTGCCAATCTAAAGAAAAATGCTCTTGATTGCAATTTGCAAGATAAATCATTTTTTTTCGTATTTCCTCAAGGCTTGCTAAAGATTCTGTATGCCCAACCAAAAGGGTATCATAGCTATATTTTAAACTAAAATGAAAAATAGAAGCAACCACAGCTAGAGAAAGCAAACCGGTTGCGATATTTAAAACAAGAAATCGTATCTTTGATTCCAAAGAATTTCCAAAAAGCTGTAAATTTATCACCCCTAACCCTTAAAATAATTAAAATTTACCGCAAAATTATAATTAAAAAATATAAAAGAGATTTTAAGTATTATTTTTAAGCATTATTTTTGAAAGATTAATGATTCTTTTATACAAAAAAACATATCATTAAAAATTCAAAATATATTCCAAGTATATTTTTGGATAAATCTCAAATTCTAAGGAGTCCTTTATGAAAAAGATTCTTTTAAGTTTAGTATTAGCTGGTGGCTGTTTAATGGCAGCTGATGGGGCTGATATTTTTAAAAAATGTATCGCTTGCCACGGACCTCAAGGGGACAAAGTTGCACCCGGAAGCAAAGGTGATGTAACCATTGGTGGTTTGGATAAAGCAAGATTAGTTGCATCACTCAAAGGTTATGCAGCAGGAACAGAAGATAATGGCGGAGCAAAAGCTATTATGTATTCCAATATGAAAAATTGGAATCTTACTGATGAAGATATTGATGCTGTTGCTGATTATATCTCCAAACTTCCTAAAAAATAACTTCCCTCTCCTCTTGGAGAGGTTTTAAAATGCCTTTTTTACAGATTAATTCTCATCATTTTTTTGCAAACTACCAAGCCTTAAGACAAAAGATTGCCCCTAATAATCCTGAAAAACTTGCCATTGTTTTAAAAGATAATGCTTATGGACACGGCTTAAAAGAGATAGCACAATTAGCAAATAATGTCAAAATCCCTTCAGCTTTTGTTAAAAATACTAAAGAAGCCCTAGAGATTCACTCATTATTCCAACACATTACAATCCTCTATCCTCAAACACTCCCTGATGAAGCACTTTTAAAAGAATGTCTTGAAAAACCTAATCTTTATTTTGCCGTAGCAAATTTGGATTTTTTAAACCTACTGCCTAAAGGGGCAAAAATCGAACTCAAAGTTAATTCCGGAATGAATCGCAATGGAATCTGTCCCACTGATTTACCTCTTGCTTTTGAAAAAATAGTCCAAAATCAGCTTGAACTTGTAGGTATATTCACCCATAATGGATTTGGTGATGATTTAGGGAGCGAATTTTTTACACAACAAGACAATTTTTTACAAATCAAAAAAGAATCACTCAAACTTTGTGAAAATTTCCATCTCTCTAAACCTCGATTCCACTCTCTTAGCACTTCAGGAGCTTTAAGAATAAAAAATTCACCAAAAAATCAGCTTGATTCTCCAGAGTTAAGTGATGATTTATACCGAATCGGAATCGGCTTTTATGGCTATTTGTGTGCGGATTTGATTTTAGAGATTCCTATCAGGTTGCAACCTATTGCTTCTTTGTGGGTGAATAAAATCTCCTCCCTTTCTCTTAAAAAATCCCAAAGAATAGGATATAGTGGTGTCTCAAAACTCGATAGGGACGCTATCGTCTCTACTTATGATATAGGTTATGGTGATGGGCTTTTCCGCTTAAGAGAGGGAATGGAGCTTTGCACAAAAGAGGGATTTAAGATTCTGCCTAGAGTTTCTATGGATTGCCTAAGTATCCAAAGTCATCATCAATGCCTTTGCCTATTTGATAATGTTTGGGAATGGGCTAAGGCTTTTAACACCATTCCTTATGAGATTCTCTCTCATCTAAAACCCCATATCCCCAAACAAATCCTTTAAATTAACGCTCCCTACGAGCTTTTAATAAAATCTGCTTGGTTTTTCAAACAAGCAGAGTTCTAATTATTCTCTCTATTCAGCCTCTCTATATGCTCCATAGACTCTAACACATTCTACATATTCTTTACTAAAATTTGAAGGATTTTCCTCAACAGCCTTTACATTTGAACCCATACCTACTTTCTTGTAATCCTCATTAAATTTACCTGATATTTCTTTTTCCTCACAACTTCTTTTTATTTTTCCTAATTCCTCTTTAGAAAGTTTTTTTAACTCCTCCACACTCTTAGGCTCACTAGAACAACCCACAAAATAAAGACTCATTAAACTTGCTAAAGCAAGACTTGTTAAAATTTTGTTTTTCACTATTTCTCCTTGTCAAAAATAAAGTTGAAATTAAAATCCTTAAAAAACCTTAAACCTATAAGGTTTTTAATTTGGATTTTTAAATTTTACCTAATGATTTAAGAAAATCTAAATCAAGCATTTTTGTTTTCGCCAATTACCTGAAGCATTTCTTGGTGTCTTTGTTTATTGACTCTTTGGGCGATACTTACCCAAGCCCAAATAACAGAAACAAGCCCCAAAGGAATGCCTATAACTAAACCAATCGCTGTGAAATCAAACACTAAAGCAATAATCCAAATGAGGAAATTGCAAACTGCTTGGATATACATTCCCTTAAGTGCTAAAGCCACAAAAGGAAAGAAAAAAGCCAAAATGTAAATCATTATTTCTCCTTAATAAATAAAGTAAAGAAATATTATACCCCCCCCCCAGCTTAAATAAAATTTAAACTCTAATACCCAATTTCTATCAAATTTTTATGATAATATTTAGTTTTATTAGAAGTTTTGGTATGATTTTGCAATTTTATTTTTGGGAGACGACTTTGAATCTATCAATTTTATTTGGCGGAGTTAGTTTTGAACACGAAATCAGTATTGTGAGTGCGATTGCTTTAAAGAAGCTTTTAGGGGAGACACAAACCTTTATCTTTTTAGATGAAAATCGCGATTTTTACCTTATTGAACCTCATCAAATGCAATCCAAATATTTTTCCTCCAAAGCCTACACCAAATCCCCAAAAATCTACCTCAAAAAAGGTGGGTTCTATCAAAAATCACTGCTAGGTGAGAAAGCCTTGCATTTACCTATGGTGCTTAATCTCATTCACGGCGGTGATGGCGAAGATGGCAAGATTGCGGCATTATTAGATTTTTTTGAGATTGCCTATATCGGACCTCGCTTAAATGCCTGTGTGTTAAGTTTTGATAAAGAATTTACCAAATTTCTTGCCCAAAATCGCCAAATCCCCACTCTACCCTTTTGGATTCTCTATCGCGGTGAAGCACTCCCTCATTTTGATTATCCTATTATCGTTAAACCTGCAAGATTAGGGAGTTCTATCGGTATTAGCGTAGTAAAATCACAAGAAGAACTACAATATGCCCTTGATGTTGCCTTTGAGTTTGATAATAAAGTGATGATTGAACCTTTTATTAGCGGGATAAAAGAATACAATCTTGCCGGCTATAAGGGTAAAGAGGGATTTTGTTTCTCAATCCTTGAAGAACCCCAAAAAAAAGAATTTTTGGATTTTGAAAAAAAATATTTAGATTTTTCAAGGACGCAAAGCACACAAGAAGCTGATATTTCTCCTGAACTCAAAAAAACATTGCAGGAGTATTTCATCAAAATTTATGACAATCTCTTTGAGGGGGCGTTAATCCGCTGTGATTTTTTCATTAAAGAAGGAACTTGCTACCTTAATGAAATTAACCCCATTCCGGGCAGTATGGCAAATTATCTTTTTAAAGATTTTAAAACCGCCCTTAGCAATCTCTCAAACGCTCTCCCTAAAGAAAAAAATATTAAAGTGCAGTATAATTTTTTGCACCAAATCCAATTTGCAAAAGGTAAATAGTGGCTCTTAAAACCATTCTTTACCAAGGGGGAGAATTTGAAATCTCTTATGAGATTTTAAATCCCACTTGCTCTCAAAATCTCATTATCTTACACGGGTGGGGTTCAAGCAAGGCTTTAATGAACCAAGCTTTCAGTCAATCCTTTAAGGAATTTTGCCACATTTATATTGATTTACCCGGTTTTGGTAACTCCAAATCGCCACCTTTTCCTTTGCAAACGCAAGATTATGCCGAGATTGTTAAACTTATCTTATCACAACTTGATAAAAAGATTGATTGTGTAATGGGGCATAGCTTTGGGGGTAAAGTAGGTGTCTTACTCAATCCTAGCACCCTAATTCTCCTTAGCAGTGCAGGAATCCCCAAAGAAAAATCCCTCAAAATACATTTTAAAATCGCCCTTAGCAAAACGCTTAATCGCATCTGCCCTCCTCTTAGTTTGGCATTAAAAAAAATCTTGCGTTCCAAAGATGTAGAAAATATGAATGAGATAATGTATCAAACCTTTAAAAATGTCGTTGATGAGGATTTTTCTAATTATTTTGCTCATTATAATAATCTGGCTTTAATCTTTTGGGGCAGACAAGACACCACCACACCGCTAAAAAGTGGCGAAAAAATCGCTACTTTGATTAAAAAATCACACTTTTATGTCCTAGAGGGGGAACACTTTTTCTTTTTGGATAAAGGAAAAGTTATAGAGGAGCTTTATCACTCGCTTTAAATCGCCATTGTCCTTTTACCTTGTCATTGACAATCTCCCTCTTTATTGCGTCATTGCAAGAAAGCTGCAAGGTTTTTGTGGCAATCTTTTTTATAAGATTGCTAGGGATTCTCCCCTTGCAATAACAAATTTTTTGATTTTACCTAATCTTTTATTTTGAAAATACAAACCGCTCTTTAATCTAAAATTTTATTTATCTTTGATAAAATACATAGTTTATTACAAATCAGACTCTATTTAAGGCTTTAAATTGCAAACTATTGATTATCTTTTAATGGCGGTTCGTTGGCTATTCTTACTAGGATTAGGATATTATGTAATAGTTAATCTTCAATGGTATCATTACAAAATTACTCGCGTTTTATTTAAGCATCATAAACTTCGTTGGCATTTATTCTATTTTGTCATACCTGTCTTGTATTTTATATTTATTCCTTATAATCCTTATTTTTACATTGGGTTACTCTTTTATCTTTTAATGCTTGGCATTTGGATTTATCGCTTAAGTAAAAAGCTTGTTTT
Source organism: Helicobacter sp. (assembly GCA_022511145.1). Lineage (GTDB taxonomy): Bacteria > Campylobacterota > Campylobacteria > Campylobacterales > Helicobacteraceae > Helicobacter_D. Next base: position 6,634 of record JAFLSC010000020.1, read on the forward strand.
TACAGGCAGAGTTAATCGCTTTTTTATAATTTATCTTTGTTTTATTTTTCTTGATAGTTCTCTCCTTTTAGCTGTTTATGAACATTCAGATATTATTCAAATCGTCTATCTTACCCCTCTTGTCATCTCTGTGATTCTCTCTGCTCTTATAGAAAAAGTCCTCCTTAATCGTTACAGAAAGGTTGCTGAAGATATTCTTGATTCTATGCCTAATCTCACTATCATTGCTGTTACAGGAAGTTATGGTAAAACGAGCCTTAAAAACTTCTTAGCTCAAGTTTTACAAGATAAATTCAAAGTCTATGCCACACCAAGGAGTGTTAATACTCTAACAGGTATTATTGCTGATATTAATCAAAATCTTTCCTCTTTGACTGATATTTATATCGTAGAGGCAGGAGCGAGGCAAGTAGGCGATATTAAAGAAATTGTAGAATTTATCAATCCTCAAATTGCAGTAGTAGGAAAGATTGGTGAAGCTCATATTGAATATTTCAAAAATATAGAGACAATTTATCAAGCTAAGTATGAGATTTTTGAAAGCCAACGTTTAATGCGAGCTTATGTTTATGAGGATAATCTCACACCAACAAATTGCCAAGCCCCTATTACTTATTTTCCTCAATACCCTTCTAATGTCGTTGCAACACTTGAAGGGACGGATTTTTCTCTTAACATTAAGGGGAATAGGCTCAATTTTCACACTCAAATCTTAGGAGCATTTAATGTTATTAACATCGGAGCAGCCATAGCAGTAGCTAAGGATTTAGGGATTGATGATGAGAGTATTATTAAACGAGTAAGCAAACTCCAACCTATTAATCACCGCTTAAGTAAAATGATAGTGAATAATAAAATCATTCTTGATGATAGCTATAATGGTAATATTGATGGTATGCTTGAGGCTATCCGCTTAAGCTCGCTTTATGAAGGGCGAAAAGTTATCATCACGCCCGGATTGGTTGAAAGTCGCGATGAACTCAACGAGCAACTAGCTAAAAGCATTGATAAAGTCTTTAATATTGCTATTATCACAGGGGAGCTAAATTCAAATATTCTTAAAAATCATATTTTCAAAGCCCAAAAAATTATCCTTAAAGACCGCTCTAATATTGAAAATATCCTCAAAAGTGTAAGCCAAGAGGGGGATTTGCTTTTGTTTGCTAATGATGCTCCAAGCTATATTTAGGAATTTTTATGGAATACCTTTATGCTCCGTGGCGAAGTGATTATTTTAGTGAAAAGCTTGAGGGCTGCATTTTTTGTCATATTTCACAAAATCCCGAGTCAGACGAAAAACACAAAGTTTTCTATCGCGATAATCAAATCTTTTGTGTGATGAATAAATACCCTTACACACCCGGGCATTTTCTTATCGTCCCTCATTGCCATAGCGATAGCCCTGATTTGCTTGATGAAGAGATATGGCTACATTTGCATAAATTCAGCAAAAAGGGTGTGGCATTACTCAAAGATTTTGGTGCTGAAGGGATTAACTTAGGAATGAATCTCCAAAAAGCTGGTGGGGCAGGTATCCCTGCTCATCTCCATTTGCATCTTATCCCGCGTTTTATTGGGGATACGAATTTTTTTACTACGATTGGGGATTGCAGGGCTTATGGTGTGGATTTTGATAAGATTTTTGAAAAAATCCGCACACTTTCGTTACAACATTTTGTTAATGATTTATAAAACCTTTTTTCAAACACTCCCGGTTTGTATGGGATATATTCCTTTAGGGATTGCTTTTGGAATCTTATTTTCACAACTTAATATTGCTTGGTATTATGGATTTCTTACTGCGACTTTTATTTTTACAGGAGCTGGGCAATTCCTTCTTATCTCGCTACTTTCATCACATAGCGGATACTTTGAAATTGCTCTTGCCTCTTTTGTCCTAAACACGCGGCATTTATTTTATTCCCTCTCTATAACCGAAGAGATTAAAAGCTTTGGTTTAGGCAAATATTATATCTTATTAGGTTTGACTGATGAAACTTTTGCTCTTTTAAAAACCCTAAAATACACAAACTCTCTTCCGCAAGAGCAACTAGAAAAAAGCTATCTTTGTATCACGCTTTGGAATCATCTTTACTGGATTGTAGGTTGTATGACAGGGATTTTTATAGGGGAAAATTTAGGATTTACACCTGAAGGGATTAAATTTACCCTCACAGCTCTTTTTAGCGTTTTAACCCTTGCTTTATTAAAAAATTCTCCTAACAAAAAGCCTTTTTATTTGGGATTAGGACTAGGGATTTTAGGATTAGCGATTTTTCCTCAAAAATATTTCTTATTTTTAAGCATACTTTGTGGGATTTTTATTTTATTAATAGGAAAAAAGTGGATAGAATATGGAAAATAATCTAAGCCCTATGTATATTCTAATTGCTATCTTGTGTGCGTCTTTAAGCACAGCTGCAACGAGAGTTTTACCCTATTTTGTGCTAAAAAACAAAGAAAATCATAAGCTTTTAGAATACTTACAAGAAACAATGCCACTTTTAATTATGACACTTTTGGTTTTTTTTAGTTTGCAAGAGGTGGATTGGGTAAAAACTTATGGAATTTATGAAATTCTAGGAATTCTAAGTTCAATTCTTTGTTTTTTATGGTTTAAAAATTCAGTTTTTAGTATATTTACAGGTATTATTATCTATATGATTCTTATAAGGATATTTTAATGGTAAAAATCTATGGTATCAAAAATTGTGGTAGTGTTAAAAAAGCCCTTAATTTTTTGGATTCTAAAGGTATTGATTATGAATTTATTGATTTTAAAAAAACACCTCTGATGCCAAAAAATTTAGATTTTTGGCTTAAAAAAGTAGATTTAAAAACCCTTTTGAACACTAAAGGAACAACCTATAAAAAGCTTGAATTAAAAAATAAAAATCTCAATAACGAGCAAATCAAGGCTTACTTATTGCAAGAACCCTTACTGATTAAACGTCCTGTAATAGAATATCAAGGAGGAATTATTGTGGGCTTTGAGGCTAATTTGTATCATCAAATTCAATGGAGGGGATAACAATGAAAACAAAATTACTAACACTTTTATTAGGGGCAATATTATTAGCGGGTTGCTCATCTAAGAATGAAGGATTAAACACACCTTTAGCTTTGCCTAATCAAGATTTAAAAAACTACCCTACCCCGTCTTTAAAAATCTCAACACTTACGCAAGAAAATCTTAAAAGGGACTATTTAATAAAGTTTTTTTCACCTTGGGAGAAAAAGCCTAAAGAAACGAGATTTACGACTTTATGGAGCATTAATGAATCCTTAGCAAATCCCGGTTTTAGCGAGAATTACCTACCTCACACGACAAATTTTATCCTTTCATTAAAAAAAGAAATGGATTTTGATAACTTTCCAAGCCTCGCAATCCCCGCTATTATCACTCAATCAACGAATTTAAGAGTGCTTCCTACTAATAAGCCCCGTTTTGCAAATCCTCAAAAAGCGGGTGAAGGATTCCCTTTTGATTATTGGCAAAATTCCTCAATTTATAGCGGCACACCAATTCTTATCACGCATTATTCTCAATCCAAAGCGTGGGCGTTTGTTGAAAGCGGCTTTGTTAGTGGTTGGGTGGAAGTCTCTAAGATTGCAACTTTCAGCCAAGAGCAAGTCCAAATCACCCGTTCAAGAAATTTTATCGTCCCAACGCAAGATTATGTGCCTCTTTATGATTCTCGCTCACAATTCCTAGAAAACGCAAGAATCGGAATGCTACTTCCTATTGTCGAACAAAACAAGAATGCTTATAAAACTCTTATTTATCAACGCGATGAAAAAGGACAGGCTAAAGCTATCACAACTTGGGTTTCTAAAGAATATTTTCAAACTTTTCCTATGATTTTTTCTACCCGCAATTTTGCTACTTTAGCTCAAAAACTTATTGGTGAAAAATATGGCTGGGGAGGGATTTTAGGGAATCGTGATTGCTCAATGTTTTTGAGAGATATTTTTAGTAATTATGGGATTTACCTGCCAAGAAACTCTCAAGCTCAAATTCAATATGAAACCCCAAATAAACTCTCAACTTACTATGATTTATCCTCGCTAGATTCCGCACAAAAACTTGAAAAAATCGCTCAAAATGCGATTCCTTTTGCCACTTTAATTGCAATGAAAGGGCATATTATGCTTTATGTTGGTCAATTTGGAAATAAAATAATGGTGCTTCACGATATATGGGGATTAAAAACGCTACAAAATGAAACACTAGAAGGGAGAAAAATTATAGGGCAGATTGCAATTACTCCGATTGATATTGGTGAGGATATTCCTGATATTTCTCAAGATTCTTTGCTTTATAAAAGGGTTTATGGTATGAGAAACCTATTTTCAAAAGATGCATTTAAAAATGAATAAAAGTAACAATTCGCCATTAATTGAATGCAAAAATGTTAAATTTTATTTCACTAAAGAAGTAATTTTGTATAATGTGAACTGGATAATTCATCAAGGTGATTTTTGGGCAGTTATTGGTCCTAATGGTGGGGGAAAAAGCACCCTAGCTAAATTAATAGCGGGTTTGCTAAAACCTAGTAGCGGTGAGATTTCAACCTATTCTCCTATTAAAATCGGCTATGTCCCTCAAAACACTTTTTTGAATCGTCATTTTCCTATTACTGCCTTAGAGGTTGTAATGATGGGGTTTTTAAAACCCAAAAGTTGGGGCGGTTTTTTACCCAAAGAGGCAAAAGCTGTTGCTTATAAATTTTTAGAGCAAGTTCATATGGAATCTTTTGTCAATCACAAAATAGGGGATTTATCTGGAGGGCAAAGGCAACGCGTCTTAATTGCACGTGCTTTATGCGGTGAGCCTAATTTACTCATTTTAGATGAACCCACAGCGAGTATTGACAAAGAAAATCAAAAAGAAATTTATGACTTGTTGCTAAAAATTAACCAAGAAAAGACTATAATTATAATTAGTCACGATATTTCTATTTTGTTAGGATTTGCAAAACAAGTCTTGTATGTGAATAAAGAAGCTATCATACACGAGCTTCCTAAAATCCATACTAACAAAAAAGAAGATGAACATTTTTGTGAGATTGAAATGTTGATGGAATACCAAAAATTAACCCAAGGAGCTAAATATGAATAATTGTTATGATGTCGCTATCATCGGGGCTGGAATCTCTGGAAGTGCCTTATTTTATGCTTTGACACATTATACAGACATTAAAAAAATCGTGCTTTTAGAGAAATATTCCCAAGTTGCTACATTAAGTTCAAGTGGCAACAATAACTCTCAAACTATTCACGCAGGGGATATTGAGACTAATTATTCTTTTGAAAAAGCCAAAAAGAATGCAAGAGGGGCAAAATTGTTAGTTTCTTACGCATTTCATCACAACCTACAAAATAAAAGTATTTTTGAATACCAAAAAATGGCAATAGGTGTGGGTGAAAAGGAAGTGGATTTTATCAAAAAACGGCACGAGGAATTTAAGGAGATTTTTCCTGATTTAGAATTTTTCTCCAAAGAAACCTTAAAACAAATTGAGCCTAATATTGTCAAAATGGCAGATGGCAGCGATAGACCTGAAGAAATCGTAGGTTCAGGAGTAAGAAAAAGCTTTTGTGCGATGAATTTTTGTGCTGTTGCAAATCATATGGTTGAACAAGGCACTTTTGGCGAACACGAAGTCCTTTTAAATTACAAAGTAAATAATATCGTCAAACAAGGTGATGGGGCTTATACTATTCAAGGGGAAGGGAGAGATTCTATTACAGCCTCCTTTGTGCTTGTTGATGCGGGGGCACATTCTCTACTTTTAGCACAGCAAATGGGGCTTGGATTGGATTTGGGTTGCTTACCGGTGAGCGGGAGTTTTTATTTTATCCCCGGAAATAAATTGCAAGGCAAAGTTTATACCGTGCAAAATCCCAAACTCCCTTTTGCTGCGATACACGGAGACCCCGATGTAGTCGCTAAAGGTAAAACAAGGCTAGGACCTACGGCTCTATCAATCCCTAAGCTTGAGCGTTTTACCAAAGGAACCTATTTGGATTTCTTTAAAATTTCAGGCATTGGTGAGAGTGCAACCAATAAAATTATGTGGGATTTGTTTTCTGATAGCGAAATAAGAAATTACATTTTACGCAATTTCTTTTATGAAATTCCTCTTATTGGGAAAAAACTTTTTTGGGAAGAAGCCAAAAAAATCATTCCTTCATTGCAGCTAGAAGAGCTAACTTATGCCAAAGGATTTGGAGGAATCCGCCCTCAAGTCCTTGATAAAGCTGCTAAAAAACTTATTTTGGGCGAGAGAAAAATCAAAAGCAATGAAGGCATTACCTTTAATATGACACCAAGCCCGGGTGCCACAAGTTGCCTTAGAAATGCCCTCATTGATATGCTTGAAATTACCCAATATTTACAAGCTCAAATCAAAATGGACAAAATTAAAGAAGAATTAGGCGAAGACGATTTGGGGTGGCTACTTGATTGAAATCTTAACTTATAGCTTTGTTCAAAATGCTCTCATAGGAGCATTTTTTACAAGTATTATTTGTGGGGTATTAGGAAGCTTAATTGTTGTCAATCGTATGGTTTTTATTGCAGGAGGAATCGCTCATAGTGTCTATGGGGGCGTTGGGATTGCAAGTTTTTTAGGATTTTCTGTTTTGCTTGGAGCAGGGCTTTTTAGTATTTTATGTGCTTTTATTCTTGCTTATATAATGCTGTATGCTAAAGAGCGTTTAGATTCCCTAATAGGCTCTTTATGGGCTTTTGGAATGGCATTAGGCATTATTTTAGTTGAATTAACACCCGGTTACAATAAAGATTTTATGGGCTATCTCTTTGGCAGCATTTTAAGTATCACCCCTCAAGATATTATTTTAATGATAAGTTTTATGGTTTTACTTTTGGGATTTGTAATATTTAACTATCGCATTATTCTTGGAATCTCCTATGATAGCGAATTTACAAAACTCAAAGGCATTAACACTAATTTCTTTGGCATTATAATGATGGTTCTTATTGCCTTAGGGATTGTTATTTCTATGCGTTGTGTGGGGATTATTCTTATTATTGCACTTTTGAGTATTCCTGCTTATTGCTGTGAGCTTTTCACAAACTCCTTAGCTAAAATGATGATTTTCTCTAGCCTTATTTCCCTTATCAATATGATTTTGGGCATCTTTGTTTCTTATCTCTATGATTTTCAAGCGGGAGCTAGTATCGTGATGTTACTTTCAATCTTTTCTTTTTGTCTAACCCTCTTTTATCATCTCAATCATCGCAGTATCTTTTCTCATTCTAAAGGTTACTAATGGAAAATAATGAAACAAAACAATCTCAAACCATTGCCAAAAGAGCAATCAAAATCGCTTTAATTGCCTGTATGATTATGCTCATTTTTGCAAGCATTAGCCTTTGGATTTTGCTCAACCAAATCACAGCCACTGCCAACCTTACCAAATCACAAAAAACGCTTGAAGAGCGAGTTTTGCAGCTTGAAAATAAACAACCTTAGATTTTATAACGATTGATTTAAAATTTCATACGATTCAAGTTTCATTTCAACACTGGAATTATATTGATTCCATTGCAAAGTAAAAATACAACCCAAATCTTTAGCACAAAGTTCTTTAGGTAAGACTTGAAAAAAAGCTAAGGCATTTCTTAATCTCCCCTGCCCCTCTAAAACGATTTTACTATGCCCATCGCCAAAATACGAAACTTCTTTCACTCTACCTTGCGTATAAAATCGTGGGAGCGGATTAGCATTCCCAAATGGCTCAAATTCACAAATGACTTTCCATAATTCTAAATCTATCTGATTTAAGGGTAAATAGCCCAAAAGACTTTGTTCGCTGGGGGATTCCTCAAAGCTTTCTTGAGAGGTGCTAGCATAATCAAAGCTCATTAATTTTGCCCTAAAATTCTCAAAATTCTCTCCCCTTAAACTCAATCCTGCCGCCCTAAAATGTCCGCCAAAAGCCTCTAAATATTCTTTGGAATGCTCTAATATCGCTACACAATCTAAACCCACAGGAGTGCGTAAGCTCCCTTTAAGCAGTTCCCCCTTTTGTGCGAGTATTATGGCGGGTTTTTTAAACTCTTCGCATAGCTTTGCTGCAATAATGCCCACAATCCCTTCATTCCACTCTCCTTTAACAAGTATAAAAGGAATATCAGGCATATTTTGGGCATAAAAATCTGATTTAGCTTGGAGATAAAGGCTGTGTTGCAAAGTTTTTCGCTTTTTATTGAGAAGTAAAAGCCCCTCTAGTCTTTCTAAGGCTTCTTTATTATCCTCTTGGATTAAAAACTCAAAAGCTTCTTTGGCATCTTTGATACGCCCCGCACAATTTAAAAGAGGGATAAAAGAATAAGAAAGGGTTTGGGAGTTAAGTTCATACTTGCTAAAATATTCTTTAAGCACCTTAAGAGAAGCTCTTTGTGTTGTCTTAAAAATACTTAAACCTTTCTTAAACAATAGGCGATTGAGTCCGACAAGCGGCATAACATCGCTGATAATAGCCAAAGCTAATAAATCCAAAAATTTTGTCATATCCAAATCAAGTCGCATTTCTTTTTTTAAAGCCCCGCACAAATACCACGCTACACAAGCTCCACAAATTTCTGGTTCAGGAAAATTAGGTGAAAGTTTAGGATTGCAAATTAAAGCATTAGGCAAAATCGCTTGTGGTGTATGGTGGTCTGTAATTAAAAGTTCAATCCCTTTTTCCTTGCATAAGTCTGCGGATTCTATGGCATTAATACCATTATCCACCGTGATAATCACTTCACATTCCAAACGCTCAATAATCTTAGGAGAAAGCCCATAACCATCACTAAATCGATTAGGGATTTCAAAAATCACAGGATAATCTATCTGTTTAAAAAAATCCGATAAAATAGCACAAGCAACAATCCCATCAACATCATAATCTCCCACTACGGCGATTTTTTTTTGAGATTTTAGGGCTTGATGAATCCTTTGGGCAATTGCTGTGAGATTGTTTAAACTCTCTGGCAAAGGAATTTCACTCATTTTGCAAATACTATCAGCACTAAAACGCAAAGCAAGTTTGCCATAGAGGCTCTTTTTATCAAGAGGATTGTTAATTAGATTTTGCATTTGTAGCCTGTTTGATAAATTCAAAAATAACGGGATTGGGAGCTTGAAGTCTTGAAGTAAATTCAGGGTGAAATTGCACAGCAACAAACCAAGGGTGATTTTTAAGCTCAATAGCTTCAATCAATCCGTTAGATTCCCCACACACTACCATTCCTTGCTCCTCTAATTTTTTGCGGTATTTGGGATTAACTTCATAACGATGGCGATGTCTTTCTTTGATTTGCTTTTTGCCCCCATAGGCACATTGTAATTTACTTTTATCCAAAGTATTGCATTCATATTCACCCAAACGCATTGTTCCACCCATTGGTGAATTATAAGTGCGGATTTGTAATTTGCCATTTTGGTCAATAAAATTTTCAATCAAATAAATCACTGCTTCTTTAGCCTTAGAATCAAACTCCATTGAATTAGCATTTTTAATCCCCAAAACATTGCGACAAAATTCTAAAATCGCTAACTGCATACCTAAACAAATCCCAAGAAAAGGGATTTTATGCTCTCTTGCGTATTTAATAGCACGAATTTTACCCTCAATCCCGCGTTTTCCAAATCCTCCGGGGACTAAAATCCCATCAACATATTGAAGCTGCTCTAAAAGCTCATCACTCCTCTCTAAAACCTCACTATCAATCCATTGAATATCCACTTTCGTATCCAAATTAGCCCCCGAGTGGATTAAAGCCTCTGTTAGCGATTTGTAAGATTCTTTAAGGTTAAGGTATTTTCCCACAAAAGCAATCTTAACTTCTTGTTGAGGAGCAAGAATCTGCTTAACAAGCCTATCCCATTCTTTCATATCAGGAACAAACTCAGGGAGTTTAAAAAATCGAGCAATAGGCGTTAGGATTCCTTCTTTCAGAAAATTTAAAGGCATTTGGTAAATACTCTTAGCATCTTGAGCCATAATCACACAATCATTCTCCACATCACAGCTCATTGAAAGCTTACTTTTTAAATCTTGAGGGAGTTCTCTTTCTGTCCTTGCTACAATGATTTGAGGTGTGATACCAATCCGCCTTAACTCTTGCACGCTGTGTTGGGTTGGCTTGGTTTTTAATTCCCCAGCTGCACGAATCAAAGGGATAAGTGTAACGTGCATACTAATAACCCGCTCCATTCCAAGTTCGTGTTTGATTTCTCTCATTGCTTCCAAAAAAGGCAATCCTTCAATATCTCCAACCGTCCCACCAAGCTCAACAACTAAAATCTCCTTATCATTTCCTGCAAGTTTAATCCTCTCTTTAATTTCATTAACAATATGCGGAACAACTTGGATTGTCTTTCCTAAATACCCTCCTCTACGCTCTTTCTCAATCACAGAGAGATAAATCTGCCCTGTGGTGAAATTATTTTTTGATGAAAAATTCATATCCAAAAAACGTTCATAATGCCCTATATCCAAATCTGTTTCTGCTCCATCATAGGTTACAAACACTTCTCCGTGTTCTAGCGGACTCATTGTGCCGGGATCCACATTAATATAAGGGTCAATTTTTAAAATCCCTACCTTAAATCCTGAATGTTTAAGTAAGGTTGCTACTGATGAAGAAGTAATGCCTTTCCCTAAAGAGCTTAACACACCACCTGTTACAAAAATATATTTAGTATCAAATTTGGACATTCTGTTTCCTTAAAGAGGATTCTTAAATAATATTGTATCCAAAGGAAGTTTAAAAATGAGGCGTGAAAAACAATCTTGGCATAAAAAAGTGTTTTTAAAGTTATAAATCAACATTTTTATAATATAATCAAGAATGATAAATGGAATTATTATCTTAGTGCTTTGCCAAATTTGAGCTAAATGGATTTTTACTCAAATTTAATTAATCATTTGTCTGCTATTTTATTATTTGGGAGATAGAAAATGAATCCGTTTTTACTGGGTGCTCTTGCCCTTACCCTTATAGGACTTATTATTGAATCCTTACTTCAAGGCTTACATTTGAGTTTGCTACTTTTTGTTATTGTAATTGCCTTACTTGTCCTTTGTATCCTCAAAGAAAAACAAAAAGAATCTTTAGTGCAAAATATCCTCAATGTTCTTTTGTTTTATGAAAAAGGCGAGTTTGAATGCCGAATCCTTAACCCAAAAGGTAACCCAAATCTCATTAAAATCGCTAATAAACTTAATAATTTAATTGATAATTTAGAAGCTTTTATGCGTGAAATTTCTACTTCTATTGTTTATTCCCAAGAAGGCAAATATTACCGCAAAGCTTATCATCAAGGCTTAAAGGGAGCTTTTAATAAAAATATCCGCTCAATCAATAATGCCCTAACACAGATTGAAGAAAATGCCAAAAATGATATTTCTAATGCTCTTGCAAAATCTCTGATGAATATGAGTTTGGGAAATCAAAATGAGAATCTTAATAAAATTTCCCACGAATTAGACAAAAATATTGAATATATGCAAATTGTCAATCAAGAAGTTACCAATATCGCTGATACTTCAAGCAAATCCCAAACCGATATTGCACAAATTACTAATTCTATTGAAGAACTTATCAACATTATCAATCATAATATTGCAGTGATTGAAAGTTTTTCCAAAAAATCGCAAGATATAGGTGAAATTGTTAATACTATTAAAGGCATTACTGACCAAACTAATCTCCTAGCACTCAATGCTGCTATTGAAGCTGCTCGTGCAGGAGAACACGGAAGAGGCTTTGCGATTGTGGCTGATGAGGTGCGAAAACTCGCTGAAAATACTCAAGAAGCCACCTCAAATATCTCCCTTGTTGTTCAAAGTATGCAACAAGAAATTAATAATATTCAAGAAAACTTCAATCAAGTCGCCAAATCAGCAAACTCTGCTGAAAAATCGATTATTAGTTTTAATGATATTTTCAAAGAAACAGGAGAAATTACACATAATCTCTTAGATGGATTTACCAATCTTTCTAAAAAGCTTCTTCTTAATATTTCTAAACTTGAACACATTGTTTTTAAATCGAGTCTCTATTTAAGCTTAAATCGCAAAGAACAAGTGATTGCTTTTGACAAAATAAATCCTATTTCCAAATATTTAGATGAAGAAAAATACCTCAAACGAATGGGAATTACTGATACTTCAAATCTAAGAGATTTACAAACAGAAATCAGCCAAAGCGTTTCTAAATCGCTTGAAATGCTTCCTTGTGAAGTTACTCAAGAGACTTCCAACACTATTATAGAAAATATTCAAAAACTAGAAGAGGATTCCAAAAAAATCATCGCAATTCTTGATAAAGCCTAACAATCTTTGATTCTACCGCTATGAGTGTAAATATTTGCACTCTCTCCCCTAGCAAATCCAATAAGTGTAACGCCCGTTTCTTGTGCAGCTCTGATACCCAAATAAGTAGGAGCAGCTTTGGAAATTACAATCGGAACATTATGCATTACCGCTTTTACAACCATTTCTAGGGATAATCTCCCACTCACATATAAAATCGAATGAGTTGTATCAAGATTTTGCAATTTAGCTTTACCCATTACCTTATCAATAGCATTATGTCGCCCTATATCCTCACTGATAAGCATTTCTTCTTCAAGTACCAACATTGCTTTATGAACGCAACCTGTAAGTGTAAAAAGCTCGCTGGGTTGTTCAAAAATTTTTAAATAATAAAAGAGTTTCTTTGCACTTACTAATAAAGGCGTTTGCACAAATCTTTGCATCACATTACCCTCCAAATTCCCTGCCACACCGACACAGCAACCTGAAGTCAAAGTTTTTTCTACAAAAAGATTTTTAAGTTGTTCTTCATTAATTTGTGCTTGTAAAAAGACTTTATCGCCTTCTTGTGAAATTTCGATACTTTTTATCTCTTCAACACTTGTAAGCACCCCTTCACTCATCAAAAACCCAACAATATGACAATCTTGCTCTTTGGGAATGCTCATAACAGAGAGTAATTTTTTTTGGTTAAGATAAAAGGCAATCCGCTCTTCTTTTATAACACAATCTTCTCTAGTGGCGATTTTACCGCTAGAGTTGATTGTCTCTATTAATATCTTTTTATCAAAAGACATTAAGCATTCAATTCTTTGTAATAATGGCTATGTAAGATAGCTAATTCTTCTTCACCCATATGCCCATCAAGGATTGAGTTTAAAGCTCCCTCAATCGCAAAGACTGCCATATAAATATGCGTAATCAATAAAGCAATAATCAAAAATCCTACGATATTATGCAATAATGCCATACCTCTTAGCGTATCAATATCAGCAAATTGAAAAAACATATAAGCTCCAGAAATCACCATCACAAAGCCACCCAAAGTGCAAACCCAAAACCACATTTTCTGCCCAGCATTAAATTTACCTGCAGGTATAGGTTTCTTATCTTGTGAGAGATAGCCACCCATAATCATTAGCCACTCAATATCATAAGCTTTAGGCAGTGCATTTTTAATCCACATTAAAAACATCAAAGTCCCAAAGATTGCAAAAGCAATCGTGGCAATCCCGTGAATGTTTCTTGCTAATCGGACAAATCCACCACCGCCAAGCACATCACCAAAAATCATAACTAATCCTGTGAGGCAAATCAGCACAAAAGGCACAGCTGCACACCAATGCACAACAATATTGTAAGCGGAAAAAACACGAATCTTCTTGCCGTGATTAAATTTCTTTTGCCCTATAACCATATAATGACCCAAAAAGGCTAAAATCACACCTACAACGATAACAGCAAAAAGGGTTGAGAAATAATGCCCTTGCAAAAGGGTAAAAGTCTCACCCAATCCTAAAGAATTTGGTGAGCCTACACCCCAAGTTTTAATCGCTGCAACTTCCGCTCCCCCATAAAGCTTAGGATTTGCTTTATCTTCAAGCTTCATAAGTGTATTATTTCCACTTGTTACTTCAGCATATTGTTTCCCACCTTCTTGAGGCACGCTGGGATTAGCAGCTAACATAAAAGTGCAAAATCCCAACACCATTAAAAAGATTCTTAATAGACTTTTCATAGAATCTCCTTTAATTTCCATAAGCGGTTTTCCATACATTTGGCAAAGCATTAGGGATATTCTCACCTCTTGTTTGTGCGCGATGGGTGATGATTTTTGAGACTTCCTCACTGCTCCCTGCTAATAATGCCTTTGTGCTACACATAGAGGCACACATTGGCACTTTACCTTCGGCGATTCGATTTTGCCCATAAAGATGATATTCTTCTTTGCTATTTGTTTCCTCTGGACCGCCTGCACAAAAGGTGCATTTATCCATTGCTCCACGACTTCCAAAAACACCATTTTTAGGAAATTGCGGTGCACCAAAGGGACAAGCATACAAACAATACCCGCAACCAATGCAAGTTTTCTTATCGTGCAAAACAATTCCATCAGCACGGATATAGAAACAATCCACAGGACAAACCTGTGCACAAGGGGCATCAGAGCAGTGCATACACGCAATAGAAACAGCGGTTTCTTTTCCCACCTGCCCTTCATTTAAAATCACAACTCTACGGCGATTCACTCCTACGGGTAAATGATGAGCTTCTTTACACGCGACATCACAGCCGTGGCACTCAATACAACGATTCGTATCACAATAAAACTTAACCCTTGAAAAATTATCAAGATTTGTAGTAGCGTTACTCATTTTTTATCCTTTTTGGACTTTTTCAATGCGGCATAAACCACATTTTGTCTCTGGACAAGCAGAGTTATAATCAAACCCATAACTTGAAATCATATTCGCCGCTTCCCCTATTACATAGGGTTTTGTGCCTTCAGGATAATAATCAAGTCGGGACTTACCTTGCTCTAACCCCGAGAAATTTTGCGGTAACCAAATGCTATTGTAATCTACCCGTGTGGAAATTTTTGCAGGGACAAGGATTCTTGTATCCATTGTGCCATACACCCACACCATATCGCCATTTTTAATATTGAGTTCTGCGGCTTTATCGGGGTGAATCTCCACAAACATTTCACTTTCAACTTCTGCTAAATATTTCGCACTCCTTGTTTCCGCACCTGTCCCCATATGTGCCACAAGTCTTCCAGAGAGCATATTGATAGGAAACTCATCAACCCAATTTTTATTTTCACCAAGCTCTTTTTGGCGGCTGCGATATTTGATATTAGCTCTGAAATGGTCTTTTTTATCAGGGAAATTTGGATACTTATCAACCAAATCCCCTCGCACAGAATGCAGTGGCTCTCTATGGAGTGGAATCTTGTCATACCAATTCCACACTACCGCTCTAGCCTTACCATTTCCATAAGGACAAAGTCCTGCTTCTAAGGCTTTTTCAACCAAAATATTATTCCCAATACCAAGTGCGAAGGTGCTACCTGCTACTTTTTGCTTTTCTTCTTCGCTAAGATGAATCCCTAGAGATTCTATATTTGCTGCGGTTATAGGTGCGTGTCCGCCATCATATTTCGCATTAGGTAAAGTTCTAGGAGTAAGCATACTTTGACCATCAGGACTAGTTGTCCCCCAATTCACACGAAATCCCATACCACCACGCATTACAGGAATCTCATCATTATACATTACAGGCGTTCCCGGATGTTTTTCACTCCAACAAGGCCAAGGAAGTGCATAATATTCTCCTTTAAAAGGTCCGCTTCCCTCAAGTGTTACCTTATCAAACAAATGCCAATTTTCTTGGTGAGCTTTGAGACGCTCTGGACTCATTCCTTGCAAACCAATGCTGCGGATACTTTGAGTAAGCTCGGTTGTTGCATCATCTGGCCAAATAAATTGCTCTCTTCCTTTGGATTTTGCCACATCATAAAGTCGCCATTGATACTCTTTAAGGAATCCTAATCTATCAGCTAAACCAAAGAGGAATTCCTCATCAGGACGACATTCAAAGAGTGGTTCCATTACTTTACTTCGCCATTGATAGCTACGATTTGTCGCTGCCACACTACCGCTTGTTTCCATTTGAGAAGCAGCTGGAAGCATAAAGAGATTATCACTCCTATCGCTATAAATGGCTAAATCATTGACATAGGGGTCAACAAACACAACCAAATCGAGTTTATCCATCGCTTGTTTTTGCAAACTAAGCAAAGAAACCGTTGTCATACCTGAACCAATAACAACTAAGGCTCTAAGTTTTGTTCCTGCATTATTAGCAGCATTTTCCTCATCTAAAACACCAAATTTCCAAGTAGAGTGAGCAAAGCCCGTTTTTTCCATCATTGCTTTATCTTTAAAGCGAGAAAGCATCCAATCATACTCTACACCCCAATGTTTGCAGAAATGTCTCCAAGCAGGCTCACCCAAACCATAATAACCCGGTAAAGAATCCGCTAGGTTATTCATATCTGAAGCCCCTTGCACATTATCGTGTCCTCTTAGGATATTCACACCACCACCATTTTTACCAATATTGCCTAAGAACATTTGTAAAATTGGCATAATTCTTGTGTTAGAAGTTCCCACTGTGTGTTGGGTTAGTCCTTGATTCCAAATCAAACAAGCGGGTTTTGCTGCTGCCATTTCTTCAGCAATATGCCGAATTTCATCAGCAGGTATTCCACACACATCAGCTGCTACTTCAGGTGAAAATTTTTGTGCTTCTTTGATGATTTCCTCATAACCATAAACCCTATCTTTAAGGTATTCTTCATTATAGAGTTTTTTAGTAATAATATGATTAAGCAATCCATAAGCAAAGGCAATATCAGTCCCACTACGGATTCTATGAAATTCATCACATTTTGCTGCTGTTTTTGTAAATCTTGGGTCGATACAGACGAGTTTTGCTCCCTTTTCTTTAGCTCTTAAGATATGCACCATTGAAACAGGGTGATTAACTGCAGGATTGGCTCCCACCACTAAGATATATTTAGAAAACATCATATCGCCAAGGTGATTTGTCATTCCACCATACCCAAATGTATTTGCCACACCGGCAACTGTTGGGGAATGTCAAACTCTAGCACAATGGTCAATATTATTTGTCCCAAAAAATGCTGCAAATTTTCTAATATAGTAACTTTGTTCATTAGAACATTTAGCACTACCTAAAAACATTACCGCATCAGGTCCGCTTTCCTCGCGAATTGCTTTAAGCTGAGCTGCAATTTTATCCATAGCTTCATCATATTTATAACGAACCCATTTACCGCCCTCTTTAACCAAAGGGTATCGCAATCTTGTTTCACTTCTTGCTCTATCGATTAAATCTGCTCCTTTGCAGCAATGCCCTCCTTGAGAGATAGGGTGGTCTTGTGCTACTTCTTGACGCACCCACACGCCATCAACGACTTCAGCAACAACGCCGCAACCCACTGAACAATGGGTGCAGATAGTTTTAATTTTTTGAGAGTTAGGGTATCTTTCTTTTAACTCTTGAGAACTTGCTTGTCGCATTGTTTTTTCTTTGTCTGCACCCAAAGCGACACTAGCACCTGCTAAACTGCCAAGAGCTGTCATTTTCAAAAACGCTCTACGAGCATTGCGTTTTTTGATAGCTTCGCTCATTTTTTCCTCCTTTTTAGTTATTTAGCAACAGAATAATAATTATCCCATTGTTGAGTTTTTTGATAAAGAATCTCGGTTTTAGGGGATTTACCTCTGATGAGATTCTCACTACTTCCTTTTTTGCCACAACCTGCTAATACAACCCCTGTACTTGCAATCGCAACAGAAGTTTTAGTGGCGTTTTTAAGGAACTCACGCCGACTTTTTTCCATAGCTTACTCCTTTTAATTTTGAGATTTTGGGATAATCCCACGAAGGCTTTTTTAAAAAGCCTTAGTCAAACTACCTCTAATAATATTCTACCTCAAAAGTCATAAAAGATTCAAGCAATAAAGCAATCGTGCGGTAATATTTCGCATCACTCCTTTCTTTGATTTCTTTACAAAGTCCTAAAAAAGCGTCTTTTGCAAATAAAAAGACTTCTTTAGCCAAATCCTCACTATCGCCCTTTTGTAACAAATAGCACATAAAACCGCATAAAAATCCTAAATGCTCCTCACCCTCTTTAAAATATTCCCTATTAAGACGAATATCACTTTTTTTGATAAGCCCACGAGCTTTAAGCAGACTCTCTCCTCCAACACAATTTTCATAATAATGCGAGAGATGAATACCCACTTGCTTTTCACCAAAAGGAAGTGCAAAAAGTCTTGAATGCTCCTCTTTGAGATTTTGGACTCCATTTTTGTTAATTTCATTCTGCAAAGCCTCTATTTCCTCCTCTAAATCCTCATTAACAAAAATTGTCCTCAAAATCTCTAATTGTTGCTTTAAAACTTCTAATCTTCCCTCAAGCAATTCAAATACCAAAACTCCACTAAAAAAATCATAATACAAAATTCTTGCTTTATTGATTTGTTCTTTTTCTTCGGTTGTGAGCTTAAACATTAGAATTCCTTTGGATTCCAAGATTATTTTGAAACATTACTTTAACTTTACAATCCGCACAGCACTGCAAAGTGCGTAATTTATCACTTTCTTGCATAAAAGTATTTTGAAGCATTTGCGTGATTTTGTCAATAGATTTTTTGGTTGCAAAAACCTTTCCGCATTCCACACACCTAAAAGGCTCATCTTGGGCTAATTTACGACTTTGAAAATAATCCTCTCTTAAAAGCATTCCCTCTTTAGAGAGTTCCATAATATTTTCCGGACAAGAAGCAATGCAATACCCGCAAGTTGTGCATAAAGAAGGATTATAACGCAAAGAAAAATCCTCTTCTTTAGCAAACAGGGCATTCACATTACACGCCCCCACACAAGAAAGACACAGAGTGCAACGAGATTCATCAATGGCTATATTCCCATAAAAAATCGGCTCAACGCTCTTTGCTAAACCATAATCCTTATCTTTAAGGATAAAACGCACCCTTTGGGCAAAAGATTCACGATGAGATTTATTATAGCGATTTTTATACAAATAACTCTCAAATTCTCCTAGTGAAGCACTTAATGATTCAATCTCGCTAAAATGATAGGCTTGCTTGATTGCTTTTTTGTGGTAACAAGCTGCTGTGATATTATTAACAAAATCAAGATTTTCTAAAGTCCCCTTATAAAAAACAAGCAAATCTCTGCTGCTAGCTTGCAAAAATGTTAAAAAATCATTTTCATTAAGGAAATTTAGAGTTGGCAAAACTAGAGGAAACAAGTTAAAAGGCAAAGTAACTTGATTTTTCACAAGCTCCTCATAGCCCTCTTTATCACACAAAAAAATAAAATTTTGACTTAAAAGGGGATAAATCTCCTCTAAAGCGTCTTTTGGAAAAATCTCATATTCTAGGCAATTTGTTGGACAAACCCCCACACAAGCCCCACAGGCAATACAATCTATGGGTGAAAAAACAAGTTCCATTAAGGTTTCATTAGCCCCTACCCCAAAAGTCGGACAAACACTCACACACTTAGTGCAATGTTTTTCCCTACGATGATGAAATTGACAAAGATTAGAGTCGTAGCTAATTGCTTCACTATATTCATAAATACCGAGATTTGATTGCAAAGTATCAAGCAGTAATTGAGGATTGAGAAAATCCGCTACACGATAAAACCCACGAAATCGAGCAAGATTTTCCTCCTCAACGAACAAAACTGCCTGTGCAAAATTAATCTTTTTTTCTTGAGAATGTAAAGTGAAATTCCCCAAATGCCCATCAACAAAGTCAATACTATCAATCTCCCACAAAGAAATTTCAAAAGTCTCTTGAGCTTTTTTTGCAAAAAGCTGCACATCTTGAGGGATTTTTGGGTTATTGGGATTGTCTTTTGCATTTTGCAAATTATCTTGCCTAAGATAGATAATAGCTAAAGTATTAGGGATTTGGATTTGATGGTTTTTATCAAGTGTGAAATCATCAAAAATATCTTGAATCTTATTGAGGGTATCAATCCTTTGAGAATAAAAAGGATTGTCCTTATGTAATAATAAATGCCCTAAAGGATAAGAATTTTGAATACTAACTTCAAACATCATAAAACCCCTAATATTATATTACTATTAATTTTATTAAGTTTTTAATAAAGAATCAATAAGTTTAAATAATAAAGTGAATTAAAAAGCTTAGTAAAGCCTAGTGAGAAAAATAAATTTTTTAATAAAAATAACATAAAAAAGTAGAATTTGAGGTATGGTGGGATACAAAGAGGTATCATTATTATTTTAACCTCTTATACTTGGAGAAAAGTAAAAAGACTATACAATATGGTGTGGTGATATTATCAAGGAGTAAGTTTATGGCTAACAAAGAAATGATTAAAAAATTAAAAGATAGTGCGGAACTTTCTTGGTCTGCCTATGGGTATTTTCATCATAATAGTTTTTAAATAAAAAATATTCTCATTAAACAAAATATCAGAAATTAACTTATGTTAATTTTAGAAAAAACTTTGCGATTTTACTTTTTAAATATTCTTTTTTAGTTTGATATAATAAATCTTGTAGAGACTATAAGAGGGAATAAATTATAGATTAACACCTGTTAATTTTAATTTAATCAAGAAAGGTAACTTTGAAAATCCAACCCCCAAAGGGTTAGATTGCTTTTACTTCTCTAGCGTATTTTTCGCCTAGTTCAAAAGCTTTTTTATTGAGCTCAACAACTTTAGCAGGAACTTTACTAATCATTGTTTCATACACCAAATCTCTATCCACGCATTTAGTCAATGTTACCGTAATAGCAAGGGCAACAACAGATTGCGTAACAACATTACCCACTTCCTCTTTGGCAATCGTGATAATAGGAATCGGATAGATTTTAAATTTTTTCTTATCCTCTGGGCTAGGTGTTACAAGATTAGGTTCAATCACGATAGTTGCTCCCTCTTTTAGCCCACTTTTAAATTGGTCATAGCTCACTTGAGCGGTTGAAAGCATAAATTCCACTTCACCTTCATTGGCATAAGGATACAAAATCTCATTTTTATCAAGTAGAATATCCACTTTTGTTGGACCTCCTCTTACTTGAGAAGTGTAAGTCGCCGCTTTAACGCCATAGCCTTTATTTTTAATTTGTGCTTCAGCTAAGATTTCACCCGCTAGGAGGACACCTTGTCCCCCTACCCCTGTAAATCGGAGTTGTTTTCGGCTCATTTTGCACCTCCTTTTTTAGCTTGTGCTTTTTCTTGAACTTGTTTATAAGCTTTGCAATACTCTATTTTTGTGGTATCGTGGAGTAAAATTCCTGTGGGATATTTTCCAACTTTTTCTTCCTCGCTTAATTCCTCATATTTTTTCTTAGGCAAAATTCGGCTTTCAATCCAATTTAGAGTATCAATCGCCTCACCCATTTTGTTTTTTCTACCCAAATTAACGTGGCAGTTACTAAACATATCAAAGAAACTAAATCCCTCGTGCTGAAATCCCTCAACAAAAGCTTTTTCCATTTTTTTAGGGTCAAGCACTGATTCGCGCGCAACGAAGCTTGCACCCGCTGCTTGTGCTAATTTACAAGGGTCAAATTCAGGATCAACATTGCCGTATTGTGCAGTTACAGTCCACATTCCCTTTGGTGTTGTTGGGGAAGTTTGGGAATTGGTTAAACCATAAATAAAATTATTGATAAGCACATAGTTAATATCAATATTTCTCCGACAAGCGTGGATTGTGTGATTTCCACCAATGGCTAAACCATCACCATCACCCCCTACAACAATCACTTTCTTTGTCGGATTGGCAAGTTTAATACCCGTAGCATAAGCTAAAGTTCTTCCGTGTGTCGTATGCACAGTGTTACAATTCACATAAGAAGAAACGCGTCCGCTACAACCAATCCCGCTTACCAAACAAACATCGTCCATATTCCAGCCGAGTTTATCAATCGCTCGCACAATCGCTTTAAGAATTACACCATCACCACAACCCCAACACCATAGTGTTGGCATTTTATCCACTCTTAAGTATTCATCATAATTAAATGCCATTTTATAGCTCCTTAATTTTGTTAATAATTTCTGCTGGAGACAAAGGGCGTCCATTAGCTTTTGCAAGCAAGGTAACATCTTTTTTCATTGCGTGTTCTACTTCTATAACATACTGCCCTTTGTTTAATTCTGCGACTAAGATTTTATTAAACTTTTTACCCAAAGCACTTAATTGCTCTCGTGGAGATGGCCAAAGCGTAATAGGTCTAAACAATCCTACTTTCACACCCTCTTTTCTTAATCTATCCACCGCTTCTTTGGCACTTCTTGAAGCTGAACCATAAGCAATCAGCAAAATATCCGCATCTTTGAGTTTATACTCTTCATAAGTAACAATATCAGCACGTTTGCTTAGGATTTTGTTAAATAATCTATCAATAAGATTTTGAGAAAGCACAGCATCTTCTGTCGGGAATCCTGTAGGTCCGTGATGCAATCCTGTAATATGATAGCGATAGCCTTGGAAGAAAGGATTTAAAATAGCAGGTTCATCACTAGCAACATCATAAGGCTTGTAAGATTTTTTATCGCCTTTATAAACTTTGCGATTTACAATGGTTTTTTGGACATCAGATAAATCTGGCACCACTGCTTTTCCGTGCATATGCCCTAAAGTTTCATCGAGTAGTAAAAAAACAGGAGTCATATATTTTTCTGCAAGATTAAAAGCACGAATCGTTTCCGTATAGGCTTCCTCTAGGCTTCCCGGACAAAGTGCAATAGATTGATAATCTCCGTGTGTTGGGTGAGCCGCTTGAAGAACATCACCTTGTGCCACACGAGTAGGCAAACCTGTGGAAGGTCCTCCACGCATAACATTGACGATAACTAGCGGAACTTCTGCCATAAAGCTTAAACCAATCTGCTCTGATTTAAGTGAAATCCCCGGTCCTGAAGTCGCTGTCATTGACTTTACGCCACTCATTGAAGCACCCAAAGCCACAGAAATTCCTGCGATTTCATCTTCCATTTGGATAAAGCTCCCATTCTCTCTAGGTAACAAAACACTCATTTCGTGTGCCACTTCACTAGAAGGGGTAATAGGGTATCCACCAAAAAACTTACAACCTGCATCAATTGCTGCGTGGGCTACTAATTCATTCCCACTTGAAATTAACTCTCTACTCACTTCTTTCTCCTTTATACTGCCATAAAACGATTAGCTTTAATGGCTTCTGCTCTTTGTTTTGCCTCATCAGTTAGTTTAGCGAATTTAAACTCTTTTCTGTCTGCTACGGCAATGGCAAAGTCAGGGCAATGTAATTCACAATCAGAACAACCAATACAGCTTTCTGGGTGAATCACTTTAACCATTTTTCCTAAAACTCTATGCTCATCAAGTTGCATTGCAAGTGTTCCTGTTGGACATACAGACACACATAAATCACAGGCTTTGCAACGTTCTTCATTAACCCAAACGGGTGTATTTGCTGGTGCTTGAAGCAATCCCATTTTTTACTCCTTGGAAAAAATTTATAATAAAATTAAACCTACTTCCTGATGACCAAAAATTATTGACTCTCTCTTTCCTCCTTGAAAATAGGTTATTTGTTAAAATGATTAGCTTTTAATTCATCAATTAATGTTTTAACTGAATGAATTGAGCGATTGAAAGCTTGTTTTTCTTCTTCATTTAATTCTAATTCTACAATCCTTTCAACCCCATTAATACCAAGTTCTACTGGCACACCGCCAACCACATCACTATACCCGTATTCACCACTTAGTAAAACCGCACTGGGCATAATCTTATGACTATCACTCATAATGGCAATCACCATTTCCGCTGCTGCCCTTGCGGGAGCAAAATAAGCGGAACCTTTCTTAAGACAAGCGACAATCTCTGCTCCTGCATTTCTCGTTCTTGTAACAACCTCTTGAATTTCCTCTTGTTTTAAAAGCTCATTCAAAGGCACACCATTAACTGATGAGAATCGTGCCAAAGGAACCATATCATCGCCGTGTCCTCCCATTACAGGAGCAACAATCTGTCCGGGGGCACATTGTAATTTTTCATAGATAAAACTTGCCATTCTTGCACTATCAAGCACACCTGCCATACCGAGTATTCTTTTAGGATTGAACTTTGTTTCATAAATAGCGGTATAAACCATTGCATCAAGCGGATTTGTAATCAAAAGCACAACCGCATCAGGGGAATTTTCTTTAATATCTTTAGAAATTTCAGAAATCACTTTGGCATTAGCTAGTAATAAATCATTGCGACTCATACCCGGGAGTCTTGGAGAACCTGCTGCAATCACAATCATATCGCAGCCTTTCAAGTCTTTAGGTGAAGCAATCACGCCGAGTTTTGTAAATTTTGTCCCTACGCAAGAGGCTTGAAACATATCAAGCAACATCCCTCTTGCCCTATCTTTATCTTTGTCTTGCAAAATAATTTCATAAGCAGTCGTTGCAGAAAGAATATAAGCGAGTGTAGAACCCACATTACCCGCACCAATAATGCCGACTTTTTTCAATCTTTCCATACCCTATCCTCAAATTTTAAGGGATTTTACCCTTTAAACCTGCATAAACTACACCCAAGCAAGTTGCAAACCTGAACTACACTAAAGTTAAATGCTAAATTTACTAAGTATTGTTAATTAATTTCTCTTAAAAAAATCTTATTTTCTAGGATTTTTCACAGAAATTGTTATTGTGAAAAATTCTTGATATGCTCTTGATAAGTCTTACTAAAAGCGTGTTCGCCCTTTTTTATGCGAACAAAATACAAATAATCCACATCAGCAGGATAAATCGCCGCTTTAATCGCATCAAATCCCACACTTCCCACAGGAGAATCAGGAATCCCATTAAATTTATAAGTATTGTAGGAAGTTGTATCATTTCGTATCATTTGGGGAGTAACTTTTGTGTGTGAAAAACGACCATAATTTAACGCCCCGTCCATTTGCAAGGGCATTTTAATTTTCAAGCGGTTATGAATTACCGCAGAGACTAAAGGCATTTCTTGGATATTAGCGGATTCTTTTTGAATAATTGAAGCGATTGTTACAAATCTAAACCACTGCCGCTCATCATATTCACCTAAAAATTTCACCGCCCACTTTTGATGCTCTTTAAGAGAAGTATTTACTAAATAATACATTAAATGCTCCTCTGTAATGCCTTTTGGGACTTTATAAGTGTTAGCCAAAATCACTCCATCGACATAAGGAGCATATTTTGTGTAATATTGATGCAATTTTCCTTCGTCTAAATTTAATTGCTCACTTGCTGCCTTAATAAAAAAATACAAAGTCTCACCGGGAATGAGCGTAATATCCTCCAAAGCAGCCTTAGCATAAGTAAGCTTATAGAGAAAATCCCCTTTACTTAAAAAAGTCCGATTGATATTAAGCCAACCGCTTTGAGGGTAACCCAAAAAACGAATCAAGATTCCATCTAACTTATTAATATCAAATTGATTTTGTCTCAAATATGCTATAATTTCATTCATTCCACCTTGTGGGACATAAATAACCTTGCTGGATTGAATAGGTGTAGCAAGGTAAAAACAAAGTGTTATTATCAAAATGAAAAAACCATCAACAAAAACATTTAAAATCAGCCTATTTCTTGCTTCTTTAGTAGGAATTTTTATCATATTCTATGCCTTTTTGCATCACGGAATTAAAATTGAGCAATTCAATATTGCTAAAATAACAATAAAAGGATTTTACCTTAGTTTAGATAAAAAACTTATTTTAGAAATCAACTCTGCAGATTTTATTGCCTTACAAAAATCCCAAAATACCCAAAAAAATGATATTGATGAGCAAATACAAATGCTTAAAAAAATCCATTTTTTCTCAAAATTTTTCCAAAAAATTAATATTAAAGAAATACTTTTTGAAAATTATCAGGCTAATTTATTTTATAATGGCGAACATTTCACTTTTAATTTACCTGAAGCTTATGGCAAAATCAATTTCAAACAGCAAGATTCCTCTATTTTTATTCATATTGAAGATTTGTATTTTAAGCAATTTGGGGCTTATTATAGTGGGGAAGGCTTTTATAATACCAAACAACGTTTTATCGATTTAAAGGGCATTTTAAAAATACTTGATAAAGAAACACTCAAATCCCATATCAATGTCAATCTCCAAATCAAAGGGGATTTAAATAATATCACCTTACAAGGGGATTCTGAAAGCTTTGAAAACACTTCCTTTTTACGCCCTTTAGTGCCGCCTTTAGACGATAAAATCTTAGAAGAATGGATTTTTGATAATTATGCCTTTAGTGAAGCAAAGATTGATAATTTCTCACTCACTATTCCTTTAAAATCCGATAATATCCTAAAAGAAAGTCTAGGTAGCCTAAAAGCAATCGCGACTGCAAAAAATGCTGAAGTTACTTTCTACCCCAATCTTAAAGCCACTTCAGAAAATGTCAAAATTATCTTTGAAAAGGAGAGTTTAGAATTTTATCCTACCAAGCCCTTTTATGCCAAACACGAAGTCCAAAATGCCAAAGTTGAGCTTAAAAATATTTTTGATGAAGAGCCAATTTTAAATCTCAGCTTTAGTGCTGATATTTTATTAGATTCTGATATTCACAAACTACTCCACGCCTTTGAAATCAGCATTCCCATTGAACATTCTAATGTCCCTATTGATAGCAATCTTGATTTGAGTCTTAATCTCCATACACTCAAAATCCAAGCAAAAGGGGAATTTAATGCTAAAAATGTTCAAACAACGCTTTTGGGAGTCCCCCTTCATTCTAACTCGATACAAGTGAATCTTGACAATGAATTTCTTAAAATCCAAACTCAAAATACCACTTATAAAGACCAGTTAAGCACAAATTCTCGCTTTGTTGTTAATACTGATACCAAACTTGTTAATGGGGATTTGCAAGTTTTATCCCTAGCTCTTGACCCTAAAAATCCTGATTTACTCTCCCTTAAAAATCAATCTCTCCCTTTTAGTGTAAATTTTAAAGATTCTAAAAACATCCTCCTAGACTTTCCTACACTTTTTTTTAGCAGCATCTTAAGTGAGGATTATCGTTTTGAATTTTCAAAGCTCTCTGCACTCCTCCCCTATTCTCAACTTCTACAATTCCGCAATGTTTTAGAGGGTGAAATTTCACTGAAAACTAAAGATTTTAACCATTTTCAAGGTAATATCCAGATTGACACCAACCAACAAATCCTTTTAGAAAAAACCAATAAGCCCCTTACTAATCTCCAATTTATCCTTGATTATACTCCTCAAAATTTACAAATTAAAAGTGAAGATAATAGGATAATTTTCACCCAAACCAAAGAAAAAGAAGAATTATTGCTTAGGGATTTGACTTTGCAAATCAGCCCCGAAGTCCTGCCTAAGACTCAATCCCAACTCCCCTTTTTTATTAAAGGAGAAAAAGCAAATCTATATTACCACCAAAAAACCATATTAGCAGATTCTTATGAAATCTCTATCCTTAAAGAAGAAACACATTTACAACTTAAACACAAAAATGGGTATGCCAATGTCTATCAGCGTAATAAAGCCATAACACTCGATGCTAATGAATTTGGCGATGAATTTATGAATACCTTTTTTGGCACAGGCAAGACTTATTTCACCAACGGACGCTTCTTTATTAATGCTAACACTAATCCTAAGGGAGCATTAATTGGAAAATTCAAGCTCCAAAATACTTCTGTGAATGAACTTCATCTTTTACAAAATCTTATGGCTTTTATTGATACTATTCCTTCTTTATTAAGCTTTAAAGCACCCGGTTTTAACAATGACGGCTATCATATTGATGAAGGAGAGATTGAATTTGGATTTGATGAAAAATTTCTAGCCATTAACAATTTAGATATGAAAGGCTCATCAATTGATATTTTAGGGCGAGGAATTATTGTTTTAGAAAACAATGAAATTAGTCTTAACGCTCAACTTATTACCGCTAAATCCCTAAGTGGCATTATTAATAAAATCCCTGTGGTTAATTATATCCTGCTAGGCAAAGAAGGGACAATCTCGACTAATTTTTCCATTAGCGGCTCTTTAGAAAATCCCCAAATTAGTATCAATACTGCCACTGATATTTTACTCTCTCCTTTTAATATTCTTAAACGCACAATTATGTCCCCTTTTGAAATTTTTAACTAATAAGGAAAACCAATGAAAAAAGCAACCAAAAAAGAAATTCAAGCTATCAAAGCCTTATTTTTAGAGCATTACGCTAAAGCCAAAACAGAATTACAATACTCTAATCTTTATGAATTGCTCATTGCTGTTATGCTTTCAGCCCAATGCACCGATAAACGCGTTAATCTTATCACGCCCGCATTATTCAAAAAATATCCCCATATTCAAGCCCTAAAAGATGCCAACCTTGATGAAATTAAAGATTTAATTAAAACCTGCTCTTTTTTTAACAATAAAGCAAAAAATCTCCAAGCAATGGCAAAAGAAGTTTGTGAAAGATTTAAGGGAGAAATTCCTTGTGATAGGGATTTGCTCAAAACTCTCCCGGGTGTTGGGCAAAAAACCGCTAATGTTGTTTTGATTGAATCCCAAGAAGCTAACTTTATTGCTGTGGATACGCACGTTTTTAGAGTTTCTCACCGCTTAGGTTTGAGTAATGCCAAAACCCCCTTGCAAACAGAAGAAGATTTGACAAAAATCTTTAAAGACAATCTCTCTACCCTGCACCAAGCAATGGTTCTTTTTGGACGCTATATTTGCAAAGCAATTAATCCGCAATGCCACACTTGTTTTCTTAATCATCTCTGTAAAAGTAAAACAAGCTATAAATGTCGCTAAGCTTTATTATAATTAGGATTAAGGATTACTTAAATCCTAAATCCCTAAAAAGTCTTTTTATTGACATCTTCAAGGATTTCTTCAGCAATCTTATTGACATTTTGGGTAATGGAGTTAGTAGAATTGACAATATCCACATTGCTTTTGGTGATAGATTCTACTTGAACAATAGATTCATTGACTTGACTCACACCCGTAGTTTGTTCTTTGATTGATTCACTCATATCATTAATGCCTTGCACTAAGACATTAACATTAGCTTCAATCTCACTTAAAGATTTGCTTGTTCGCTCTGCGAGTTTTCTTACCTCATCAGCAACAACTGCAAAGCCTCTTCCGTGTTC
>JAFLSC010000021.1 GCA_022511145.1 Helicobacter sp.
GAGCGAAAAAGGTTGGGTGAGGGAGAATTTGTGGGAGAAAAGATTGCCGCAAAAATTTTAAATTTCTTGCAATGGCAGAATAATTTAAAATTTTTTATTTTGGGATTTTTATCAAATCTTTTTGCAATACCCCATATTCTATTCCCTTATGACAAGCAAAACAATTTGCCCTAGATTGAATAGATTCCCTTTTAAAAACTTCTTGATTGATATTTTTATGCTTAGTAATCCAATATTCATTTTGAGTTATAGCGATATTAGAGCTATCTTTTTGAGATTTTATAATATTTTGGGAAACTTTAGTGTCAAAATTTTCAGCAGCATTTTGACTTAAAAATTTAAGAATCTCTTGTCTGCTCTCCTCATCAATTGAAGCATCATCGCCAAAATGATTTTCCAAATCCCCCATCATTATTTCCCACGATTTTTTAGGCAGCAAGTAAGGTGGATAAAGCAAATGACAACTTCCGCATTCTTTTTCAAAATCCGCATTAAGCTTAGCATAATTAAGAGGTTGAAAGTGATTTTTAAGAATCCCATTACCCAAAGACAAAATCCCTATCACACCTAAAATAACCAAAACACTAAAAGCCTTTTGAAAATCACTCAAAACAAGAGTAATCTTTTGAGGTGTTTTCTTTTTTCCTGTAATCATTGATAAAATACCATCACCATTTGTAAGAGTATCAATCAAAGCCCCTATAATATGTATTATAACAATTCCAAACAATAAATAAGCACTGATTTTGTGTATTTCTTGGATAAAACTCACCTTGCTGTATTGATAAAATAAAAACGCAAAAATACCACTATTTTGACTTATCCCGTATTCTAGCAATCCACTACAAGCAACGATAATCCCCAAAAGTAGCATTAACAAAATAGCCCAACTTGAAGCGGGATTGTGTCCGATATAATGCCTTTTTGGCGTCTTTTTGACAATAAAATCCGCAATTGATTTCAAATATTCCAAAACACCCCGATATTCAAAATCTCTAAACACAGAGTAGCGACTCCCCACAAATCCCCAAACAATCCTTAGCCCAACCGCTCCACCAAAGACAAGCCCCATAAGAGAGTGAAGCCACAAAGCCTTCTCCCAAAAATAAAGGCTAGCAAGAACAACTCCTAAGCTAATAATCAAAACAAAATGTAAAAAGCGATTAACAAAACTCCAAATATAACTTTTAATCACGCCATCGCCCATAGTTAGGAATATCAACAGAATGTTTGCTGTAAATCCCCTCATTAGCTTTTTTATGACACGCTGCACAGCGAGCGAGAGAACCTACTTCTTTTTGATTAATTAAAGCCTTATCAATTTTGCGGTGTTTTTTAATATGATAGGGAATTTCAGTAATGGATTGATAAAGAACGCCTTGCTGCAAAGATTTCGTGATTTTTGCACTCCTTTTATATTGCATTGCTTTTTCACTTGCATTAGCACTAAGGTATTCCAAAAGGGCTTGATAATCCTCGTTTTCAACTTCAGCATCAACACCATAATGGTTTCTTAGATTTTGCATAATATAAGTCCAAGATTGACTAGGCAAAAGTCCGGGCTGGTAACCAAAGTGGCAACTTGCACATTCTTTTTGGTAAAGTGCATTATTCACTGGCATTACTTCAGGGGCTTTGGAGGAGCGAGCAAGGAAAATATCCTCACTGCTCCGCTCAAAAGCGACTTCCTCTGCAAAACTCTGTGAGAGTAAAATCCCTAAAATCCACAAAACCTTTTTCATTTTTGCTCCTTACTTTGATAAAATATACAACAAAACATCGCCTTGCTCTTTAGGACTTCCTTCCCTAGCATAAACATCTTTGAAATTTCGCTTAAGCCACTTTTTGACTTCTTTAACCTCGCTCAAACGCTTGGGATTGGCATTAGGTGAGAGAGGCTCTAAGGGCTTATTAGTAAAAACATTCAATCCCTCTTTTCTTAAATCACTCTGATGACAACTCTCACAAGAGAGGGTTTTGCCCTCTCTTCCAACACTTTGAGTTACAAAAATCCGCTCTCCCTCTTTAGCACTAAAATCCACAAAATTAGGATTTTGTGTTCTTGCCTGCGTTTTAAGTTCTTCTAAGAAATTTTGCATTTCTTGGTTAAACTCTGCCCCACTAAGCAAACAGCTACAAAACAAAGTCAGTCCTAATAATTTTTTCATCTCAAATCTCCTAAAATTTAAAATTTGCAAAATGATAAGAAAAAAATATCAAGTTTTTATAAATAAATTGTCAAGTTTTTGTTAAAATGAGAATAATTTAAAACAAAAAAGAGGAGTTCAAAGAGGCAGTTTGCAAAGCCTTAAGTTTATAACTTTTACGATGATGAGGGCAATAACCATATTCTTTAATACTTTGCAAATGAGCCTTTGTGCCATAGCCTTTATTTTCATCAAAATGATATTGAGGATAAATTTTGTGCAGCTCTTGCATTTCACTATCTTTGGCATTTTTAGCAAGAATACTCGCCGCACTGATAGTAGGGATTTTCAAATCGCCTTTAATGAGTGTTTGTAAATGGGGAATTTGAAAATTGCAATTCCCATCAAAACAATAGCAATCTGCCTTTAAGTTTGCCATAATTTCAAGTAAAGATTCCCTAATAGCTAAACTTAAGCCCATTTTGTCGATTTGATAAGCCGTTGTTTTAACAAGATGAAATTGACAATATTCTTTAATTTGGGGTGCAAGCTCATCACGTCTTTTTTGTGAAAGTGTTTTGGAATCTTTAAGATTTGCTTTTAAATCTTGGGAGATTTTGGGGGATAAAATCACACCACAAACAAACAAAGAACCCGCCACAGAACCTCTTCCTGCCTCATCAATCCCACATAAAGATTGATAAGCGTCTAAAGATTCAAACCCTAAAACATCAAAAAGATTAGATTGCTGTTTTGATAAGCCGTTGTTGTGATAAGAGGATTGTAAAGCCATTTTGTTTGCCATTAAGAACTAACCCTAAGATTAGTTTAAATTTTGCAATCATTTTACCAACACATATTTTAAAACTTCACTAAAATGCGAAACGGGGTGGATTTTCAATCCCTCTTTGACCTCTTGGGGAATCTCCTCTAAATCTCGCTCAAAATTTTTCTTAGGAATCAAAACTTCCTTAATCCCGCTTTTATAAGCAGCAATAAGCTTTTCTTGCAAACCGCCTATGGGGAGGACTTTCCCTCTCAAAGTCAATTCTCCTGTCATTGCAAAATTGCTTCTAATAGGACGATGAGAAAAGATTGAAGCTAACGCACTGGCTATGGCAATACCCGCACTGGGTCCGTCTTTAGGTGTAGCACCCTCTGGCACGTGCAAGTGAATATCAAAACGATTGTAAATTTGGCTTGGTTGGGGCTTGTATTTTTCCTCTTTTTCTTTGGGGCTTAAAGGAATAAGTTTCAAATCCACCTTCAAACTCCCCTCATCAATGAGTGATTTAACGACAGAATAGGCAATCTTAGCAC
Source organism: Helicobacter sp. (assembly GCA_022511145.1). Lineage (GTDB taxonomy): Bacteria > Campylobacterota > Campylobacteria > Campylobacterales > Helicobacteraceae > Helicobacter_D. Next base: position 3,468 of record JAFLSC010000021.1, read on the forward strand.
TCTCTTTCATCACTTCCCCCAAACTTCCCGTTAAGCTAAGCTCGCCTTTACCTTTGATTTTTAATGCCTCAATCTTTAAAACATCGCCCCCGACACTCGTCCAAGCCAAACCATTCACTAAGCCTACTTGATTAGCTTTATCAAGGGCATCATATTCAAACACAATCTTATCTAAATATTCAGCAAGATTTTTTTGTGTAATGGCGATTTTGGTTACTTTATCTTGCAAAATTTTTCGGGCAGCTTTTCTTAGGATTTGGGCAATCTTTCTGCGGAGATTCCGCACACCCGCTTCCCTTGTATATTTTTCAATCAAATCCCGAGTAGCCCCTTGTGTGATAGAAAATTCAACATTTTGCAATCCGTGCTTTTTAAGCTCTTGGGGAATTAGGTATTTTTTAGCGATTTGCTCTTTTTGGTTGGGCGTGTAGCTGTTAATATTAATAAATTCCATTCTGTCCCTTAAGGGAGCAGGGATTTGTGAAATATCATTTGCGGTGGCAATAAAAATTGCTTGGGATAAATCCAAATCAAAATTCGTATAATAATCCCTAAATTCTTTATTTTGTTCGGGATCTAAAATCTCCAAAAGCACAGAGGAAGGGTCACCCCGATAAGTGCTGTGAAGTTTATCAATCTCATCAAAGACAATAACCGGATTCATCTCCTTAGCGTCAATAAGTCCTTGCACAATCCTACCGGGCATTGCTCCAATATAAGTGCGGCGGTGTCCCCTAAGCTCATTAACATCTTCAAGTCCTCCTAAGGCAATGCGGATAAGCTTTCTTTTCAATGCGGTGGCAATAGAGTTAGCAAGACTTGTTTTACCCACTCCCGGAGGTCCATAAAAGCATAAAATTGTGCCTTTTGCTTCATTGTTTTCCTTACCTCTTAGGGCGAGTAATTCCCTTACTGCAAAATATTCAACAATGCGTTCTTTAGGCTTTTTTAGGGCATAATGGTCTTTATTGAGTTGCTTTTCTACCTCATCGATTTTGAGCGATTTTTGAGAGACTTTGCCAAAGGGAATTTCCAAAACTAATTCAATATAATTTTGTAAGAGATTAGCATCGGCACTATCAGAGTGCATTCTTGAGAGTTTTTGGATTTGCTTTGAGATTTCTTTATAAGCTCCTTTAGGCATAGCAGGTTTAAGCTCTTTAAGCTTGGCTTTGTATTCCTCTATCTCGCTATCTTTACCGCTATCAACACCTAATTCCTTTTGGATTTGTTTGAGCTGCTCCCTTAAGAAATATTCTTTATTAATGCGTTCCATTTGGTGATTGACTTTGATTTTAATCTCTTTTTGGATTTGCTGGGCTTTAATCTCCTCCATAATAATATCAATAAGATGCAACAAACGCTCTTCAGGGTCGCTTTCTTTAAAAATCTTATAGGCTTGCTCTTTTTTGAGTCTAGCTGCACTCGAAATCAAATCAGCTGCACGATTAGGGTCCATTGTCTCATTAATGCTTCGCAATAAATCTTGAGGAAAATTTTGGGAAATATTATACAAATGCCGCAATTTTTCTTTAAGGATTGAAAGGATTGCCTCAATCCGACTTGTATCATAAGTCGCCGAGATAATCGGAGTAATTTCAGCCATTAAAGGCTCTTGACTGACAACGCTCAAAAGATTCCCGCGACTTAGCCCTTGAAACAAAATCTTTACCCTACCATCAGGTAAGGCAACACGGCGTAAAATCGTCCCAATTACCCCCACATCATAAAAATTTTCTTCCCCCTCATCATCGTCTTTAGCTTCTAGGGCAGTGATAAAAATCAATTTATCCTCACTTTGCATTGCTGCTTCAATGGCTTTGAGACTTTGCTCATCACTAAAAAACAAAGGGGCAATCATAAAGGGATAAAGAAACATCTCCTCTTCAACAATAACAGGCAGTTTTTTGGGGAATTTACCATAACGTTCTAATTGCAACATCATTTTCTACCATAAAAAGAGTTGTTCATACCAAGGCGTATGAGCTTCTTTGTGATAAACATCTTGAATCCAAGAGTTTTCATTGATTTTTTCTTGATAATAAGCTGCCCCATCAATCTTATCTTTCTTTTCATAAAGTTTAATAATTGCCTTATCGAGCGTTAATTGAGCTAATTCGAGCTTCAAAAGCATTGTATCCACCATAGGACGATAACGCGAGTAAGGATATTTTTGCCCATATTCTTTGGCTTCTTTAATAGCATTAATGAGAAGTTGTTGGTCGCGATTAGTTTTAGCAAAACCAAAGTAATTAGCTTGTAACTTCAAATACCGAATAAAATCAATGTTTTCTTGATTGCCAAAACGTTTGGTGTATTCATCAAAATAAAAAGCAGCGAGCTGATAATCCTCTTCTTGCATATGAGCTCTTCCCATAATCAGCATTGCTTCAGGTAGCAAGGGAGAGTGGAGATGTTCGCCTTGCAAAGACTTAAAATAGCTATCAGCTTTTTCTAAATTCTTCATTTGGATTGCCTTAAGCATATTTTCATACCAATAATCTGCGGGTTTATTCACCTCATCAAGCCCTAAGCCGCTATTGCTTTTAGAAGAACAGCCCCAAAAAACTAAACTCGCTATAAGAAAAGCCCCTAATTGAGTCTTTATGCCAATGCTTTTAAAACTTCGCATTATTTTCCTTTTTAAAAATTCCTAAAATTTCTACACCTCAAATTCACCATTTTCCCATACTAAAAAATATGATTTTCTTTAAAACTTCCAAAAATCCTAAATTTACTAGGAGAAAATGAACCAAATTATAGCGGATTTATAGTTAGGTTTGTCTAAAAATTGTTAATTAAAATTGATTTTTTGTTTTTATTGCGATAAAATCCTATTTATGTTTTTAGTTAAGGTGGATAAAAAATGGAATTTGTGGTAAAATCTCCCATTTTAGGGTTTGAGTATATTCAAAAAATGAAGCTAGAGAGAATCGATAAAGACGATGATGTTTTTATGAGGCTTGTAAGTTGTGAGAATGACGGAGTCTCCTTTACTTTAGTCAATCCCTATGCGATTAGGGCGGATTATGTGTTTGATATTCCAACGCCTGTTAAAGTCCTTTTGGATTTAAAAGGCACTTCAAGTATTGATACCGCTCAAGTGCAGTTTGCTGTTTTGAATATTGTCCGTGTCAATGAACCTATTGAGCAATCAACGGTAAATTTTCTTGCCCCTATTATTTTTAATTTTGAAAATCAAACAATGGCTCAAGTTGTGCTTGAAAGCTTTAAATATGAGAATTTCGGACTCTCTGAACCCATCTCAAAATTTTTTGATTTTGGAAACAAATCCTAGCTAAAGACTAACCTTAAATGGAAAAGCTCCTCTTATTAGGTTATGGAAAAATGGCAAAAGCCCTTTGTGAGGGCTTAAAAAATCAATACCAAATTTTTATTAGCGGACGCAATCCCCAAAAGATTCAAGATTTTTGTGATACCCTGCAAGTTGAATCCCTTTTTTATACAGATTCTCTCAATCTAAGCGATTATGAAATTCTGCTTTGTATCAAACCCTATGCCTTAAAAAATTTTCACTTCAAGGGCAAAGCAAAATGTGTTTATTCAATCCTTAATGGAGTCTCCCTTGCCACACTTAAAGAATCTATACCCGCAAAAGCCTATATCCGTGCAATGCCTAATGTTGCAGCAAGTCTTAAAGCCTCTATTACCAGCCTTTGTGGTGATGAGAGTCAAAAACAAGCCGCATTTGATATTTTTAATTCTATTGGACAATGCGTTTGGATTGAGGAATCAATGATGCCGATTGCAACCGCACTAGGAAGCTGCTCACCTGCTTTTCTTGCTTTGATTGCAGAGGCTCTTATTGATTCGGGTGTAACCAATGGACTCACTCGAGAACAATCCACACTTATTGTCAAAGGTTTATTTAATGGCTTTAGCCAGCTTTTGTGCGATAAACACCCCGCTCAAATTAAAGAAAATGTAATGAGTCCGGGAGGCTCAACGGCTAAAGGAATAGAAAGTTTAGAAAAAAATGCTTTGCGGGGAAGTCTTTTTGAAGCGATTTTAGCCTCCAAAAATCAGGCATAATTTTGCTAGAAATCGCAATCTTAGGGGGAAGCGGTAGCGGTAAAACTCAAATTTCTTTAAAAATCGCCCAAAGCTTTGATTGCGTTATTTTATCGCTGGATTCTTTGAGTGTCTATCAAGAAATTAATATTGCCTCTGCTAAACCTACCTTGCAAGAGAGAGAAGGAATCTTGCATTTTGGGATTGATATTTTAAATCCTACGCAAGCTCACAATGTGCAAATTTTTACACAAGAATACCAAAAAGCCAAAGATTTTTGTCAAACTCATCAAAAAAATCTCCTTATCACTGGCGGCACAAGCTTCTATCTTAAAAGCCTCATTCAAGGAATCTCTAAACTTCCCATACCCACACAAAGCCAAAAAGAATTGATTGAAAATAAGCTTGATTCCCTCTCTTTGCAGGAATCTTACGCTTTATTAAATCAGATTGATGAACCCTATGCAACAAAGCTCAAACCCACTGATACTTATCGTATCACCAAAGCCCTTAGTCTCTACTTTCTTACTCAAATGCCTCCTAGTGAGTATTTCAAAGCCAATCCCCCAAAACCGCTTTTAAAAGATTGTGAAATCTATGAGATTGTGCTTAATCGCGAGGATTTGAAAGAAAAAATCACACAAAGAACGCAAAAAATGCTTGAAAATGGGCTTATTAGCGAAGTAAAATCGCTCAAAAATCACTATGGGACTGATTTTTCTTGGGCTAAAAGCATTGGCATTAAAGAAACATTAGAATATCTTAAAGGTAATCTTACTCTTGAAGATTTAAAAGCACTCATTATTACCCACACGATGCAACTTGCCAAACGACAAAGAACTTTCAACAAGACGCAATTTCCCCCACACTTTTGTGCTAATACAGAGGAGATTTGCTCTTGTCTAACCCAAAGATTGCAGAGCCAAACTCACTAAATCTAAAAAACTTAAAGTGAGATTTGCTATAATAAACAAAAAGGAAGTAAATGAAAATCGCTGTGCCAGTTTATGATGAGAGTTTGAGGGTTTTTAACAATACGGGGCATACACCCTTTTTTGCCATATTTGAGCAAAAAGGTGCAGGAATGTTTAAAAGTATCAATTTTTTAGAATTACGACAAAATCCTCGAGCGAATCTCAAAGCAAGTGAAGGTTGCTCTCACAAAGATAACAAAATGAGTGAAGAAGAGCAAATCGCTCACAAACAAGAGCATAATATTTTAGGAGAAATCATCAAAGATTGTGAAGTTGTGCTTGTCAAAAAGGCGTGCGTAAATACTGCTAAAGTCTTTGAGGAATGCGGAATTAGAGTTTGCAAAATGGACACACAATGCCTCAATGCTAAGGATTCTTTTAAAGCACTCAAATGATTTGAAGCTTGATTGGCTAAGTCAAAATCAAAGCTAAGCGGACAATTCCAAACAAGAATTTAAAAACAAATTGGAACACCTTTTGCTTTATCCTTCATTAAAAGTTTTGCTAAGGAATTAAAATGCAAGGTGGATATTATAGTTCAGTAGGCGGTATGGTTACACAAATCAATCGGCTTGATGTGATTTCTAACAATATCGCTAATGCCAACACAACGGGATTTAAACGCGATGATGTGGTGATTGGAGATTTTTTGCGTTTGTATGAGCAACACAAAGAATTTCTCCCCATAAAAGACCAAACTAAAGACGCTGCTAAATTCTACAATCGCTCACTCAATCGTGTGCCTCAAATTGTAGAAAATTTCACAGAACACAATATGGGCGGATTTATACCCACAGAAAATACCTTTGATTTTGCTCTAAGCAAAGAAAATGCGTATTTTATGGTGGAGACTCCTAATGGTGTCCGCTTCACTCGTGATGGCTCATTTGTGCTTAATGAAGACGGGAGATTAGTTACCAAAGAGGGATTTCCTGTTTTACCAAGAGAATACCTTGATGGACCACAATACATTGAGTTTATTGATGGGTATCAAATAGAAGTTGATACAAATGGGAATATTTATATGCGTTCCTTGAATTTTGAGGAGATGAATGAAACAAACTTGACTTCAAATCTCGCTGTTGTTTCCTTTGAAAATCCCAAATACCTCAAAAAAGTAGGAAACAATTTCTATGAATACCCTAGAGAAAGATTTAATGAGCTTGAAATGCTTGAGCAAAGCGGTGCGGTGCGTCAAGGATTTTTGGAAAAAAGCAATATCAATGTCGTAATGGAAATGACAGGGTTGATTGAAACTAATCGTTTGGTGGAAGCTTACTCTAAAGTCCTAAAAACCCATATGGACGACCTCAATACAGAAGCTATCACAAGATTGGCTGCAAAAGCATAAATTTAATATAAAGGATTACCTATGATGAGAGCACTTTGGACCGCAACAACCGGTATGCTAGGACAACAACTTCAGATTGATGTTACTTCTAACAACATCTCTAATGTTAATACTTTTGGCTATCGCAAAGAGCGAGCAGAATTTGCTGATTTGTTTCATCAAGTCTTACAATACGCGGGAACAAGCACTTCAGAAACAACCCTAAGCCCAACAGGTATGGAAGTAGGTTTAGGAGTGCGTCCTTCTTCAATCCAAAAACTTTTCTCGCAAGGCAATGTAAAAGAAACCGAGCAAGTACTCGATATTGCCATTAATGGGAATGGATTTTTTCAAATCGAATTGCCCGATGGCACAATCGCCTACACTCGCAATGGTGCCTTTAAAAGAGATGATGAAGGAAATGTTGTTAATGACCAAGGTTACTTGCTTGTGCCTAATATCACGCTACCTGATGATTTAAGAGAACTTACAATCGGGCTTGATGGAACGGTAACTGCAGTCGTAGGAAATGGGACAGAAGTAACTGAACTAGGACAAATTGAAACCGTGAATTTTATCAACCCTGCGGGTTTGCACGCCCTAGGAGATAACCTCTTTTTAAACACTAATGCTTCGGGCGACCCTATCGTAGGCACACCCGGCTTGAATGGATTTGGGGATTTAAGACAAGGGTTTGTAGAAACAAGCAATGTTAAGTTAGTCGAAGAAATGACTGATTTGATTGTAGGACAAAGAGCCTATGAGGCAAACTCTAAATCAATCCAAACCGCAGATTCTATGCTCCAAATCGTTAATCAGCTCAAACGAAACTAAAGGCTTTAGGGCTTTTAGTTCTTAATCTTTAAGACTAAACCCATTTATCAAGTGGATTCTAACTACATTTTAGCTTTTTTATCTTACCTTGATTGTAGCAAAGTTTAGCATAAGTTCCCAAAAACATAATTCTTTAACTTATACCCATTCCTGCTTTCAATTCTTTAGAGATAATGAATAAAATTTTATGTCGTTTTGGTTTAGTTTTGGCAAAAAGAACAAAGTCCAACAAACGCAACTGAAGCAGTTTTGACTTTAAAATTTGTTGATTTTTCATACGACTCCCGCAAACCTTTAAGTGAATCATTCATCGGGACATCTACGATACTCCCGCATTTTTCACAAACCAAATGCACGTGCGGTTCTTTAATTAACTCGTAATGTTGCTTTTGATTAGGCAATCTTACCTCATCGATAATCCCTGCTTCTTGCATAGAAGCTAAATTCTTATAGATAGTTGCTAGTGAAATAGAAGGATAAGTTTCTTTAATATTATCATAAATCTCCTCAATACTTGTATGCCCTATTTTCTCAATTTCTTTAAGGATTGCCATTCTCTGGGGAGTAACTTTAAGCTGATTGTCCTTTAAAATCTTTTCAAACCGCATCATAAGATTAAACCTTTTAAATAAATTACTTTAATAATTCTAAATGAATCCAAATATTTTACAATATTTTTTTTTCTTAATCAAGAAAAATTATTTAATAATAAATAAATGGGGTAAGAAAATTTGCTTTTTTATAACGATTAAAGCTCATATGGTATAAAATATACTTTTTTATTATAGAATTTTATATTTTATGAGGTTAAAGATTTGTTTGAAACCATTAGTGAAAATCTAAAAAGTATCGGTAATAAAATCCGCTTTAAAGATGATGAAAAAGCGTTAAAAAGAGCATTAGATGAGTTAAAAAAATCGCTTTTAAAATCTGATGTGCATTACAAAGTTTTAAAGGAACTCCTTACTACCATTGAGCAAAAAACCAAGCAAAAAGGTATTGGTCGTGAAAATTTCCTAGAATCCCTCAAAGAAACTTTTCAGACTATTATCACCGCACCCGGAAATTATGGATTTTTATTTGCTCCAAAACCCCCTACTATTGTGTTAATGGCAGGATTGCAAGGAAGCGGGAAAACAACAACCACCGCTAAACTTGCCAATTACCTCAAAGGCAGACAAAAAAAAGTCTTACTTGCAGCTTGTGATTTACAAAGACTTGCTGCCATAGAGCAACTCCGCCAACTAAGTGTGCAAGTAGAAGTGGATTTTTTCTTTTTAGAAAATCAAAATCCAATCCAAATCGCCAAAGCTGCTAAAGAAAGAGCCATAGAGGGACTATATGATGTCTTGCTTGTGGATACAGCAGGGCGATTAGCGATTGATGAAGAGCTAATGAAAGAGCTTAAAGCTATTAAAGAAGCTATTACGCCTCACGAAATTTTTTATGTGGTTGATAGTCTAAGCGGACAAGATGGCGTAAGAAGTGCGGGTGAGTTTCACAGGCTCATCAATCTTAGTGGTGTGATTTTGAGCAAATTTGATGGCGACAGCAAAGGCGGGATTGCACTCTCTATCGCTCATCAGCTAGGCATTCCTTTGCGATTTATTGGGGTGGGTGAAAAAATCCCCGATTTAGAAGTTTTTATCCCTGAAAGGATTGTGGGTCGACTAATGGGAGCGGGTGATATTCACTCATTAGCCGAAAAAACAGCAGCGGTTATTAGCGAAAAAGAGGTTAAAGATATTTCTAAAAAAATCAAAAAGGGCAAATTCACTTTCAATGATTTTCTCACACAACTTGATAATCTCAAAAAAATCGGCTCAATGCAATCCATACTCTCAATGTTACCAGGCTTAGGCAATATGGCAGATGCTTTAAAAAATGTGGATTTGGATAATTCTAAAGAAATTAAACAAATAAGGGCAATGGTAGGCTCAATGACTCCAAAAGAGAGGGAAAATCCTGATTTGCTTAATGGTAGCCGTAAAAAACGCATTGCTAATGGAGCGGGGCTTGATGTGAGTGATGTCAATCGCTTTTTAAAACAATTTGAAAATGCTGCTAAAATGGCAAAGAAATTTTCTAACAATAAGGGTGGTATGAATGATTTAATGAACTTAATGAAAGATGCAAGAATGGGACAATTAAGGCGATAAATGTGGCAGGTAAGTTTATCTCAAGCAGAAGTTTTCTGTTTGAGACAGATTTATTCTGTAAATTTTAATAATCCTAAGGAGTTTTAATGGCAACAGTGATTCGTCTAACAAAAATGGGACGCAAGAAAAAGCCTTTTTATAGAATCGTTGTAACCGATAGTAGAAAAAGAAGAGACGGAGGCTGGATTGAATCAATCGGATATTATAATCCTCTAACAGAACCTTCAAAAGTTCAGTTTGATGCTGAACGTCTGAAATATTGGCTAAGTGTTGGGGTTAAAATGAGTGATAGAGTAAAGGCGATTACAAAAAACAATGGTTGAGCAATTTATTAAAGAATATGTCAAAAAAATCGTTTCAGAACCTGATAAAATTGAAGTGATAAAAACAAAAGTTGATGCGAATTTTTATGAGATTGAAATTCTCTCTTCAACCCTTGATGCGGGAAGATTGATTGGCAAAGAGGGCAAGATGATTGGTGCAATTAAAACTTTGATTTCAGGCGTTAAAGCAAAAGACGGAAATTCCTATCGCATTATTGTTAAACCTCATTAATGATGGCAAGTAGCAAACCTAAAGATTGGGTATGTGTCGCAAAAATAGGCAGAGCCGTAGGGATAAGGGGGGAAATGCTTTTGCATTTACTAAGCGACTTTCCAGAATCCTTAAAACGAGGTTGTGAGTTTTTTTGCGATTTAGGGACTTTAGAGCTTGAATACTATAATCCCAAACGCTCTTTAGTGAAATTTTCTCAAATTAATTCCAAAGAAGAGGCAAAAACTTTTACAAATTTGATTTTATACACCACGCAAGAAGCAACCAAAAAGCAATGTTTGCTTAAGGAAAATGAATTTTTTTGGTTTGAGATTATAGGTAGTAGCATTATAGAAAATGATGAACTTTTAGGCGAAGTGGTAGAGATTGAGCGTTTTGGGAGAGAGGACTACCTGCAAATCAAAACCGCACCTGCTCTTGTTGCCCAAAAACTTCCCAAAAGTTTTATGATTCCTTACAATAAACGCTACATTTTGGAAGTACAAGAAGCAAATCAAACAGAAATTCCAAACGCTCTGCATTCCCACTCAAATTTAATCTCTGCTACCTCACAAACCACCACAGCCCAAAACTCACCCCCAAAACTTATTTTGGTGCAGTTTTGTAAAGCCATTTTAGAAAATAGCTGATGAGATTTACTTTTGTTACTCTATTTCCTCAACTCATAGAGGGATACTTTAGCGATTCAATCTTGCATAGAGCCATTTTGAACCAAAAAATTGCTATTGATTTTAAAAATCCTAGAGATTTTAGCCAAAATCGCTTTGCCAAAGTTGATGATTATCAAGTCGGCGGTGGGGCGGGATTGCTCCTAGAACCACAAAGTTTAGGGGATTGCTTAGAATCTATTAAAAAAGAAAATCCTCAAGCTCATATTATTTTCCTAACGCCTTGTGCAAAAATTTTTTTACAAAAAGACGCCCAAAGATTGAGCCAAAAAAACCATATTGTTTTGGTTTGTGGGCGATATGAAGGCTTTGATGAACGCTTAATAGAACTTTATGCTGATGAAGTGCTAAGCATTGGGGATTTTATTCTAACTGGTGGGGAATTAGCCGCACTTTGTTTATGTGATAGCATTTCAAGAAATATTGAGGGCGTGCTAGGGAATGCGGAATCTCTCTTGGGTGAGAGTTATGAATCTCATTTACTTGAAGCTCCAAATTTCGTTCGCCCTTATTGTTTTAGAAATTTAAATGTGCCTTCAGTATATTCAAAGGGTAATCACGCTAAAATTAAAGCTTTTAAAACAAAAATAGCAGAGGCAAAGACGAGTTTTTATCGACCTGACCTTTATTTGCTATATAAAAAAGGGTTAAAAGATGAGAAATAAATATATCCAACATTTTGAAGATACTCAAATCGCAGGAAAAACACTCCCGCAATTTAAAGCAGGCGATACTCTAAGAGTAGGGATTCGTATTTCTGAAGGGGACAAAACAAGGATTCAAAATTTTGAGGGTGTTTGTATCTCTTTGCGAGGCACAGGAACAGGCAAAACTTTTACCATTAGAAAAATCGGAGCAAATGGCGTGGGTGTGGAGAGAATCTTTCCCCTTTACTCTGTCAGTATTGATAGCATTAAAGTGCTTAAAATCGGACGCGTGAGACGTGCAAAACTCTATTATTTACGTTCAAGAAGTGGTAAATCAGCGAGAATCAAAGAAATCAAAAAGAACGCTTGATTTATTCTACCTCTTTCTTGTGGAGGAGAGGATTGAAAATTAGCCTCTCCTCTACTCTTTTGTAAAAAATACGCTTGTCGCATCGCCGATAGGATAAAACTTTAAATCATACTTAAGTGCAAATTCATCAACGGCTTTTTTTGTTCCCGTGTAAAAAGGGTGTAAATAATCGTGAATCAACATAACTCCGCCTTTAACAAGTCGTGGATAAAAGAACTCGCAACCTTCTAAAATCGGCTGATACAAATCCACATCAATATTCACAAAGCAGAATTTCTCATTTTTAAGCTCTTCAGTCGCACTTTCAGGAAAGTATCCTTTAATAAAGCGACATTTTTGCAAATAAGGCATTTTACTTTTAACCAAATCCAAAGAAGTATTACCAAAATCACCCGCTTTTGATTTAGAAAATTGTGCTTCTTTTTCCATATCTTTTTGACTAAAGCCCTCAAAAGTATCCAAAAGATATAAAGTTGTATCAAAAAATTCATTAATAAATTTAGCAGTATTTCCTTGAAAAACCCCAAGTTCCGCACAAGCACCTTCTAACTTTCCTTGAAACATAGCAATTTCTCTGAGAAAATTAATCCTTGCGTATTCGTTGATATAAGTGTAGTTTAGGTTAATTTTCTCTTTGTAGGGTTGCAAAAACTTAATAACTTCATCGATATAGTGATGAAAAAGTCCTATGAAAATTTCATCAAATTCAAGTTCGTTTAATTTTGAAGTGGGAAAAACGGGATATTTTTTGTTATTAAACTCTATTCCCCCCCCCCATTTAAATGCCATTTTCTTTCATCTCTATCGATAAAGCCAAGCACTTCATATTCATAAGAAATATTCCAGAGAATCTGAACACCAACTTGCCCAGCACCATAAATAACTGCTTTTTTCATTTTTTCTCCTTTTAAATTGATTGGATTTGACATTTTAGCAAATTATTCTCTGATTTATCATTAATCCCTCACCAAATCCTTATAGAAAAACACACCAAGCCCTATAAAAATCACAACCAAGCCGATAATTTTATACAGAGAAATCTCTCTTACAGGAAGCCCAAAAGCCCCAATTCTATCCATTAGCACACTTGAGAGAATCTGTCCTAAAATTACAAATAAAAAAGTGTTGGTGAGTCCAATTTTTGGGGTAAGGATAATAACGCCCAAAATAGCAGTAGCCCCCAAAACTCCACCTAAATATTTCCACCATTCTTGATGAGGTAGGGCTTTGATAGTGGGAGCATTTAACGCCCCATTAAAATAAGTAAGGGCAAACAAACACAAAGTGCCTATTGCAAAGGAAATAAGCCCTGCCATTAGAGAAGAACCCAATAAACCCTTGCTTAAAAGAGCATTAATGCTTGCTTGCACCGCCATCATTGCCCCTATGCAAAATGCAAAGATATAAAATAGCATTTTATCTCCTTAAATAAATGTGGGATTATACAGCATTGGAGTAACTCTAAGTCAAGGGGATTTTTGAAATTTGCTAATCTAATGGCATTATTCCTTTTACAATGAGATGACATTCATTATAATAGGTGCCGTGAAGATACTCAAAAAATCTTTCGCAATCCTCTTTAAGGAGTGTCTAAACCCCATCTTTTAAGCCTCGCTCATTATAATGTTTCAAAGTTTAATTAAATCCTAAAAAACAAAGCCAAAACCTATTTTTCAATTACCCCTACTCTTTGCCTATCATATTTTGAATCAAGAGCAATTTCTATAATCGCAGCAGCAAAATCCGCATAAGAACCTTTGGATTCTCCTTTAGCATTAGTTTTAAACTCTTCACCAATAATTTCATATTTGCCTGTCTTTGGTGCAGTCGCGATAAATTCTGCAGGAGGACTCACATATACCCAGTGTAAGTCTTTTTGTCCTCTTAAAACTTCTAAAGACTCTGCATTTGCCTTAGCTGCACTTAAGTATTCTTTAGGAAAATCAGGCATATCCATTAGCATTTTTGTATGAGCCTTATCCATATACAAACTTCCTGCACCACCTACAACGATAAATTTTGCATTATTATCTTTTAAAATGCTGACTAAATGTTCCGTATGTTTTTTATACAAACTAAAATCTTTCCATTCTCCAAAAGCATCAACAATCACATCAAAACCCTCTAAATCCTTAGAATTTAATGCAAAAATATCTTTCTCTATCACCTTAACCTTGCTATCAAATTGTGCTTTTTTGCTATTTCTAACAAAAGCACTTAGCTCTATGTCCTTGTTTAACAAAGCTTCTTTGACAATAAGACTTCCGGCTTTCCCACTTGCAGCAAGCACTGCCATTTTGATTTCCTCGCCTAAAGCACCCACACTTAAAAAACTTAAAAACAAAGCTAAAATCGCAAATTTTCTCATACGCCACTCTCTAATTCAATTTTATTGATTTAATTAATCATTAATGTAAATTTCACCTCTAGGGAGATAATGGATTAATTGGTCAATAAAAGGTTTATAGAACCGCATTGCTCCATCAACGATAATGCCTTGTGTGTTATAATTTTCTTCCATATCGCGTGAGAGATTTGCTAAAAATTCCGCTAGAGAATCTACAATCCCAAAACACAAAAGCTCCTTTTCTACCCCTGCAAGTCTAAAGCTCATCACTGAGCGGATAGTTTTATAAGCATTAAGCAAAATCTCGCCTTCTTTATTTTCTAAAGCAAAATCAATCCGCACTCCCTTAGTCCCCATAAAATCCCTAGCATAATCCAAAACAAGCTGCCTTGATTTTATCAAATCAAAATCCTCACTCAAGCCCAAAAAGATTCCACACACACCCAACAAATCAAGCAAATTATGTGAAATCTCCTCTTTTTGTGAGGGCATTAAAGTAAGCTTTTCAATTAGGTTGGGATAATTTTGAGTAAAATTCTCCAAAAGTTTTTGGGTAGTTTGGCTATTGCTCTTCAAATAATTTAAAAAATCCTTGAGATTGACAGGAATTTTAAAATTCAAAGTTTCCTTGAAAGATTCTTGAAAATAAAGTAAAAATCGTGTCGTTTCCTCCCCAAAATAGAGAATATTTACCCTTTGGCATTGCTCTTGTTTAATGGTTTGGAGAAAACTTTGTGGCTCAAATCCCTTATCAATTTTATCACACACTACCAAAGCGTTTTTTGCAATATTGACTTTTAAGGGTGCAGAATCTTCAGGGATAAAATAACAAAGCCCACTATCAATCTTTTCTTCATCAGGATTGATTTCCTCAAGATAGCAGCCCTCATAATCTGCTAAAAACTTGGTTAGTAGTAATAAAAGTGGCTCATAGGGCAGGACACACAAAACCTCTTTGCTTGGGAAAAAAGGGACAAAAACGCTTTTGGGACGCAAACTCAAAATAGGCTTCTCAATACTAGCGAGGGCTTGTAATTCCTCATTTTGGGTTCTAAAAAACATTTGAGCAGCATTTAAACAAAAAGGCATAAAATAATAAGACTGCCCGATAGTTTTAGGCTGCTTTTCATCAAAGAGCCAAAGTCGCTTTTTGCCATAGCGTGTTTTTATAAAAATACTTTGATTAGCTTTTAGTTTTTGAGCTAAAGCGTCTAGGGCATTTTTCAAATCTTTGGAATTTTTGATAATTTGCTTTTTTGCATTATCAAAATAAGTCAGTTTCGTTTGGTGAAAATCAATAAAATCAAGCCACAAATTGCAGAAATTTTCACTCTCTGGATTGCTGATAAGCTCTAATTCATAAGGCGTAAGCAAATCCTTAGGAGATGATAGGACTTGATTAACTTGCGTTGGGTAGGGGTTATCCTCTAGCATTGCAATCTCTTTAAAGCACCATTGAAGTGATAGAGGAATCGCTTGTGAAAGTGCTTGAGAAAATGCTAAAATATTATCTTCCTCGCCCTCTAGCACAAAGACAATTTGATGAGAATCTTTTAACAATCCACAGGGACTAAGGGCATACTGCAACGCTTTGGATTTGAGGACTTTAATAAAAAAATCTTGAATTTTACTTGTAGAATTAAGATTTTGTATCAGTGCAAAATTAAAGGAAACTCGCATTAATAGCCCTTATAAGACAATCTAGCAATGGCTTGTAAATCTTGATTATCCTTTTTTGTTATTGCAACACCTAATCCTCTCAACTCATCAATAGCTACTTGTTCCATTATTTTAGCAGCTTTTAAAACCTCATCTGAAATCTCAAAAGTAGGGTCAGTCCCAACAACAAAAGGTTTAACACCAATGATTTTAGTCGGGGGCAAATCTCCCATCATTTCAATCATTTTCAGAGTTTGGAGCATTTCAACTTCGTGGGCACTTCCAGCCCAAGTAATGCAATTAGGGATTTTATCAAAACTAAAATGATAGACATCGCCCACTTTTGCTTCATTAGCATCAATGCAATCTAAAATCAATACAAAATCATATTGTGTAATCAGAGGAATAAGTCGCTGTGCTAGAGTCCCTCCATCAACAATTTCTACCTTATGTTCGCCATCAAATTCATAGTTTAACTTAAGGAGATTAGAGAGATGAACCCCAATCCCCTCATCGCCAAAGAGAATATTTCCCACTCCTAAAACTAGGATATTCAAGCTAATGCCTTGAATGCTTTAGTTATGCTCTTGCTCAAACTTATTCCCATTAATGATTGTATCAATCCCTGAACCCGGGAATCTCGTAGAATTCCAAACTGCCATATAAATATGGATAGGGACAAAAATCACAAAAGCCCAAGTTAAAATATGATGAATCGCACGGACATTAGCAATCCCACCACAAATCACTTCAACAGGTTTAACCAAAGGAGCAATCATTCCCCCTAATCCTTGATGATACACATTTGCATACAAAGCAAGTCCGGTAACAGAAATTGCAATAATGAGTAACATCACACCAATATAAGCAATATGCTGCAAAGGATTGTAAGTCCCTTTAAGTTCAGGGTGTCCGCCTAAGAGCAGGTAAGTTTTAAGAATCCTAATCCACACTAGAGGATTTAAGGTATCCAAAAAACTTCTTCGCTCAAGTCTGCATTCTTTTGTAAAAAGAAACAAATAAATCCTAAAAATCGTAACAGCAATAAGAATAAAGCCAAAGATTTGATGCCAACTTCGCATTAGAGCATTCAAGAATCCTACTGGCTCTCCTGTCATATTATCAGGGGCTAAAAATGGATAAGCAAGATAAAATCCTGTCGCCACCAAAGCAACAATCACAATCGCTCGAATCCAATGGAATATCCGCGTCAAAGCCGAAAATTCATAAATGGTTCGGTAAGTTTTGGTTGTCATCACTTCCCCCTTATGTTAGATATTATAACCCATAGCAATAGGGTCAACTTTGTATTCCCCAATCTCATTCCCTTTAGTATCCATTAAATGCACCGCACAAGCAATACAAGGGTCAAAAGAATGAATAGTTCGGACAATCTCTAAAGGCTGAGTAACATCTTGAACCTTAATTCCCACCAACGAGGCTTCATAAGGTCCCATTTGGTTTTTAGAATCTTTAGGTCCTGCATTCCAAGTACTTGGCACAACCGCTTGATAGTTTGCCACTACGCCATCTTTGATTCTTACCCAATGGCTTAACACGCCGCGTGGTACATTCCCAATATAGCGTCCTTTGTATTCTTTTTTGCTATCAATCACATAAGGAGCACAAGTTTCTTGGTCTCCACTTTTGAGATTTTCTACTAAAGAGTTGAAAGCTTCAATCCCATAATCAGCTGAAAGTTTGCATTCCAAAACTCTTGCTGCTGTTCTTCCTAAAGTCGTAAAAAGTGCTTCTATGGGCAATCCTGTGTCTTCTAGGAATTTTGTTGCAATTTGAGTAATGCGAGGATTTTTAGCTGCAAGTCCCACCACAATAGCCGCAAGCGGTCCTACTTCCATAGGTTCACCATTGTAACGCGGGGATTTAATCCAGCTGTATTTACCTTCAAGATTTAAGGCTTTGGTTTGGATAGGATTGCCATCAGGTCCGATTGTACTTGCATCAACAAAACCAGTGTAATTAGGCTCTGTCTCCCCTTCATAAGGGTGCAAAGGTTTATCATTTTGATACCAAGAATGGGTAGCTTCCTCTGTGATGAGGCTTTCATCAATCTCTAAGAGTTTAGAAATATCGCCATTCCTTACTATCCCACTGCTATAAAGTGTTTCATTTTTATTCACAGGAATTTCAGCAAAACATAAGAAATTTTTAACACCACAACCTTTAAGGACACTAGGTTCATTTTTATAAACTTCTGCTGCCATCACAACATCAGCATAATAAGCACGATTGATAAAATCAGAAACTTCTTTATATTTTGTGAGCCAATCTCCCAATCTTGAAGGGTCTAAAATATCTGCTACACAAGTAACACCACCCACGGTTAAGCTTTGAGGGTGAGGTTGTTTAGCACCAAAAATCGCCATTAATTGAGCGGCAACTCTTTGCACTTCGAGGGCTTTAAGGTAGTGAGATAGGACGATAAGATTTTGCTCAGGAGAGAAACGATAAGTGCTGTGTCCCCAATAAGCATTAGCAAAAGGTCCTAAGCCTTGTTTTGCACTTGCAAATTGTGTAACTCTCTCTTGCACTGCTTTGAGTTCGTCTGTCCCTGTGGCAATAGGATTTTTGCAATATTTAAAGGCTAATTCTGATGCTTTTTGAGGGTCAGCCTTAAGAGCAGAGGTTATATCGCACCAATCTAATCCGTGCAGATGATAGAAATGTACTAAATGGTCGTGCAATACCAAAGAAATATTCATCAATGCTCTAACAAGTTCAGCATTATAAGGGATTGTAATACCTAAAGCATTTTCTACCGCGGTAATTCCTGCTTTATAATGTGAAAAAGTACAAACACCACAAATCCTTTGCACCATAAAACCAACATCTCTAGGGTCGCGGTCCCTTACAATCACTTCAATCCCACGCCAAAGGGTAGAACTAGAATAAGCATCGGTAATGACATTATTATCATCAACAATTACTTCAATCCGCAAATGTCCTTCAATTCTCGTGATAGGATCTACAATAATTCTCTTTGACATTTATTCCTCCTTAATCTCTTTCTTTTTTGATATTAGATAAGATAGCGTGTGCTGCCATACCGATTGCTGCTACCCCTAAAAGTGTAATTCCGATATTATCTGCTGTTCTGTCTGCCCCACCAAAAAGAGGAGTATTATAAAGCCGATTTGCCACGGGTTCTTCAAAAGGTCCCATTGTATCCCAAAAATTTGGCTCACTACAACCAATACAGCCGTGCCCTGCTTGGATAGGCCAACTTGTATGGGAATTAAATCGTAATTTAGAGCAATTATTGAAAGTATAAGGTCCTTTACAGCCTACTTTATAGAGACAATAGCCTTGTTTTGCTCCTTCATCGCCAAATTTTTGGACAAATTCACCCGCATCAAAATGCCCTCTTCTCTCACACAAATCGTGGATTCTAAGCCCATAAGCCCATTTAGGACGATTGAATGCGTCAGTGCTAGGAAGCGTTCCAAAGAGGATAAAATGCAAAACATTACCCACAATGTTTTTTTCGCTTGGAGGACAGCCCGGCACATTAATCACGGGTTTATTAGTAACTGCACTAAGAGGCTTAGCAGTCGTTGGATTAGGATTTGCCGCTTGAATACCGCCAAAGCTTGAGCAAGTCCCGATTGCAAAGATTGCTGCAGCATTTTCACTTGCGTGTTTTGCATTCTCTAGCCCAGTAGAACCTTGTGCACCAATTGTAAGATATTGCCCATTAAGCCCTGTGGGTATGCCTCCTTCTACCATAAGAACATAATTGCCTTTATACCTTTCAATCGCAGATTCTAAATTTTGCTCTGCTTGATACCCTGCTGCTGCCATTATTGTTTCGTGATATTCTAAGCTGATATAATCAAAAATCAAGCTATCAATGCCCGGACCATCACTTCTTAATAAACTCTCGCTACAGCCAGTGCATTCTGCCATATGCAACCAAATCACAGGAAGTCTATCCGCTACTTCAGCGGCTTTTGCTGTAAGAGGAACAAAACTTGCAGGGAGTGATAACATTGCCGTCATTGTCCCCGCCCATTTCATAAAATCTCTCCGTGAGATTCCGTTTTCTTTAAGCATTTTGGCAATGCTATTGCCCTTTTTGAGACCGGGTCGCTTTGATAAGCTCTCAAGTCTTTCTTGAGTTCGTTTTAGCAAGACTTGCTCTTTCTCCATAATTACTCCTTTGGGTTTTTCAAAATTTTAGTGATTGTTGAATATATCTTAATTTTTATTAAAAAACACTAATAAAACAAAAAATATTCTAAATTGTTACTTTTAGTGTGTAGAATATTCTTTTGCTTAGAATTTGGATTGTTCTAATGCTAATAAGTAAGATTTCAAAGGGTGGCTATCACAACCCAAATAACCACCAATCGCTCCATTGCTTTTAATAACTCTATGGCAAGGAACAATAATAAGGTAAGGATTTTTGCTGTTTGCCCTCCCAATCGCTCGCGAAGCATAGGGAATATTAATATACGAAGCAATTTCCTTATAACTGCGGGTTTGTCCATAAGGGATTTGGCAAAGAGCATCAAAAACTTTTTGACAAAAGGGAGAAAAACCCCTAAAATCTAAGGGCAAATCAAAAACAAATAATTTTCTATCAAAATAAGCTTGTAACTCTTTAGCGGCTTCTTGCAAGATTGGATTTTGAGAAGCTTGGGCAAAATTTTTGATTTGTAGGGGAATTTCTTTTATAAAGCTCACTTCAAGCAAATAAGAAGAATTTGCCCTTAGCTTTAAAAAGCCAAAAGGAAAAGAGAGATAAAGACAATCTAAATATTCGTTCTCTAACATCAATTCTTTATTATGGGGCTAATAAATAGGGGGGGGGGGGGGAAGAATCAGTTTGGTTATTATCTTCAGCAGGGAATAATTCAAAACTTTCTGTATCAATAAGCCAATAAAATCGTGCAGTTTCACTTTCTATCGCCTTAATTAAAGCGATTTGATAGCCTTGACTTGAATCTACTGAAGAAACTTCCCCAACATAAATATTAGGGTAAAAAATCCCGTCATAACCGCTCGTGTAAATTTTATCTCCTGCTTTAATTTCCTGCTGTAACGGAATATAATCCACAATAAAGCCCCGATTAGTGTCATATTTAACAACTCCGGGCATTTTGTATTCTCCTATAATAACGCTATAACTACACTTATCAGCTCCATTGAGATACCCTATTAAGCGGTTATTGCTATAAACTGCAATCCCTGCGGTTCGATTATTATCAATCAATCCAAAAATTTGTCCTTCTTCATAGGTTTTATCACTTTTGAGTTCTAACCAAACTTTTTTATAATCATTAAGCTCAATATAAGAAATTGTCCGCACTAAAGTAACTTCTGGCAAATCTAGCTGAAGATAAGATTGCACAGAATTTAGAAGTTGATTGTATTCACTCGTGAGAGCTTCAAGAGAATATTCTGCTTGCTGCTTACTTTTGAGTTCATTAGAGAGGTATTTGATTTGTGCGGCTTGGTCAAAATGCCTTTTGATAAAGTTTGAAATATTGCTGTAAAAATTAAAAATTCCTATTTTAACTCCATCGCTTATATAAAGCACTTTGGATTGGATTCCTGTGGAAATTTTTGTCGATAAGAAAAAAATAACTCCGATACAAATTAGCCACAAAAGGAGTTTTTTCATTTTTTACTCATAAAGGGTATTTTGCTTATAGGCATCAGTGTCAATGGTATCTAAAGCTATGCTTGTCCCTTTGGCAACGCACAACAAAGGCTCTTCACCTACATAAACAGGGAGCTTTACAATATCAGAGAGATATTTATCAAGTCCCCGAAGCAATGCACCTCCACCTGTTAAGACAATGCCATTTTCAACAATATCTCCTGCCAAATCGGGCGGAACTTGCTCAAGCACATCTTTGAGGGCATTAGACATTTCTTTGAGGCATTCTCGCACAGCTTCTCGCACATCTTCACTTGTTAATTCGATTGTATTAGGCAACCCGCTCACTTGGTCTCTACCTTTTACCGGCATCGCAAGAGGCTCATCAAGACTTGATGCTGCTCCTATTTGGATTTTAATCTCCTCGCCTGTTCGCTCACCAATAAGTAAGCTGTATTTGCGTCTAACATAATCCACAATCGCATTATCAAGCTTATCTCCAGCGATTCTAAGAGATTTTGAGACAACTAAACCACCCAAAGAAATTACTCCGATTTCCGTTGTTCCCCCGCCAATATCAACAACCAAACTACCTTGAGGCTCATCGATTTTTAATCCCGCTCCAATAGCTGCTGCCATAGGCTCCTCAATCAAAAAAACCTCTCTTGCTCCTGCTGACATAGCAGATTCTCTGACCGCTTTTCTCTCCACCCCTGTTAATCCATAAGGAACACAAACGATGATTCTTGGGCGGATTAGAGCCTTTCTTTTATGAGCTTTTTCAATAAAATAGCGAATCATCTTTTCAGTCATATCAAAATCCGCAATCACCCCATCTCGCATAGGACGCACTGCATAAATTCCACCAGGTGTTTTTCCCACCATTTCCTTAGCTTCGTGCCCTACGGCTAAAACCTTATTTTTACCAAATTTATCATTTTGAACTGCCACCACAGAGGGTTCATTAATGATAATACCTTGCCCTTTAATTGAAACGATTGTGTTTGCTGTCCCTAAATCGATAGCAATATCGTGCGAAAACCAACCAATAACTTTATCTAATAACATCTTCCTCCCTTTCTGTTTAATTAAGCACTTTTTTTACTCGATTTTTTTTGTTTGATAAGTAAAGGCTTCCCTGTCTTTTTCACGGATTCGGGCGTAATAACAACCTCATAACCTTTAAGTTCAGGTAACTCATACATAATATCAAGCATAACCTCTTCCATAATAGAACGCAACCCTCTTGCCCCTGTTTTTCGCTCTAAGGCAAGTTGGGCTATCTCCTCTAAAGCCTCAGGTTTAAACACTAAAATTGCATTATCCAAAGCAAAAAGCTTTTGGTATTGTTTGGTTAAAGCATTTTTAGGTTTTAAAAGAATGTTAATCATTGCCTCTTTAGTAATTTCCTCTAGGGTTGCAACCATATGCAAACGTCCAATTAACTCTGGAATCAAACCATAGCTCACTAAATCATCAGGTTCCACACTCTCAAGGAGATTGCTAGAAGCTATCTTTTTCTTTTTTTCGTGGTGGAATCCTAGAGTGTTTCCACCTTTTCGCCTTTCAATAATCTCCCTTAAACCATCAAAAGCCCCGCCACAAATAAAAAGAATATCTTTGGTATCAATTTGGATAAAATCTTGGTTAGGGTGTTTTCTGCCGCCTTTTGGGGGAACATTAACAACGCTGCCTTCAATAATTTTTAAAAGAGCTTGCTGCACACCCTCACCTGAAACATCTCGAGTAATAGAGCGATTTTCTGAAAGTCTTGAGATTTTATCAATCTCATCGATAAAAACAATTCCCTTTTGTGCTTTTTTGACATCACCCCCTGCCTCTTGCAAAAGACGCGTGAGAATATTTTCTACATCTTCTCCCACATACCCTGCCTCTGTGAGACTAGTCGCATCACAAATCGCAATAGGAATATTCAAGGATTTTGCTAATGTCTGTGCCATTAGCGTCTTTCCGCTTCCTGTAGGACCAATAAGCAAAATATTAGATTTTGAAATTTCTGTCTCATCATTTTGACTTTGTTGCAAGATTCTTTTGTAGTGATTATAAACAGCTACACTAAAGACTTTTTTAGCTTTCTCTTGCCCAATTACATATTCATCTAAGATTTTTTTAAGTTCTTTTGGCGGAAGTATGACAAAATCCTCTTCACCTGCTACTTCAAAATCCTCCTCAAAATCTATTGTATCACCCTTACCCAAAAGAATATTATAAGAGGCAATCACACAATTTTTACAGATACAAACATTGCTTCCCGCAATAAGAGGATTTTTCTGTGTCTCCTTAGATTTACAAAAATCACAAATTCGTTCATTCATATGCTTTCCTTACAAAGGGGATTCCTCGTGTTGATTTAATAATAAAATCACACATCTTTATGATATTATCATCAGAGGGTTTCTCTCCTAAAATCGTTTGAGCAATTTCTTTAATCGGTTGATTTCCCATAAAAATTCGTTTATAGACACGATTAATCGCATCAACTTGATGATGTTCAAAAGTTTTTCTCAAGCGATGCAAGTTTAATCCTCTAACAACCGCTCGATTCCCTTCAGCCATACAAAAGGGCGGAATATCTTGAGAGAGAGCACTCGCCCCAGCAATCATTGCGTAATCCCCAACTTTCACAAACTGATGAAGCGGTGTCAATCCTCCTATGTTAATATGATTGCCCAATACAATATGTCCCCCTAAAGTAACGCCATTAGCTAAAATACAATTATCCCCAATAATACAATCGTGGGCAATATGCACATACGCCATTAAAAGATTATGATTCCCAATAATGGTTCTGCCTCCCTCATTGCCTGTTCCGGGATTAATCATTGTAAATTCGCGGATTTTATTATAATCCCCAAAGATAAGTTCATTAGGTTCATCGCGATATTTAAGGTCCTGTGGCTTCGTGCCTAAAACGGCATTAGGAAAAACTTCATTGTGTTCCCCCAAAGTCGTATTTCCCAATAAAGTAACATTATTATAGATTTCACTAAAAGCTCCAATTTTAACATCTTTGCCGATGATACAATAATGTCCGATTTTGACATTTTCGCCAATAACCGCTCCCTCTTCAATAATAGCAGTATCAGCAATAATGGCGGTTTTGGCAATACTCATTGATGCACCTTTTTCTCTGTTTTATCAACGACCATTGCTTTGAGTTCTGCTTCAGCCACCAATTTATTTTCAACATAAGCATAGCCTTGTAACACCCAAATTCCGCCTTTTTGCTTTAAGACTTCTAATTTATAAACAAGCTTATCGCCCGGTGTTACAGGATTTCTAAATTTTGCTTTATCAATACTCATAAAATAAACGATTTTATCGCCTTGATTGACACATTCCTCTCCAAACATACTCACAAAAGCTAAAACACCGCCCGCTTGTGCCATACCCTCAATGATATAAACACCCGGATAAATGGGTTGTGTAGGAAAATGCCCATTAAAAATTTCCTCATTAATGCTAACATTTTTATAGGCTTCAATATTTTGATTGATATTAAGGGAAACAATCCTATCAACAAGCAATAAAGGGTAACGATGGGGTAGAATCTCTTTGATTCGTTGAATATCATACTGCATTAACATTCCTTAAAAAACTAAAACCTAAGGATAAATTTTGTATTTTAACATAAAATAAAGTTAAAATTAAGAGATTTTGAAAAAAAATTATCATAATGCCATTTTTCCCGGATTTAAAATATTATTAGGGTCAAAAGCTTGTTTGATAGTCCTAAAGAGATTCATTTCTTCCTCTGTGAAAGCAAGTTTCATAAAAGGGGCTTTAGAAAGCCCTATCCCGTGTTCTCCACTTAAAGTCCCTCCCAAATCCACAGCGATTTTAAAAATTTCTTCAATCGCCTTATGTCCTCTTTCTAACTCTTCGGGGTTAGAGCCATCAACCATTACATTAGTATGCACATTACCATCGCCCGTATGCCCAAAACAAGGCACAACAACATTATACTTTTGGGCAACTTGAGCGATTTTTTCTAAAAGTTCGGGGAGTTTGCTACGCGGGACGGTAATATCTTCATTGAGCTTTTTACTCCCATAAATCGTGATACTTGGACTCGCATTTTTTCTTGCAAACCATAAATTGGCAGCTTCTTGTTCGTTGGAAGCTTTGATAAAATCACTCGCACCATTTTCATAGAATTTTTCTTCAATCTTATTGATTTGATAGGCGATTTCTTCAGGTAGATTCCCATCAACTTCTGTAATCAAAATCGCTCCTGCTTGAGTGGGTAAGCCTTTGTGGAATTTTTCTTCTACGGCTTTAATGCTTAAATTATCTAAAAATTCCATTGCCACCGGTGTGATACCGCTTGCCATTGTTTTATAAACTGCATTCATTGCGGATTCTATACTTGGAAAAACCCCCATTGCACTTTGGTTATACTTGGGTTTGCTTAACAACTTTAATGTGATTTCAGTAATAACGCCTAATGTCCCCTCACTTGCAATCAAAATCCCAGCAATGTTATACCCCGCCACATCTTTAATTGTCTTTTTTCCTGCTCGAATCACATCGCCATTAGGCAAAACTGCCCGCAAAGCCATAACAAAATCCTTTGTGATTCCGTATTTAGCCGCCCGCATTCCTCCTGCATTCTCGCTAACATTCCCTCCTAAAGTGGAATAATGCTCGCTAGCAGGGTCAGGTGGATAAAACAATCCTACTTTTTCCGCAGCCCTCTGAAGCTCCATATTAACCACACCCGGTTGCACTCTAGCAACCATATTTTCCATATCAATCTCTAAGATTTGGTTCATATGTTTTTCAAGTGCTAAAATCACACCGCCTTGAACTGCCAAAGCTCCTCCTGTAAATCCACTTCCCGCACCTCTTGGGATAACAGGGATTTTGTGAGTGTTGCAATATTTTAAAATTTGACTTACTTCTTCTTCATTGTGGGGAAAAACTACACATTCAGGATATTTTCTCTCTTTTGTTGCATCATAACAATACGCACTTAAATGAGCTTTATCATCATAGCAGTCCTCACTTCCTACAATACTTCTTAAATCGCTAACATTTTGGGAAGTCATTGTTTTACCTCCCCTTTGAAAATATCTTCTACTTGTTTGGTTAGATATTTGCTCACTCTTCCAAAGAAAGTTGCTTCATCATCTTCAATTTCACCCTTTAGAAGGGCATCATAATACAAATAATAATCATCAACAGAAATTCCACCAATCAGATAGCTAAACCAATCTTGATTTATTTTTCCTATGCGAGAAAAGAAAGGACGCATTCTATCTTCAATAGCTGCTCTCCCACTAATATAATCTTTTTTCATCACTGCAAAAGTTTGGCAATCTAAGGCTTGTCCTTCATTAAGATTAACCATATAAATAATACCTATGGCATATTGAGCACAAATATTTCTAAAATCTGATTTGACGGGAGCAAGATGATTGACCCCAACCAAATAGGCAGCAAATAAGTCAGGGTGTGTCCAAGTTACATCAGGGTAGGCTTCCAAAACTTTTTGATAAATTTCTTGACTAGGGGCAATAAGCAAAGCCCTATCGTTAAAAGCTCTAAAGATTACCTCATCATTTTTTTGAGGTGTTAGAGTTGGCGTAGGAAAAGCTTTTTGTTCCAAACCCACATAAGGTTCAAAAGCAATTTTGGCTTTATTATCTTGGATTTCAATAACCGCTGCTTTGGCAATGATTCCAGAATGTTCATTGTTAAACCAACGGACAATATCTCCACTCTCTCCCACTCTTAAATCAAAAGCGGGCACATAAGCATAATCTTGTGAATCCATCTCTGTGATAGGGACGATAAGTTTATTACCAAAAGGAGAGGCAAAAAGATAAGAAAATAAGCCTAAACAAAGCCCTGCCTTGAAAAATTTATTAAAAAAATTCATTCGATAAAACCTTAAAATGATAAGCTAGAGCATTATTGTATTGTATTTTTGCTTAATTTATGGAAGTGTTTTAAAAATAAAAGTGGAATTATTTTTGCTTGATTGCCCTTAGTGATTTTGTTAGACTTTTTTAAATAAGGCGGTATTATGATTATTAACCAAAATTTGAATGGTTTGGGTAGTGTTATTAATGAAGCCAATAAACTTTTAGGGGACACAAAAACCTCTTCATCAAACCAAATCTCCCAAAGCTCCTCAATCAAACAAATATCAGAAAACAAACAAGAGGAAGAATCACTAACGGGAGAGAGGAACACTTACGGAATGATTAGCTTAGAATTAATGAATGATGAGCAATATCGGGCATTTCAAAGAGTTACAGCAGGAATGTCTGTGAGTGAAAAGATTGAGGTTGCTCAAACGCTAACAAGGGCAGGCAATTTAAGTGCAAGTGTAGAAAAAGTTGTTGAGAGGGAAAAGCAATTAGGCGAAGAACAAAAGCAAGAAGTAGGATTTTTAGGAATCAGCTCAAAAGGTTGGGAAGAAGTAAGTGAGGAATTTCAAGACAACCTCAATCATCTTAACGGGCTTTACACGAAAAATTACCGCAAGAGTATCAGTGCAAACTACAATGATATTTTAAAAAGAAATCAAGAAGCAAAGACTCAAAGAATCCTTAGAGAGTTCAGCCACGCAATCTTCGCAGGAAACCTAAAGATTGATATGATGAGCTAGTTTAATCGTTTTTTAAAGAAAAACACTCTAAAATGGCTTTTCTTTTTTACTTTATAATATTTGCCAAGGTAGCTCAGCTGGTTTAGAGCGCTGGTCTCATAAGCCGGAGGTCGGGGGTTCAAGTCCCCCCTTTGGTACCATTTATTTTATAAGTGTAGGCGCTCATAGCTCAGCTGGATAGAGCAACGGCCTTCTAAGCCGTAGGTCAGAGGTTCGAATCCTCTTGGGCGTACCACTTCTAACAAGAATCAAAACTTTCTAAAGCCTTATCCTTGTAATTTTTCTTTAAGCAATTCATTAACGCGAGCAGGATTTACCCCTTTAATATTTTTCATCACTTGCCCTACAAAAAACCCAAGCAATTTATCTTTTCCGTTTTTGTATTCAGTAACTTTATCAGCATTTGCATTAATAACAGCCTCTATGGCAGCTAAAATCGCTCCATCATCATTGACTTGCTCTAATCCCATTGATTGAATCAAAGCATCAACATCGCCACCTTTTTTCTCCACCAAAACATCAAGAATTTCTTTGGCACTCTTTCCACTGATTTTACCCTCATCAATGCGTTTAACCAAAGTTGCCAAAGTCGGAGCATTAATGCCACAATTTTGCAAATTACTCTCGCCCTTAAGTCTTCCTAAAAGTTCGGTTGTTAGCCAAGTAACTGCACCTTTTGGGCTAGCCCCTAATTGCAACATTGATTCAAAATACAACGCCATTTCAAGCTCACTGGTTAATACTCCTGCATCACTAGGTTTGATACCAAAATCCCTTACATATCTTTCCCTCTTACTATCGGGCATTTCAGGGATTTTTAATCCCTCTTGCATTAAATCCTCATCAATATGCACTGGTAATAAATCTGGGTCTGGAAAATAGCGATAATCTGCAGCTTCTTCCTTGCCTCGCATTGAGCGGGTAACGCCTTTGGTGGTATCAAAAAGTCTTGTTTCTTGCACAACTTCACTTTCATACTTGCCATCTTCCCACGCTTCAATCTGCCTTTGAACCTCATATTCAATGGCTTTTTGGATAAATTTAAAGGAATTGAGATTTTTAATTTCTACACGCGTATAAAACTTACTTTCTCCTTTTGGGCGGATTGAGACATTAGCATCACATCGAAAACTTCCTTCTTGCATATTCGCATCACTGATTCCTAAAAATCGTACAATAGAATGCAATTTTTTAAGATAAGCAATTGCTTCCTCGCTATTTCTCATATCAGGCTCACTTACAATCTCCAAAAGTGGTGTGCAGGCACGATTCAAATCCACTTTAGAATAATTCCCCTCGTGGATATTTTTCCCTGCATCTTCTTCCATATGAGCTCGTGTAACACCGATGATTTTCTTTTTACCCTCTATTTCAATCTCAATGCTTCCTTTGCCTACAATAGGAATCTCATATTGACTGATTTGATATGCCTTAGGTAAATCCGGATAAAAATAATTTTTTCTCGCAAAGATTGAATCTTGATTAATCACAGCATTAATCGCACTCCCAAAAGAAATTGCCTTTTTCACCACTTCCTTATTCAAAACCGGTAAAGCTCCCGGAAGCCCCAAACAAGTGGGACAAACATTTTTGTTAGGCTCTTCTCCGAAACTCGTAGCACAGGAGCAAAAAATCTTTGTTTGCGTATTAAGCTGCACATGAACTTCTAATCCGATAATAGTTTCAAACGCACTCATAAAATTCCTTAAAATAATTTTTGTAATTTTAACAAATTTTACTTAAACAAATGGGAAATATTCTTGCACATTAAAAGGACGGATTGTAGAAGAGGTGTAAAGATAGGATTTTTTGGTGTCGATAATTTGCATTTTAAACTCCTTATAGTCTTCCACTAACTTGCTCTTTAGGTAAAATCCCTTTGAGGTCAAATAAGACTTGATTATCACTTTTAGCCAAAGGCAGTGTTTTAAAAGTATCGTGAGCAACAGCTAAAATGATGGCTTCATAATCTTTGGGCTTAAAACTTTTAAGATTTTGTAACTCTAGATTGTATTCGTGTTTTACTTCTTTAGCGTCAGCTAAAGGGTCAAAAAGACTCACTTCACAACCAAACTCCTTAAGCTCCTTGATAATATCAACAACCCTTGAATTACGAATATCGGGACAATTTTCTTTAAAAGTAATCCCCAAAACCGCTACTTTAGCCCCAACGATTTTATGAGATTTTTGAATCATCTGCTTAATGACGCGATTTGCTACGACAATCCCCATATTATCATTAGTGCGGCGACCCGCTAGAATCACTTGGGAATGATAGCCTAACGATTCTGCTTTATGGGTAAGATAATAAGGATCTACGCTGATACAATGCCCACCTACAAGTCCGGGGCGGAAAGGGAGAAAATTCCATTTTGTCCCTGCTGCTTCTAAAACCTCAAGAGTATCAATCCCCATTTTTTCAAAGATAAGTGAGAGCTCATTAACAAAAGCAATATTAATATCCCTTTGGGAGTTTTCAATCACCTTGGCAGCTTCTGCCACTTTGATGCTTGAGGCTTTGTGTGTGCCTGCTGTGATAATACTAGCATAAAGATTATCGACTTCTTTGGCAACTTCAGGTGTTGAACCGCTTGTTACTTTCTTGATATTAGGAAGGCGGTGTGATTTATCGCCCGGATTAATGCGTTCAGGGGAATACCCGCAAAAGAAATCCACATTAAATTTTAATCCGCTCATCTGCTCTAAAATAGGCACACAATCTTCCTCTGTGCAACCCGGATAAACGGTGCTTTCATAAATAACAATATCGCCTTTTTTAAGCACACTTCCTACACTCTGGGAAGCCTTTTTGAGTGGTGTCAAATCCGGCTTATTAAAACAATCAATCGGTGTAGGAACCGTAACAATAAAAATCTGTGCTTTTTTTAAGTCCTCTAAATTTGTTGTGTAACTCAAATGACTTGCAAGTTTTAATTCCTCGCTATCCACTTCTAATGTCCTATCATAACCACTTTGTAACTCCTCAATACGTTGAGTGTAAATATCAAATCCTATGACAGGGTATTTTTTACCAAACTCTATTGCCAAAGGCAATCCTACATAACCTAACCCAATAACCGCTAGTGTTTTCATTACAATCCTTAAAAAAATATCTTTGAAATTTTACAAAAATTTAATTAAAAAGATTGTAAATTTGCTTAAATTTGCTTTTATCTACCTTTAAATTTTGTAGCTCTCTAGTTTGTTTAATAACTTTTTTTCATTTTGTGTTTTCTCTAGCGGAGTTAAAAAATTATTATTTGGTAGCTTTAATGGGAAAATAACTTAAGAAAAATACTTAAATAATAATAAATAAGGAACACTTTTTGCTTACCTTTTTGTAAATTTTACAAAAGGGGAAGCAATGCAAATTAATTCTTACTCGACTTATTCAAATTTTTATTCTAACTATTCTAAAGCTACAAATCAAGATTCTAAATCTTTACAAGATTTTAGGCTAACCAACGCAGAATCTGAAAAAATCCAAATATCAACTTCACAAGCAGAAGCACTAAGCAATGAGGAAATAACACAAAATAGCAAAGAAAATTCAAAGCTTTTAAGTGATAGTGAAGCCAAGCAAAAATTAGATGATATGATAAGCGAATATAGTCGTGATTGGAGCAGTCTTGATTCTCGTCTTCTTCTTGCGGATGGCAATGGTATAGGAGGAGAATTAAAGTATGATTATGATTTGGTTTTATCAGGAAAACTTGCAAATAAACCTAT
>JAFLSC010000022.1 GCA_022511145.1 Helicobacter sp.
GTTTTGCTAAGATTGAAGCAACACCTAATCTTATAAAAGCCATAGAGCTTCTTTTACAAAAGGGTAAAAAAGTTTATATTAAATCGCACCCTAGTCGTAAAGAGGGTATTTCTGAGATTTTTTCTTACTTCAAAAATGAAAAAAATTTTCTCCAACCCTCTTATTTTAAAAACCGATATGAAATATTTGCTAGAGCATTAGTGTGGGTGAGTGATTATAGTTCTACAGGTTGGACATTTCCTCTAACCACAGGTAAAAGAGCAATTATTTGGACTGAAGATAAAGAGGAATTTCAAAAAGAATGTATAGAAGGTGAGCATTATTATTTTGACGAGTCTATTCATCGTCTTGTTTGCAATGGTGAGGAATTACTTCAAGCAATTGATGAGGCACAAAAAAATGCTTTGGAGTATGAAGAAATGATTAAGCAATACAGAGAGCAAGAGTGTTTTAACTTTGGAAAAACTAAGGAAAACTTGACTGCTTTTATCGAAAATATTTTAAGAGATAAGGAGAAATGATGGATTTACTCATTCAAGTAACAGCTAAATGTAATTATACTTGCGGTATGTGTCCTTTTCACGGAGAGGGTTATAGTGGAGATTATTTTGGAGAAAGGCCAGAGCTTAAGCGAGAAATGACTTTAGAGGAGATTGAAGAAATCCTTAAAAAAGCCCAAGATTTCGGGGTAGAAACAATCGATTTGACACCCAATGGAGAATTTTTTACTTATAAGCAATGGCGTGAGGTGCTAGGGCTAATCCAAAAATACAAAATGAAATCTCGCGTAACTTCTAATGGTGGTTTGTTAGAAGAGCAAGATATAAAAGACGCCTTAGATTTAGGACTTTCACATATTTGTTTAAGTATTGATTCTGTTAATTATGAAATTTACAAGATTGTGAGAAAACCTGCTACTAAAAAAACCTTTGAAAATGCCATCAATGCTCCCATATTATTTAAGAAATATTCTGAAAAAAGAGAGCCTCCTTGTTATGTCCAAGTGCAATTCACAGAGCAACCCGAAAACCAAGGGGAGATTCAAGCAATGTTGGATTTCTATCGTCCCTATGAACTTAATCAGATTACAGTGGGTAAGATGTGTACTCTTGACTCTCAAAAAGGCGTTGAATATAAGGAAGTAGAAAATACTTTCTCTTATGAGGTAGGACAATGCCCATCTTATGGAACCTATATAATCCAAACTAGTGGAAGCTTTTTGGGTTGCCGTGGGCAATTTTATTTCTACCCTAGACTCAAAGATAAAATCCCTAATATCTTTACACAGAGTTTCGCAGAATGCAAAAAGCAGTGTGATGATTTGTATTTGCATAATGATATTTTTATTGATTATTGTCATAAATGTTCGTATTATACAAGAAGTAATCAAGATTTTTTACAAAAAACTTTTATTGAAAAAGGATATTTTGCTCAAGTGTATCTAAATCAAATTCGATATTTTGTAATTCCTGCTCCGCTTAGAGAATTAGACCCCAAAATTTTACTTTTTATGTATAAAAAGAATATGGTAAAAGAAATTAAAGATTTTATAAAAGATTCAAAATAGATTTAGAGTATGGTATTATCTGATTAGCTTGTTAGAGATAAAAAATTAATGGAGACTTTCAAAAAGCCGAGGATATTAAAAAGCCTTAAATTTTACTAAGCAATTTTTTAAAAAAAGTCGATATGAAAGAGGAGAATTTTATGTGGAGGTTGTATAATATCACTAAATGGGAAAAACTTCTAAAGGAGAAAGTATGAAAAAAGCTTGCGTTGTTTGTGAAGCTAACCCAGCAAAAAATCAGCGTCCTAATCGTATGCTTAAATGGCTAAAAGGGCATTTTGAGCTAACAGCTATCGGGCGAGAAGCTACACCTATGGAGGGAGTAGAAATGCTCTCCTACCCTGATGCTAAAAAGCGAAATGCTAAGGAAGAGGCGATATTAGAAGAAAATGTTGCCAAAAAGGATTATATTAAACTTGTCAAGATTCCTAATCGAATGGTGATTGAGAAATATCTCAAAGAAAGAGAATTTGATATTATCATTTGCCACGAGTTAGTGTTGTTACCTATTGTTTTGGAAAACAAAAAACAAGCAAAAGTGATTATTGACCTCCAAGAGTATTATCCTCGACTCCATTCAGATGAGCGTTGGATTAGACTTTTTGCGGATTTCAATGACTGGCTGTGTCGCACTTATCTTCCTCAAGCTGATTATGTGTATACCACGGATGAGATTTCTGTTAAAGAATACACTAAAAATTATGGTGTAAAATGTGATATTATCATCTCAGCTGCCGAATATTATGCCTTTTCTCCTAAAGTATTAGATAATTCGCCAACCATTAAACTGCTTCATCACGGAATGGCATCAAGAGAAAGAGGAATTGAAAAAATGATAGAAACAATGGATTATGTTGATAATCGTTTCACTTTAGATTTAATGCTTATAGCAACTTGGGGAGCTGATTATTATGAGGAATTAAAAGCAATGGCTCAAATCCGGAATAATGTTAGAATTATCCCCCCCATTCCTTTAGAAGAAATTATTCCTTTTAGCACACAATATGATATAGGCTTTTATCTCTTGCAACCTACAAATTTTAATACAAGATGTATGCTTCCTAATAAATTCTTTGAATTTATTCAAGCAAGACTTGCGATTGCCATAAGTCCAATTTCTGAAATGGTTAAATACCTCAAAGCTTATGATTTAGGTATTGTTTCTCCTGACTTTACCCCTCAATCTATGGCAAAAGCCCTGAATGCTCTTACCAAAGAGCAAATCTTTGCCTACAAAGAAAATGCCAATAAAGCCGCAGAGATTCTTAATGCCACTAAAGAGGGAGAAAAGCTTTTGGGGATTATTGAGAGGGTGTTGAGTGAGAATAATTAACATTAGTAAGGTTGGATAATACCCAATACAAAGGATAAATTATAAACTAGAGGTGGTTAATGATTGATTTTGCAAATTTAAAAGAAGCTCACAAAGCCCACAAAGAGGAGATTGAAGAGGAGATTTTAAGAGTCTGTCGGAGTGCCCATTATATTATGGGGCAAGAGGTGGAATCGCTAGAGGAAGATTTGGCTCATTTTAGCGGAAGTAAATATGCTATTACCTGCTCTAGCGGGAGTTCTGCTTTATTACTTGCTTTGATGGCTTTGGGGATTAAAGCCGGAGATGAGGTCATCACCACACCTTTTACTCTTATTGCCACAGCAGAAATGATTGCTCTTTGTATTTTAGCGGGGCGTAAAAGTGTCTTTGCTCAATACACTTTGCGGGTGAGGAATCGAGAAAATCTACAAGAGAAGTTAAAACAAGAGGGAATCCCCAGTGCGATTCATTATCCCTTAGGATTGCATTTGCAAGAATGTTTTGGGTATTTGGGTTACAAAAAAGGTGATTTTCCTAACACGGAGTTAGCAAGTAAAGAAGTCTTAAGTCTTCCGATGAATCCCTATCTTACTCCGCAAGAAATTCAAAAAATCACCCAAACTATTCAAGGAGTAATTAATGGCTAGAGTTTTGATTTATGGTTTTGGCTGGTGCGGACAAAGTGCGTTTGCATTGTGTAATGATTTGGGGTTTGAAGTGAGTGTTGTTGATGATGGAATGGATTATGGTTTCACACAAGATGAGCGATTTTTGACTTTTGAAGAAATGTTACAGCAGACATTTGATATTTATTTGGTTTGTTCTGCTAAGGCTGAACTTTGTGCAAAATTAGTTGAAAAATTAAAACAAAACAAAATCCAAGAAAATAAAATAAAAATAATTAGTATTTACCGATACAAGAAAAAAATGCGTTATCTCCTTAAAGATTTTTTTAGTGAAGAAATGCTTACAAGTTGGCTTAAAGAGTCTATAAATTTGCCACATTTTCATACTCAAATGGAGGCTTTAGAGCAGAAATATTTTCAAGATAAAAAAATATCTGTTCAAGACAGGTTAGAGTGGAGAAAGCAAATTGAATCCAAACTTCAAGAAAAAACGATTTTTGCAAAAATGTATGCCACAAGTGTTGTTAAAAAAGCTTTATTAACCCATATTGCCTACCCCGGGTTTAATGTAGGTTCTCAATTAACCCATATTGCTTACCCCTGGTTTAATGTAGATTCCCAAGAAAAACCAGAGGATAAAAATTTTTATTTTATTCAAAAGATTGATTTTGAAAAAATCAAAAATCGCTCCAAAGATTTAAAGCTCGTTGCGTGTTTGGGAAATAGTGCTATGAGGGTAGAATACCTCCCTATTTCACAAAGTATTAGTGGGATTTTGCAACAAAGATTAGGGGAAAAATATGTGGTTTTAAATTTTGGCGTAACAGGCTACACGCTTTATGAACAATTAATGCTTTATACTGCCCTAGTGCATCAGCTTAAGCCAGAAATTGTTATTTCTTGTTTTGGAGGGACAGATTATAGGTGTGGTTTGATTGCTTGTGAATCTTTAGTGAAAACTCATCATATCGTTTATACGCCGTGGTTTTATGAGCAATCCTATAAAAATTTTAGCGAAAGTGAATTGCCTTTATATCTTGAGTTAGGCACAAACTCTATAACTAATCCTTATATCTCTTATGACGATATTAACCAAGCCCTTGTATCTCGCCTAAAACAATTTTATGAATATGTTTTAGGGGGGGGGGAAGCTTTTATGGCTTTATTCAGCCTTTATTGCCTTGCAAAAAAGAATGGAGTGTTGAGGAAAAAATAATGAGAGAAAAAGAGAGGGAGAAATTAAAAAATAACGTAGCCTATCAAAACAAAATGATTGATGAGGATATAAAAGGAGCTATTGAGGATTTGAGATTAAAAGTTCAAAATTTAGATTTTGTGTTTGATTTAAATGAGATAATCAAAGATTGCAAGGAATCATTATTTACAAATTATTGGATACATTGTAATGCTAGAGGAAATGAAATCGTTGCTGATAGGATTTTAGAGATTTTAAAAAATAATGGGGGTATGATAAAATGATAAAGATTATGGCTTATGATTTGTTTCAATCTCCAAGTTTTATTAGCACAAAAACTTGGCTATAATTTCACATCGCTTTTTGATATTCGGATAGCCATTTTGGATACTTTAAAGGAGAGGTTATGATATGGATTGATGTTGATACACCTAAATATGCAATGTTTTTTGTAAGTATGATTGGGGAATTGCAACAAAGAGGACATAAAATCCTTGTAACAACGCGTTATGCACCTAACTATACAGAGGCTAAAGCCATTTTAGATTTACATAAAATTCCTCATATTGTGTTAGGTAAGTATGGTGGGGAAACACTTTTGGGAAAATTTGAGGCAAGGATTTCGCGTCAAAAAGAGATTTTAGATTTATTTAGAAAAAAAGAAGTTCCCCAAGTATTAATCAGCGGAGCTGTTGTTGATAGCACACAAGTGGCTTATGGTATTGGAATCCCTGTGGTTAATATTTATGATACCCCCGCTTTTACAAAGCCCGGTAATGAGGACACACCACAAGAATTAATAGCAGTAGCAAGATTAACTTTACCCCTCTCAAAAATTTTTTTCTATCCTTTTGTATTGCCTAAAGAACTAATGCTTCAGTTTGCCCTAAAAGAATCCCAAATTCAATCCTATCCCTTTATTGATGTAGCTTTGTGGATTAATGCTATCAAAAAAGAGGCTAAAAATGATTTTAGGATTCGTTATGGTTTGGATAGCACTAAGCCCACTATTTTAATCCGTGAGGAAGAATACAAAGCTCATTATGTCAAAGAAAAAATCCCCACGATTTATGAGGTGATACCTTTGCTCAAAAAAGCCTTTGATGCGAATTTAGTGATTATGCCGCGTTACGAAAAAGAGCAATTAAAAGAGGATTTTAGTAAGGTTGCTACGATTTTAGAAGAGAAACTCAAACCTGAGGAATTTTATCCTTTTATTGATTTATTTATCGGTGGTGGTGGAACGATGAACCTTGAGGCGGTATGCTATGGAATCCCCACTATCTCCACACGTTCGATTTGGCTAATGCACGACCAGTATTTAATCAAAAATAAATTAATGTTTTGGAGTCAAGATTGTAATGAGATTATCAAAATTGCTAAAGAAATGATAGGGAAAAGGGTGGATTCTCAATCCTATTTTGTGCAAGGGGAATGTAATTTTAATGCTATTATTTCAAGAATAGAAAAGGAGATATTATGCTAGGGGTTGCACTTTTGGGTTGTGGCAGGATTGCTTTAAGACACGCTGAAT
Source organism: Helicobacter sp. (assembly GCA_022511145.1). Taxonomy (GTDB): domain Bacteria; phylum Campylobacterota; class Campylobacteria; order Campylobacterales; family Helicobacteraceae; genus Helicobacter_D. The sequence goes on from JAFLSC010000022.1 coordinate 6,238, forward strand.
TGCTTAGTCGCAATGAAATCAAAGGAGCAAAGCTTATAGCGGTGTGTGATATTCAACCACAAAGAGCAAAGACTTTTGGTGAGAAATATCAAGTCCCTTATTTTGATTGCCTAGAAGCAATGATGAAAGAATGCGGGAATAAAATCGATATTGTATCAATCTTAACACCCAGTGGCAGCCACGCTCAAAACACACTTCAAGTTGCCCCTTATAAAAAACATATTATTGTTGAAAAACCTATGGCACTTCGGTTAGAAGATGCAGATAAAATGATTGAAGCGTGTGATAAAAACGGCATAAGGCTTTTTGTTGTCAAACAAAATCGTTATAACCTTCCTGTTCAAAAACTAAGAGAAGCCTTAGAATCAGGGAGATTTGGGAAAATTGTAATGGGAACGGTAAGGGTGCGGTGGTGTCGTGATGATAAATATTACAAGCAAGATTCTTGGCGGGGAACTTGGGCGGAAGATGGTGGTGTTTTTACTAATCAAGCCAGCCACCATATTGATTTGTTAGAATGGATGTTAGGTGAAGTGGAGAGTGTGTTTGCTAAGGGTATAACAGCACTAAGTCATATTGAGACAGAAGATACCGGCGTGGCAGTATTAAAATTCAAAAATGGAGCATTAGGTGTGATTGAGGCAACCACCGCAACGCGTCCTCGTGATTTGGAGGGGAGTATCTCTATTTTAGGTGAATTAGGAAGTGTTGAGATTGGAGGATTTGCAGTTAATGAAATTAAACATTGGAATTTTGTTAATCCCCTAGAATCTGATAAAGAAGTGATTGAAAAATATTCAACTAATCCTCCTAATGTCTATGGGTTTGGGCATAAAGAGTATTATATGCACGTTATTGGTGCCATTGAAAATAATACCAAAGCTCTAGTTGATGGACTAGAGGGAAGAAAAAGTTTGGAATTAATTACAGCGATGTATGAATCTATCGAGACAGGCAAAGAAGTCTTTTTGCGATTTCAGCCACAAAAATGCAAACTAGGATACAAACAATGAAAAAAATCGTTTTTTTAGGTGGAAAAGCCATAGGAAAAAAATGTTTAGAAGAGTTATTTAAGCGGCAAAATGAGCTTGAGTGTGAAATTATTGCTGTGGGAGTGTCATCAAGGGGTAAAGAAATAAGGGATTTTTGCAAGACTAAGGGCTTAAAGATTTTAGAAAACCTTGATGAGCTTTTAGATTTGGATTGTGATTTACTCTTTAGTGTGCAGTATCACGAGATTTTGAAACCCAAGCATTTAGCGTGTGTAAAAGAAATGGCTTTTAATTTACATTTAGCACCTCTGCCTGAATATCGTGGGTGTAATCAATTTACTTTTGCGATTTTAAATGATGATAAGGAATTTGGTGTGAGTATTCATCGCTTAGAAGAGGGAATTGATAGCGGGGATATGATTTTTGAGAAACGTTTTAAAATTCCTCCAAATTGTTTTGTTGATGAGTTAGTGAGCCTAGCAAATACTTATGGAGTGGAGTTATTTTCACAATCTTTAGAGAATCTGATTTTGGGGCGTTTTAGTCTAATCCCTCAAAGTTCAATTCCTGCACAAAAAAGAGAATTTCATCTACGCAAAGAAATTGAAAAGATTAAATATATCAACCTTGCTGAAATATGTGGGGGGGGGGAGGTGCTAATTGAGAAAATTATTCGTGCTACAGCGATGCCCGGATTTCCATCACCCTATTGCTTTATTGGGGGAAGAAAATTCTACTTCATACAAGCCTGTGATAATGAAAAGTCAGATTCGTGATGTGAGATTTGGAGAAAATGTGAAAATAGTTGAACCTAGCAATCTTTATGAATGTGAAATTGGCGATGAGGTTTTTATTGGTCCTTTTGTGGAGATTCAAAGAGGCGTTAAAATCGGGGCAAAAAGTAGGATTCAAAGTCATAGCTTTATTTGTGAGCTAGTAAGTATTGGTCAATCTTGTTTTATTGGACACGGTGTAATGTTTATTAATGATTTATTCAGTGAGGGAAAACCTGCCGATGATTCTAAGCTATGGAGAGAAACAATCATTGGAAATAATGTGAGTATTGGCTCTAATGCAACAATCTTGCCGGTAAAAATTTGTGATAATGTAGTCATTGGTGCAGGGAGTGTAGTAACTAAAGATATTACACAAAAAGGTATTTATGCGGGGAATCCTGCTTGTTTGATTCGAGTATTAGAATAAAGGAGAAAGAGTGAAAGTTGCATTAATTGGCTATGGGTATTGGGGGATTAATCTTGCAAAAACAATTGAAGCTAATACAAATTTAGAACTCTATAGTATTTTTGACTTAAACCAAGATCGAATGCTTGCAGCTAAGGAGAGATACTCTTTTAAAACTTTTCAGAGTTATGAGGAGATTTTAAAAGATAATGAGATTGAAGCAATTTTTATTGCCACGCCTCCACAAAGTCATTATAAAATTGCTTATGCAAGTTTAGAGGCTGGAAAACATACTTTTGTGGAGAAACCTTACACAACAAGTTTGGATAAGGCTTATTCTTTGATTAATTTAGCTGATAAAAAGAATCTCATCACAATGGTAGATCACGTTTTTGTTTATTCTGAACCTGTTAAGTATCTCAAAAATAATATTCAAAGATTTGGGGATATTATTTATATTAATTCACGCCGTATTAATTTGGGTTTGTTTCAAAGTGCTGTTGATGTTTTGTGGGATTTGGCAGTTCATGATTTATCTATTATTGAAAATCTCGTGGGATTGGATATTAAGCGAGCTTCAGCCTTTACTAAAAAATATGGTAGTTTTCCTAATAGTGCTTTTGGTGATGTTAATATTGAGCTTGAAAATGGAGTTTTAGTTGGACTCAATGTTTCTTGGCTTAGTCCGATAAAGATTCGAGAAATGATTATTGGGGGGACAAAGCTAACAGCTTTTTATGATGATACAAAGGCACAAAAAATCAAGCTTTATAATGCCGGTGTGATTTTAAATGAAGAGTTTGAAAAAGCAAAACTCTATGAAAAAATGGTGGAATATAAATACGGAGAGGAAGAAATCCCCACTTTACCAACTAATATGTCTTTGAGTAACTCGGTGGATTTTTTTTACCACTCTATTGTGTTCAAACAAATCCCCAAAGAAAATCACAAAGGGATAATATCAGTCATTAAAGCTTTAGAGTTAATTTCAAAAATAGGATAAAGGAGCAAAGGCAATGAAAGTAAAATTTTTGGATTTACACAAACAATATTTGGGAATCAAAACAGAGGTGGATTTAGCAATTTCGCGTGTGATTGAAAATAGCATCTTTGTAGGCGGAAAGGAAGTTTCAGCCTTTGAAGAGGAATTTTCACATTTTCTTGGCGGGGATGTGAAATCTCTAAGTGTAGCTAATGGAACTGATGCTTTAGAGATTGCTTTTGAGGCTTTGGATTTACCTAAAGGGAGCGAAGTTTTAGTCCCTGCTAACACTTTTGCAGCAAGTGCTGAAGCGGTTGTGAGGAATGGCTTAAAGATTGTTTTTGTGGATTGCGAGGAAGATTATAATTTCGATATTGCTGATTTAAAAGCTAAAATTACTCCCCAAACAAGTGCAATCTTAGCTGTTCATCTCTACGGGCAACCTGCTTGTATGGAAGAAATCTTAACGCTAGCTAAACAGCACTCTTTAAAGGTGATTGAGGATTGCGCTCAAGCACACGGAGCAAAATATAAAGGACAAAAAGTAGGAACTTTTGGGGATATTGCAACCTTTAGTTTTTATCCGGGAAAAAATTTAGGGGCTTATGGTGATGGGGGTATGATTGTGAGTACTCATTTAGATTTGATAGAAAAATGCACTAAAATAGCCCATCACGGGGGATTAAAAAAATATGAACACCAAATTGTAGGGCGAAATTCAAGACTTGATGGGATTCAAGCGGCTATTTTGAGGGTAAAATTGCGTCATTTAGATTCTTGGAATAAAAAACGTAGAGAAGTTGCTAAGCTATATTTTGAGGGGTTAAGAGATTCCCATTTTATCTTACCTTATGTTAAGGAAGACACTGAATGCGTTTGGCATCTCTTTGTTGTGCGGTGTGAAAATAGAGAACATACAATGGAAGTTTTACGCTCAAAAGATATTGAAGTAGGTTTGCATTACCCTATAGCTTTGCCTAATACCCCGGCTTTTAACAATCAAAACTATGTGAGAGAGACACCTACGCCTAAAGCGACTTTATGGCAGGATAAAATCCTCTCTTTGCCTATGGGCGAGCATCTTAATAAAGAGGAAGTTTGGGCGGTAATTGATACCTTAACTTCTGTTAAGTAATTAGATTTTGAGATTAAGTTGTTTAATAATATCAGCAACTTTGCCTTGTAGATTATCTTGTTTATGATTATCAACGACAATGTGAGGTTTGGGTTCATCAAAAGCAATATCAACCCCAACAACATTTTGAATCTCGCCTTTTAGAGCTTTGCTGTAAAGTTGTTTTTGGTCGCGTCGGTATAGCTCCTCTTTAGGGCATTGGATAAAAATTTCTCGATAGTTTTTGAGTGTCTCTCGGTTGTGAGTGTAAATTTCATTAAAAAGTGAAATAGTGCTTACTATGACAAAAATACCCTGCGAGCTTAAAAAATGTGCGAGTTTGGAATATTTTAATGCAATCTTAATGCGTCCTTGTCTGTCATAACCACAAAAACCTAACAAATCTCGTATCTCATCACCATCTAAATGCACGATATGGGGAATATCTTTTTTTAATTCTTTGTAAAGTGCTGAAGCAATCGTGCTTTTACCGCTACCTGCTAATCCACAAATCCAAATTACAGCCCCTTGTTCCATAGTTTTCCTTTAATTAATCTCAATTTATCAAGAAAGCAATTTTTACTACTTGTTTGATTAAGCGTTTTTAAATAAAATTGAGCCAAGTCGCACACAATTACTCCCACACGCAATAGCAAGTTCAAAATCCCCACTCATTCCTAAGCTCAAGGTTTTCGCTCCTCTTGTTTTGAGTGATTCAAAAATCTTATAACTTACCTCAAAACTTTTTTGGATTATTTTTGTCTCTTGAGTATGTGCTCCTATACTCATAATTCCACAAAGTTTGATATTGGGGCATTCTTCTTGGATTTTATGATAGGATTCTTGGGCAATTTCAGGGAGAAATCCACTTTTACTCTCTTCTTTGGCACTATTAACTTGCAAAAGTGCTTTAAGGGTGAGATTATCTCTCTCTAGCCTTTTTTGAAGCTCATAGGCTAAGTTTAAGGAATGCAAACTTTGAAGTAAAGTGGGTTTGAGCTTTAAGAGTGCGTTAATTTTATTGTTTTGGAGTGTCCCTATAAAATGCCACTCCAAAGGTAAATTGTTGAGTTTATCAGATTTTTCTTGTAAATCTTGCACTTTATTTTCCCCAAAAGCCCTTTGTCCGCATTCATAAAGGGCTTGAATTTCTTGTGAAGTTGCATACTTGCTAACTGCTACAAGACGCACGATTCTATGCCTATCAGTGCGGACTCGAGCTTTCTCGATTTTTTCAATTGCTTGAATTAGATTTTCATTTAAGCCCATATCATTCCTTTCTTAAAGATTAAAAAGGCATCGTGCCACTAGCAATTCTTGTAATATCATTATAGAGTCCAAGAGCCATAAGTCCAAAAAGTATAACCCAACCCGCCATTGTTAAGCGGTAAAAAGTTTCAAGACTCGGTGTTTTTTGGGTTATCATCTCATAGAGTGTAAAGAGAATATGCCCACCATCAAGGGCAGGAATAGGGAGGAGATTTAAAATCCCAAGATTGACAGAAATTAATGCTGTGAAAACAAAAAGTGTAACAATGCCTAATTCCGTGGCTTTTTTGGTAATAGAGACAATAGAAACAACCCCTCCTACTTCACTAAGGGGGACAATACCTGAAAAAAGTTTTCCGATTCCTTGTAAAATAAGTGTCCCAGCTTGTAGTGTTTGATTAAAAGCATAAGGCACACTCTCAAGCAAAGAATACCGCACAATCCCCATTTCCCCTTTGGATTTGATACCCACCAAAGGGCGTAAAATTACCTCACCAAAAAGATTTTTGGATTCGCCTATTTGGGGTGTTAATGTGGTGGTAAATTCTTGATTATTTCGTATAAAAGTTAAGGTTATTTCACCCTTAGATTGAGCGATATTCTCGCTTAAATCCTCCCAAGTTTTAATAGCATTTCCATTGACAAAAGTAACCCTATCATTTTCTTTAAGTTGGGCATAAGCTGCAGGGCTACCTTCTTGGACACCACCAATCACAGCTAGGAGTTGATTTTGTCCTAAAAGTCCTACCATAATATAAAGCAAAAAGGCTAAGAGGAGATTAAAAAAAGAACCTGCTGCCAAAATTACTAATTGCTTCCAGTAAGCAATCCCATAGAGGCTATCGCTATCATAATTCCTATGTTTGGGGTCAAAATCACTTTGTCCTTTGAGTGAGACAAAGCCACCCAAAGGGATAGGACGCAAAGAATATTCGGTATCACCGATTTGTTTTTTCCAAAGTTTTTGCGAGCCAAAACCTATACTAAAGGCAAGAACTCGCACACCAAAGCATTTTGCCGCTAGAAAATGTCCTAATTCGTGAAAAAAAACTAAAAAAGATAAAACTAAAATTGAACCTATAATTCCCATAAATCACCTTGCTTTCGCATACATTTTAACATAATCATAGCCTGAATATAAAGTCAAAGCCACAGCGAGCCATAAAGTCGGACTTGCAAAAGAATAATCCATCAATAAAAAAGCAATCGCAGTAATTTGCAATCCTGTTTTGTATTTTCCTAAAGAAGAAGCCCCTACTCGCACACCTTTACTCGCCGCAACCACTCTTAAGCCTGTAATAAAAAATTCCCGACTTAAAATCAAAAAAACCGCCCACGCATTAGCTCTCCCCAAAACTAGCAAACCAATAAAAGCACCAAGCATTAGGAGTTTATCAGCCAAAGGGTCAAAGATTTCCCCAAAAACACTATAAGCTTGATAATGTCTTGCAATAAAGCCATCAAAAAAATCAGTAATGCTTGCTACACAAAATGTTAGGCACGCAAAATAATTAATCCAACTTGGGTGAATAGGTGGAGGGAGCAAAAAATCCCCATAAAGTAAAATTGCAAGCAGTAAAAAAGCAAAACAGATTCTTAAAATAGTTAAAAGATTAGGTAAAGCTTTGATACTTAACATTTATTTGAAACTTGTCCCCCCATCAATCACAATAGTTTGTCCTGTAAGCCACGCACTTGAGTTTTCATCGCATAAGAATAAACACGCTCCTGCTATATCTTGAGGTTGCCCCATACGATTAAGCGGACTTTGTTCCTCCACTTTGGCTTTGATTTGAGCATAATCAGGAAAAGCTTTGAGGGCATCAGTGTCGATAGGACCACCACTAACAGCATTAACGCGAATATTAAATTCTCCTAATTCCATTGCCGCATATTTTACCATTGTTTCTACGGCATTTTTAGAATTTCCGTGTCCTGCATAATTAGGCATATAAACAAGATTGCCTGTCGAACTTAGTGTAATAATGCTTCCTCCACCAACTTGCTGCATTCGTTTAGCGGCTTCTTGAGCACCAACAACAAAGGCAAGAACGGTGGCAGTATAGATATTGTTTAAGCCTTTAGGCTTAAGTCGCATAAAAGGTGCAAATCCTCCTACTACACTTTTGCCATAGATGATTGCGTTACTGATAAAAAAATCTACCCGATTAAAATCTTTATCAATCTCTAAAAAAAGCTCTTTGTAGGTTTCTGGTTCAAGCACATTAAGAGGATAGGCTTTGGCTTTGATTTTGTATTGCGATGTAACTTCTTGAATGATTTTTTGTGCCTCTTCCTCATTTTTATTGTAAGTAAAAGCAATATTGACTTTTTCTTTGGCAAAGCGGTATAAGATTGCTTTACCAATTCCACGCGTTGCACCACTAATTACTAATGTTTTTCCTTCAAAACTTTTTGCAAAACTCATTGAACTACCTCATATTTTTCTAATATTTTTTCTAATGTTTTTAGGTTTTCCTTGCTAGGTGCAAGTAAAGGCAAACGATACTCTAAAGTCTCTAGCAATCCGCTAAGATACATTGCTGCTTTAATAGGGATTGGATTACTCTCGATAAAAAGGGCTTTATTAATAGCATAAAGGGCATTACTTAAAGCACAGCTTTTTTTGAAATCGTTTTCTTTTATTGCTAAATGCACCAAAGAGGCGATTTTATCGGGCAGGAGATTGGAAGTTACAGAAATCACACCCAAACCGCCACAACATAAAATTGGATAATTAATCGCATCATCGCCACTTACAATCATCAATTCTTCTTCATTAGAACTTAATTCAATGATTTTTTCAATACTGCCACTTGCTTCTTTGATACCATAAATATTTTTTACCTCTCTAAAGAGTTGCAATATCGTTGTACTCTCAAGACTCACGCCTGTTCTTCCGGGGACATTATAGAGCATTAGAGGAATCTCTAGGGATTGTGCGACTTGTTTATAATGCTCATAAAGCCCCTTTTGTGTGGGTTTGTTATAATAAGGTGTTACACAAAGAATCCCACTAGCCCCACAATCTTGAGCAAATTTTGCTAATTCAATAGCTTCTTGTGTTGAGTTGCTCCCTGCACCGGCTAGGACTTTGACTTTCCCTTCCCCATATTTTTTACAGACTCCAAGAGCGACTTCAATACATTCTTTGTGCTCTTTGTGGCTTAGAGTGGCTGATTCACCCGTTGTCCCCACAGGCACAATCGCATCAATATTGTGGCGGATTTGACGTATAATTAATTCTTCATACTTAGCTAAATCTACCTTTCCCTTTTTAAAAGGTGTGATTAAAGCTGTCATTGCCCCACTTGGAGGATTATTTACTTTCATTCTTATCCCTTATTTTTGCAGAGTTACCAAAGTAGCTGTTTCAATCTGAAAAGTTTTTTGGGCTACTTGAATAATATCTTCTAATGTTAGATTATCAAAATTTTTTTCAAAATCTAATAAAGCTTGCAAATCTCCTTTTGCTAAATAGCTTCCAAAGAGACTTGCAACACTACTGCTTGATTCCAAACTATAAAGGAAGCTACTTTTCATATTTGTTTTGATTTTATCAAGTTCTCTTTGAGTGATTTTACCTTTTTTAATCGCTTCAATTTGGGCTAAAATCTCTTTTTCAAGTTTTTCTAGGCTTACACCTTGATTTGCCATTGCCATAAATAAAAAGACGCCCTCATCAATCAAATCCATATTATACGCATAAATTTCAGCTGCAATCCGCTTTTTATCGACTAATTCACTAGTAAGCCGACTGCTTTTCCCACCGCTTAAAATTTCACTAATTGCACTAAGGGCGATTTGGTCTTGATGATTGAAAGGTGGGATTTTATAGGCTAATGCCAAAATCTCAACTTCTGAAGTTTTGTGGATTTTTGTCCTACGCATTCCATCTTGTTTGGGTTCTTTGGTATAAAGTTTAGGGATTGTAGGCGTTGTGTTTTTGATAGATTCAAAATATTTTTTAACTTCCTTGAGGGCTTTTTTTTCATCAATATCACCAGCAATAACAATCACAGCATTTTGGGGCTGATAATAAGTTTTATGAAAATCCCGAATATCTTGTATTTCCCAATGAGAAATATCATCAATAAAGCCAATAGGTGTCCAATGATAAGGGTGATAAACAAATGCGGTATTAAAAAGTCTGAAATACAAATAACCCATAGGATTATTATCTGTCCGCCATAGTCTCTCTTCCATTACCACATTGCGTTCAGGTTGGAACTCCTCATCTTGGAGTTTGAGATTTTGCATAAGTTCAGCAAAAAGCTCTAATGAGCGTGAGAGATTTTGTGTGCTTGATTTGATATAATAATGCGTATAATCAAAGCTTGTTGAAGCGTTTGTTGCTCCACCAAAACTTTTAACAATCTTATCAAATTCTCCTGCTTTTAGGTTTTTGGTTGATTTAAAATTAAGATGTTCAAGCATATGAGCTATTCCGCTTTTCCCCATTGTCTCATTGCGACTTCCTACCTTATAAAAAATGTCAGTGGTAATCACACCGCTTTGGTTATTCATCGGGATAATAACAACTTCTAAACCATTTTTTAAAGTTGAGGCATAATGCTTGGGTAATGAGGATTTAAAAGTGCTGTTTTGTGCCATTAAAACTCCTGTTAAACATAAAAAACTAAAAAAATAACATAAAAATCTTAGCAATCTCATAGATTTACACCAATAGCTTCTTGAATATGGTTTAAGCCATCTTGTCTAAGAAGCTCCAAAATCCCTTTATTAAGATTAAAAACAAGGCTTGGACCTTCAAAAATCATTGCACTATAAACTTGGATTAAACTTGCTCCAAGTTTAAGACGCTCATAAGCTTCTTGTGCGTTGCTTATGCCTCCCACGCTAATAAGTGTCGTTTTTTTGTAAAAGGCTTTGGCGACTTCTTTGAGGATTGTTTTACTCTTGTTAGCAAGGACTTTTCCGCTGATTCCACCTTTTTCTTTAGGGTTAGCAACCAAACTATAATCTAGGGTTGTGTTTGTTAAAATTAGTCCTTTAATCCCCGCATTAATTGCAGCTTCAGAGAGTTTTAAAATCTCATCTATCGCTAAATCAGGTGAGATTTTAAGATAAATGGGCTTAGGATAAAAAGCAATCAGGGATTTTAAAAGCTCATTAATAAAGGCTTCATTTTGCAAATCTCTAAGATTTGGGGTGTTGGGCGAGGAGAGATTAAGGCTTAAATAATCGCTAATATCTTTGAATTTTTGTGCTAGAGTGATGTAATCATCTTGGGCTTTTTCTTGAGGAGTTGTTTTGTTTTTACCAATATTAATGCCAAGGGGTAACACAAAGGGATAATATTGCTCAAGCCTTTGAGCGATAATTTCTGCCCCTTGATTGTTAAATCCCATTGCATTTTGGAGGGATTCTTCTTGAATATGCCTCCAAAGGCGGGGTTTTTCATTTCCGATTTGCAAAAAGGGTGTAACTGCTCCTAGCTCTAAATGAGAAAATCCCAAAGCACATAAGGATTCTATCATTAAAGCATTTTTATCAAATCCTGCTGCTAAGCCTACAGGATTATAAAAATCTAGCCCATTGATATTTTGAGCTAAGGCTTCATCTTGAATGCAAAACCGCTTTGAGAGTGCGGCTAAAAGCATAGGAATTTTAGGGGCAATCTGGCATAAGCATTCTATGATTTTATGAGCTTCTTCTGGCTCAAGTTTAAAAAGAAAAGGGCGTAAAGTCTTGTAATCTAGCATTTTTTCTCTTTTGGGGTAAAAATAAAGCTAGTATTTTAACATTTTTTGATTAAAACAAGAATAAAATAATCATAATTTCGTATTTTTGCTTATCCATATTTTTCCATATTTTTGATAAAATCGAGTTTTTAGTAAATGTTAAATTTTGTCATTTAAATTTCTTTAATTTGCTTTTTTGAGGTAAAATCCAAGACTTTTCCAAAGTATTTTTCTTCCATCACCTACTTTTGATATTTGATGCACTTTGCGTTTCCATACAAAACCAAGTTTAAATTTTATTTTATTGTTGTAATGTTAAACATAGTGTTTTTAGCACCTTTTCTATTCTTTTTTATCCCTTTTGTCATTGTAAGAGTTTACAAGAATTCGTAGCAATCTTTTAAGCAAGATTACTTTTATAATGATGCAATCATCACCTTGTAATGGCAAGAAAAAATGCCATTGCAAGAAATTTAAAATTTTTGCGGCAATCTTTTCTCCCACAAATTCTCCCTCACCCAACCTTTTTCGCTCTCCTTTTCCAAAAAACTTCCCTCAAACTCTCCCCCCTCTTTCAGCTCCCCTTAAGTTCATTATGCTAAAATTTCAATTCCCTTTTTTGCACGATATTTTGCATTTTGTTGTTTTTTGCTTTGTAGCAGTCAAGATAAGTTCTAAAGATATTTTAAGATTCACAGAGACTAGACTCTGTCTTTAAAGTATCTGAATCTCTAATAGAGGCTTAGATTTCATCTTTAAATTATTTCTCTTAAGAACCTAAAGAAACAAATCAATCTGAAAGGTAAAAAAGAGATAAAAGCCATAAAGCAAAAACAAGAAATCAAGTAAAAAGCAAAGAGGTTGTTCTTTAACTTAAATTTTATTATATCCCAAATAGTGATATAGACATAAGATTTTAAAGTTAAACGATCTTTGACAACTAAGCAGGAAAAAGATTAGGAAACTTCATTTCTTAATTTATTTTCTAAAATCATTACAACTCATTTATACTTTGTAGTTTTATAAACAATAAAACGCAAACCAATACTTGAAGATTTTGAGATTTTAGGACAAACTTAATCCAATCTAGCCTAAAGGCTTTTAAGTCCTACCCTAAGTTAATTACTATCTAATAGATAAAAAACTGGGTAAGACTTTGGGAGAGTTTGCTTCTATCAATGAATGCAACTCTCTATTTTATTTTGGAGAGTTTGATCCTGGCTCAGAGTGAACGCTGGCGGCGTGCCTAATACATGCAAGTCGAACGATGAAGCTTTTAGCTTGCTAGAAGTGGATTAGTGGCGCACGGGTGAGTAATGCATAGGTTATGTGCCCTTTAGTCTGGGATAGCCACTAGAAATGGTGATTAATACTGGATACTCCCTACGGGGGAAAGAATTTCGCTAAAGGATCAGCCTATGTCCTATCAGCTTGTTGGTGAGGTAATGGCTTACCAAGGCTATGACGGGTATCCGGCCTGAGAGGGTGATCGGACACACTGGAACTGAGACACGGTCCAGACTCCTACGGGAGGCAGCAGTAGGGAATATTGCTCAATGGGGGAAACCCTGAAGCAGCAACGCCGCGTGGAGGATGAAGGTTTTAGGATTGTAAACTCCTTTTGTGAGAGAAGATAATGACGGTATCTCACGAATAAGCACCGGCTAACTCCGTGCCAGCAGCCGCGGTAATACGGAGGGTGCAAGCGTTACTCGGAATCACTGGGCGTAAAGAGTGCGCAGGCGGGAAATCAAGTCAGATGTGAAATCCTATGGCTTAACCATAGAACTGCATTTGAAACTGATTTTCTAGAGTGTGGGAGAGGTAGGTGGAATTCTTGGTGTAGGGGTAAAATCCGTAGAGATCAAGAGGAATACTCATTGCGAAGGCGACCTACTGGAACATTACTGACGCTCATGCACGAAAGCGTGGGGAGCAAACAGGATTAGATACCCTGGTAGTCCACGCCCTAAACGATGAATGCTAGTTGTTGCCTTGCTTGTCAGGGCAGTAATGCAGCTAACGCATTAAGCATTCCGCCTGGGGAGTACGGTCGCAAGATTAAAACTCAAAGGAATAGACGGGGACCCGCACAAGCGGTGGAGCATGTGGTTTAATTCGAAGATACGCGAAGAACCTTACCTAGGCTTGACATTGATAGAATCTGCTAGAGATAGTGGAGTGCCTTTCGGGGAGCTTGAAAACAGGTGCTGCACGGCTGTCGTCAGCTCGTGTCGTGAGATGTTGGGTTAAGTCCCGCAACGAGCGCAACCCTCGTCCTTAGTTGCTAACAGCTCGGCTGAGCACTCTAAGGAGACTGCCTTCGTAAGGAGGAGGAAGGTGAGGATGACGTCAAGTCATCATGGCCCTTACGCCTAGGGCTACACACGTGCTACAATGGGGTGTACAAAGAGAAGCAATACCGCGAGGTGGAGCAAATCTCAAAAACATCTCCCAGTTCGGATTGTAGTCTGCAACTCGACTACATAAAGCCGGAATCGCTAGTAATCGCAAATCAGCAATGTTGCGGTGAATACGTTCCCGGGTCTTGTACTCACCGCCCGTCACACCATGGGAGTTGTATTCGCCTTAAGTCGGAATGCCAAACTGGCTACCGCCCACGGCGGATGCAGCGACTGGGGTGAAGTCGTAACAAGGTAACCGTAGGTGAACCTGCGGTTGGATCACCTCCTTTCAAGAGAAAAGAAGCGAACATTTGTTTGTTAGCTTAAAGAAGAATCCTTCTTAATCCTGCTTAGTTTTCAGAGATTGTTTGGCTTTGAGGTTATCGCTACAATAAAGACTTGTTTTTGGGGGTGGGGATTAGAAGTGTAGAAAGATTTTTTGTAGGATTAAAAATTATCAAAAAATCTTCAAATTATAAAAGGGGCTTATAGCTCAGGTGGTTAGAGCGCACCCCTGATAAGGGTGAGGTCGGAGGTTCAAGTCCTCCTAAGCCCACCATCATTAAATAGCGTTATTTTACAGATTCTGCTTCTGTCATAAACTATTTGTAGAAGAAGAGAGTGTAAAATCAAAAGCTATGAATGGGGAATTAGCTCAGCTGGGAGAGCGCCTGCTTTGCACGCAGGAGGTCAGCGGTTCGATCCCGCTATTCTCCACCAAATCCTTAAGAAAAAGTTTAAAGCTTAGAGTTTAATCTCTAAAATCTTTATGAGTCAGTAATCATTATGAAAGAAATAAAAGAGTTTATCTTGAAGATAAGGATTGAGAAAATAAATCCTCTTTAAAGATTAAAATCTTAAAATTGCTTAAAATTACTCACTCAATGTTCTTTAAAAAGAAATCACTTGAGAGGAATATTAATGATATTCTTAGCAAAAGTAAGCAAGAATAAAAGACAAGCAAACAAGTAAGATTGATTTCAAAGAATCTCTTAAAAAGCAAGAATTTCAAAAATCTCTTAAAATCAAGAAATTGAAAAAAGAGATTAAGATTCAAATCAAGAGATTTGAGAAGTTAAAAATTGTTTGTAATAACTTAGAGTTTTAAGGATAAGCTTTAGGATTGATAAGAGCTTGCTTAGAATAGCTAAAGATAGTTACTTAGATTTTAATCTAAAGGTTTTAAAAGACTCTCTATTATAAGGATTTTTAAATCCTTATACTTTATTTATATTATTATATTATAGTGAGAGTTTTTCTTTAACCCTTAGATTAGAATCTAAAAGATTCTAAATGTTATTTCACAACTTATTGTTATAGCCTAAAAGTAAAAACTACAATCACAAACCAAAGATTGCTTTAGAAAAATGTAAGGAAAAATCCTAAAAGATTTTAAAAGGGTTAAGGATAAAATCTTTAATGCTTTGCAATTATCACGATTGTAAATTAAGCTAGTTTTTTAAATCTTTGTTTTTAAGCCCAAGTCTTAGAAGTTTTAAACTGCAAAGTATAAGGCAATAAACGCTTTAAAAGAAAAGATTGCAAGCAAAAAGCTGAAATAAAATAATAGCTTAAGTATTAGAGAAAATCATTCCTAACAAGTTTTAAAATTTAAAACAAAGGATTAACAAATGCATTCCTTAAGGCAGTGGCAAATAAATCACTTTTTAAGCTTAAAAAGGGCGAAGGGTGGATGCCTTGGGTAGTAGAGGCGATGAAGGACGTACTAGACTGCGATAAGCTACGAGGAGCTGTCAAGAAGCTTTGATTCGTAGATTTCCGAATGGGGCAACCCAATATGTAGTCATACATATTACCTTTAATGGAGCGAACCTAGCGAAGTGAAACATCTCAGTAGCTAGAGGAAAAGAAATCAACAGAGATTCCCTTAGTAGCGGCGAGCGAAAGGGGAAGAGGGCAAACCAGTAGCTTGCTACTGGGGTTGAGGACTGCAATATCCAAGAGCATACTTTAGCAGAAGTGTTTGGAAAGACACATCACAGAGGGTGATAATCCCGTATGCGAAAGAGTATGCTTAGGTAGCAGTATCCAGAGTAGGTCAGGACACGTGAAATCCGGGCTGAAGCAGGGGAGACCACTCTCCAACCCTAAATACTACTACTACACCGATAGCGAACCAGTACCGTGAGGGAAAGGTGAAAAGAACCGCAGTGAGCGGAGTGAAATAGAACCTGAAACCCTTTGCCTACAATCATTCAGAGCCCTATGATTTATCAGGGTGATGGACTGCCTTTTGCATAATGATCCTGCGAGTTGTGGTATCTGGCAAGGTTAAGCCAACGCGAAGCCGTAGCGAAAGCGAGTCTGAAAGGGCGATTAAGTCAGATGCTGCAGACCCGAAGCCAAGTGATCTATCCATGGTCAAGTTGAAAGTGGGGTAACACCCACCGGAGGACTGAACTCGTACCCATTGAAACGGGTTGGGATGAACTGTGGATAGGGGTGAAAGGCCAAACAAACTTGGTGATAGCTGGTTCTCTTCGAAATATATTTAGGTATAGCCTCAAGTGATAGCAATAGGGGGTAGAGCTCTGATTGGGCTAGGGCTGCTCACCGCGGTACCAACCCCTGTCAAACTACGAATACCTATTGCCGTATCTTGGGAGTCAGGCGGTGGGTGATAAAATCAATCGTCTAAAGGGGAACAACCCAGACTACCAACTAAGGTCCCAAAGTTCTATTCTGAGTGGAAAAAGATGTGGAGTTACTCAGACAACCAGGAGGTTGGCTTAGAAGCAGCCATCCTTTAAAGATAGCGTAACAGCTCACTGGTCTAGTGATTCTGCGCTGAAAATATAACGGGGCTAAGATAGACACCGAAGTTGTAGATTGTGCTGATGCACAGTGGTAGAAGAGCGTTCTATTGGCGTTGAAGGTATACCGGTAAGGAGTGCTGGAGCTAATAGAAGTGAGCATGCAGGAATGAGTAGCGATAAAAGTGGTGAGAATCCACTTCGCCGAAAGTCTAAGGTTTCCTACGCTATGCTCGTCATCGTAGGGTTAGTCGGGTCCTAAGACAAGTCCGAAAGGGGTAGTCGATGGAAAATTGGTTAATATTCCAATACCAATATTAGTGTGCGATGGGGTTCGCATAGGGTTGAGACAAGCTAACAGATAGAATTGTTAGTCGAAGGGTGCAAGTAAGAAGATTGGCAAATCCGCTTCCTTTTCCCAAGCCCGACAGGCTCTTTGAGGTCTTCGGACCAAGAGGAGAATTGTTTAAATCGTCGTGCCAAGAAAAGCCTCTAAGTTTAGCTAATATTGCCCGTACCGCAAACCGACACAGGTAGATGAGATGAGTATTCTAAGGCGCGTGAAAGAACTCTCTTTAAGGAACTCTGCAAACTAGCACCGTAAGTTCGCGATAAGGTGTGCCTACGCAAGTAGGTCTCAGCAAAGAGTCCCTCCCGACTGTTTACCAAAAACACAGCACTTTGCCAACTCGTAAGAGGAAGTATAAGGTGTGACGCCTGCCCGGTGCTCGAAGGTTAAGAGGATTAGTCAGCCCCATGGTGAAGCTTTGAATTGAAGCCCGAGTAAACGGCGGCCGTAACTATAACGGTCCTAAGGTAGCGAAATTCCTTGTCGGTTAAATACCGACCTGCATGAATGGCGTAACGAGATGGGAGCTGTCTCAAAGAGAGATTCAGTGAAATTGTAGTGGAGGTGAAAATTCCTCCTACCCGCGGCAAGACGGAAAGACCCCGTGGACCTTTACTACAGCTTGGCACTGCCTATGGGAGCATTATGCGCAGGATAGGTGGGAGGCTTTGAAATCTCTACTCCGGTGGAGATGGAGCCACCCTTGAGATACCACCCTTAATGTTTCTGTGGGCTAACTAGCTTGAGTTATCCTCAAGTAGGACAATGCCTGGTGGGTAGTTTGACTGGGGCGGTCGCCTCCTAAAAAGTAACGGAGGCTTGCAAAGGTTGGCTCATTGCGGTTGGAAATCGCAAGTAGAGTGTAATGGCATAAGCCAGCCTGACTGTAAGACAAACAAGTCAAGCAGAGACGAAAGTCGGTCATAGTGATCCGGTGATTCTGTGTGGAAGGGTCATCGCTCAAAGGATAAAAGGTACCCCGGGGATAACAGGCTGATCTCCCCCAAGAGCTCACATCGACGGGGAGGTTTGGCACCTCGATGTCGGCTCATCGCATCCTGGGGCTGGAGCAGGTCCCAAGGGTATGGCTGTTCGCCATTTAAAGCGGTACGCGAGCTGGGTTCAGAACGTCGTGAGACAGTTCGGTCCCTATCTGCCGTGGGCGTAGGAAAGTTGAGGAGATCTGTCCCTAGTACGAGAGGACCGGGATGGACATACCACTGGTGTAGCTGTTGTCCTGCTAAGGGCATCGCAGCGTAGCTACGTATGGATGTGATAAACGCTGAAAGCATCTAAGCGTGAAGCCAACTCCAAGATGAACTTTCCCTGAAGGTCGCAGCAAGACTAGCTGCTTGATAGGGTAGAGGTGTAAGCATAGTAATATGTTTAGCTGACTACTACTAATAGACCGTTTGGCTTAAATAAATGATAAGCCACTGCCTTAAAGAGTGCATTAATAGACACTTTAAAAGCAATAAGATTGTAGATAGGCTATAAGAATAATCTTTACATTGTCATCTTCGTGCTTATAGAGAAGAGGTCCCACCTAGCTCCATTCCGAACCTAGAAGTTAAGCTCTTCTTCGCTGATGATACTGCAACTTTCAGATGTGGTAAAGTAGGACGGTGCGGAGATGAGAATGTAAAGAGGGAAATAATGACTGCTTGTGCTGCTTGTGTGTATTTGCTTTAGATTTTGATATGGTATATTTTATAAATTTTTTGGAGAGTGTATAAAAATAAAGAAAAATTATTTTTAAAGTTTTGTTTGAATTTTCAAAAATTCTATGATATAATTAAGCTCAATTAAAATAATATTTTAAATACAATTTAAAAAAGTTTTTTAGAAATTATGAGGGTTTGATGGAGAGATTAATAGGAGATTGGAAATGGGGAGGGGCTTTAGACTTTCATACTGATTCTAGTAAATATAACACTAACGAAGAATATCATACTGAAATTGGTAAGCTTTTGTATGATGTTAAATATTCAAATAATCTAACAATGATAGAAAAGAAAGAAAAAGCAATTATTTTAGCTGATATTGCCAGCGAAGCTATAAAAAATTTGTTAGTTTATCCTTATTTAGATGTTATCGTTCCCGTTCCCTCTTCGAAACAAAGAGACTTTCAACCCGTGTATTTTATCGTTGAATATATTTCTAAGATAGTAAAAAGAAGAGTTGATTTTAATTATATTAAAAAGATTAAAGAAACTCCGCAATTAAAATCTATTGAAGATATAAATGAGAGAAAAAATATGCTTAAAGATGCCTTTAGTTGTGATTTAAGGTATAAAGACAAGAAAATATTATTATTTGATGATTTATATAGAAGTGGAGCAACATTAAGTGAAATTGCAACAACATTACATAATAAAGGACAAGTAAATAATGTATATGTTTTAACATTAACAAAGACTAAGGTAAAGCAATGAAAAAAATATTTATATGTGGTTCGATCGCTATAAAAGAACTCAATGAAACTATTAAAAAAAAGTTGGATGATGTAATTGAAAAAAAATATGATGTGCTAGTAGGAGATGCTGAGGGCATTGATAAAATGGTGCAAGAATATTTAGGTAAAAGATATAAAAATGTAACAATTTATCATATAGGGGATAAACCAAGAAATTGTATTAGTAGAGATTTTAGTTTAAAGCATATCAATTACGATGAAAAACTTGATGATAAGAAAAATAAACAAAGAGAAAAACAACAATTTAAAGATAGAAAAATGATTGAAGATTGCGATATTAGTTATTGTATTTGGAATGGCAAGAGTAAAGGGACATATGAAAATATCATAAAAATTTTAGATGAAAAAAAGGATATTGAAATTTATTTAAATCAAGAGAAAGAGGAGAAATCTTTATCGTCAAAAAATGGTTTCCAAGAGCTAAAGAATAAAATTATGGAAATTTATACTAAAAACAATGGTTATTCACTAAGTGAAATATATGAAATTTTAAAAGAAGAATCAAATTTTCAAATTAACGATAAAAAATTTAAAGAACTGCTAGAAGAATATAAACTTATAAGGCAAGAAAAAATCAATAATAAAAATATATATTCTCCCGTTGATAAAAAATATGGCATTGTGCTTAAGTATAAAAATCAAATATCCTCTTATCGATACACTGAATATTTTATTGATTTAATAAGAAAAACAATAAAGACTAGTGAAAAAAAAAGTAAAAATTATAGGCAGAACTCCTTGTTTGAATTCTAAGCTCTAAACTTTTAAATTGATTTTTTTAAAAACAAGTGTAAATAATGATATAAATCTTTATGAGTTTGAATCTTTACCCATTTAAAAATAGATTCTATTAATAAAAACCTAACAAATCATCACTTTAGTTGATAAAATTTTAAAATTTAAAGCAAAAGATTCCGCTACCAACACAACTACCCTAGAAAATCAAATTGATAATTTAGTGTATAAGTTGTATAATCTAAGTAAAGAGGAAGTTAAAATAATAGAGGGTTAAAATGACAGATTCAAAATCCAACATAGAATTTATAGCAAACGAACTCGGGATAGATGAAAAAATTATTATGGAAACTAAAACTGAAGAAGAAATCGTTTATCAGATTTTTGGAGATAAAAATAAAGAACTAGAAATACCAAAACAACTAACAGCTGAACTCTTACAAAATTTTCATTTAGAATTTAGGCATTGTGTATTTGCACAGACAATATCTATAATAGATTGTCATAATATTTCCAAAAATATTACTTTTCAGGATTGCATTTTTGAAAAAAAAGTAATTTTTTCTCGAGCTAAATTTACAGGAATAACAAATTTTAGTGAAACTATTTTTAAAAATGAAACAGACTTTAGTGAAACTATTTTTAAAAATGAAACAGACTTTAGTAAAGCTATTTTTAAAAACGAAACAATTTTTCGTGCAGCTATTTTTAAAAACGAAGCTATTTTTGAAAACGAAACAATTTTTTATGCAACTATTTTTGAAAACAAAGTAGATTTTAGTAAAGCTATTTTTAAAAACGAAACAGATTTTAGTAGAGCTACATTTAAAAAAGAGGTGGATTTTTGCCAAGCTAAATTTACAGGAATAATAAATTTTAGTGCAGCTATTTTTGAAAATGAAACAGATTTTAGTTTCGCTACATTTGAAGGTAAAGTAGATTTTAGAGATGAAAATTTAAATATTAAAAAAGCTACTTTTAAAGACAATGTTTATTTCAACAATTCTCATTTTTGTGAATATGCTGACTTTCACGAATGTGAATTTGAAAAAATAGCGTGTTTTTATGGAGTAACTTTTGAGGAAGTCCCAAATTTTTCTCAAGCTATTTTTAAAGGGAGTTTAAATCTTGTCAATGCAAATTTAAATTTTGATTTTGAGGATTTGAAAGAAAAAATACAAGAAGAATATCAAAAGTTTTTTGACGAACAAGATAAAAGACATTTAGAAAATATTGCTAATGACTTTAGAGATTCTTTTAGAGTCTTTAAAAGTGCTTTGATAAAAGAAAATAATCTTTTAGATGCCTCAAATTTTCATAAGGTAGAATTATATTGTAAAGAAATAGAGCTAAAAGCAATTTGGGATAAAAAAGGTAGCAAAGAGATAAGTGAAAAAGAAATGCAAGCAAATGCCGAAAAATTTACCAAATTTATAGATTCTTTACTTTTAGGATTTTATAGAAAATTAAGCGACCATCACACGGATTTTTTAAAAGTGTTTAATAATCTTATTTTATTAATTGCTTTATATACTTTGTTTGTTTTTATAGGAGGATATGAAATTAATTTTAATAAGACTGATGCTGCTAATTCATTAGATACATACTTTTTTATAGAAATTAAGAAAAATATTATAAACTCCTCATTCATACAGCAATATCATAATCACATTTTAATATTTTTATGTCTTATTTGTCTTATTGGCGTTGTGATAATGCTTTATGGGGTTTTTAAAAATATAAAAATGATGGACCTTAAAATAATTAAAAATATAGGTTTAAAAGATGTGTTAAAAAATTTATGGAATTTGTTCGTGTATTTATCGGTTTTATTATGTGCTTTAATCTATTTAAATATTTATATTCCAAAGGGGCAAGATAATTTTAGTATTATCTTAAATGTAGGGATATTTTTTGCATTTTTTATTTTTTATCTATGGCTAGTTTGTTTAAATTCATTATTTTTTAGATATTTTCTTATAGTT
This sequence comes from Helicobacter sp., assembly GCA_022511145.1. Taxonomy (GTDB): domain Bacteria; phylum Campylobacterota; class Campylobacteria; order Campylobacterales; family Helicobacteraceae; genus Helicobacter_D. Next base: position 28,206 of record JAFLSC010000022.1, read on the forward strand.
TCTAGTTATATCTGTGTTGTGGTAGCTATAGGTGTAAATGTAGCTACTTTAAATCCTTTTATAGGAAAATTGGTTGATGATAGCCCAAATAATCCTCCATTCATAGTTATAACATTTGCTTATACTATATTGATGTTTTTAGTTCTTTTCTCTCTCCAAAAAACCGCTCGTAAAAACTCTATCGTGCCAAGTTAATAAAAGGATTTTCTAATGTTTCACATCAAAAGTATTGACCATATCGTTTTAACCACGCAGAATCTCCAAAGAAGCCTAGATTTTTATCAAAATATCCTCAATATGCAGCTTGATTCAAGTAATGGCAGGTATGCCCTTAAATTTGGCAATCAAAAAATCAATATTCATCAACAAAAGGGCGAGTTTGCCCCCGCAGCTCTTGCTCCTACCTATGGTAGCCTTGATGTATGCTTCATCGTGGAGGATATTGCACAAGTAAAAAGTGAGATTGAAGCCAAAAACTATCCCATAGAGCTAGGTATCGTAGAGAGAACAGGTGCGACTTCAAAGCTACAAAGCATTTATCTAAGAGACCCCGATGGCAATCTCATCGAACTTGCTCAAAAAGTCTAGTTTAAAAGCAAATTCAAGTAATTTCTTTGAAACACTCCAACTAAAAACACCCTCTAATCCAAATTTTACCAAAAATCACAAAAATTTTCTTACCATAAAAAATTTCATTGTGTCAAGTTAGCAAGAAAAATAAAAGATTTCTTGTTTAAAATAAAAAATTAAACATTAAAAGGCTAAAATACATACTTCATTAAGGAGACTTTATGCCAAATATTTTAATTTTAAACGAGCAACAAGAAGATTTTCAAACTCATTTTGATAACCTATTAAAACGCGGTGAAATGGATATTTGTGAAGTTCAAGGACGCGTCTTAAATCTTTTAAAAGCAATCAAAGAAAGAGGTTTAGAGGCAGTTTTAGAGCAGGTTTCAAACTTTGATGGGTGGAATCCTAAGAGCTTAGAGGAGCTTACAATCTCTAAAGATTCTATGAAACAAGCCTATGATAGCCTTAATCAAGATTTGAAAGCGGCTTTGGAGTGTGCTTATGAGCGGATTTTTGCTTTTCATCAGAAGCAAAAGCCCAAAACTTGGCTTGATTTTGAAAAAAATGGCACGATTTTAGGGCAGAAAGTTACACCGATGAAAAGGGCAGGGCTGTATATTCCCGGTGGAAAAGCAGCTTACCCAAGCTCACTTTTGATGAATGCGATTCCTGCTCTTGTTGCGGGTGTTGAGGAGATTGTTGTTTGCACGCCTACACCGCATAATCAACCTAACGCTTTACTTCTAGCGGCAATGCACCTTTGTGGGATTACCCAAGCTTATAAGATTGGTGGGGCAAGTGCGATTGGGACAATGGCTTATGGGATTAGCGGGATTCCCAAAGTTGATATTATCGCAGGACCGGGAAATATTTATGTGGCAACAGCTAAAAAGCTTGTTTTTGGCGATGTTCATATTGATATGGTAGCAGGACCTAGCGAGATTGGGATTCTTGCTGATAGTAAGGCAAATGCTGATTATATTGCTTGGGATTTGCTCTCTCAAGCTGAACACGATGAAATGGCAAGCTCGATTTTAATCACAACCGATGAAAATTTAGCCCAAAAGGTAAGTGGCAAGATTGATGA
>JAFLSC010000023.1 GCA_022511145.1 Helicobacter sp.
TTTTTTAGGATTTTTGTGTTTTCTTATCTTGTAATAATTATATAGGCTTTTGTATCTTGATGAAACAGGAAATAAACTAACTATTTATAAAAGCAAATTGTAAGTTTTTTCCTATATAATACCTTTAAAATAAAGATTTAATATTTGTAAAATTAGCAATAGAATTAAATAGAATTTAAGGATAGCTTGATGGGTAATGAACTTTTAGTTGATTTTTTTGCTCCCTTGTTAGAGTCTTGCACAAAATCCCAAAAAGTTTCAATCCTTAAAAATTCTATTCTTTTCCCTAAAGATAAGCTTTATTGTGATTGGACAGCGAGTGCTCTTGCGTATTTGCCGATAGAAAAAAGGATTTTGGATTTTTTACCCTTTTATGCTAATACACATTCTGAAAGTTCGCAACATTCTGAATTTACAAGTGCTTTGTATGCTAAAACTCGAGAGAATCTCAAAAAAATATTAGGATTGGATTCAAGTTTTGCCCTTATTTCTTGTGGTTTTGGTTCAAGTGCAGCGATGAAAAAATTTCAAGAACTCTTAGGGATTTATATTCCTCCTAAAACACGAGAAATTTTAAAGGTGGATAAAAATAATCCCAAACTTAAATCCTCACTACCTTTAGTGATTATTGGGCCTTATGAGCATCATAGCAATGAGCTTAGTCTTAGGGAGGGACTTTGCGAGGTAGTCAGGATTCCCCTTAATTGTGAGGGGCTTTTTTGTATGGAATCTCTCAAAACACTTTTGGCACAAAGTAAAGGGAGAAAGATTATTGCTTCAATGGCTTTAGCCTCTAATGTTAGCGGGATTGTTGTGCCTTATGATGAGATTTCTTATCGTATCAGAGAACAAGGAGGGATTGTGTGTTTTGATATGTCTAGCTCCTCTCCTTACTTTGATATTCCCTCACAATACTACGATGTGGCTTTTCTCTCACCTCATAAACTCTTAGGTGGGATTGGTAGTAGCGGTATTTTAGTGATAAAAAAAGCCTTGATTGATAAAAGTTTGCCTCCAACTTTTAGTGGTGGTGGCGTTGTTGGCTATGTTTCAAGAAGCTCGCAGCAATATTTTAGCGATGAGGAATCAAGAGAAGAAGCAGGGACACCGGGTATTTTGGAGTTTCTCAAAGCAGGTTTGGCTTATTCACTACGCAATGAGCTAGGTTGTGAATGGATAATGCAGCAAAAAGCACAGCACAATCAAGTTCTTTTAGAGTTTTTTTTAAATGAACCTGAAATTGTGCTTTATGGGAATCCGAAAGCTAATGCTTTGGGGATTTTTTCTTTTAATCTCAAAGGGCATAATCCTTTTAAACTTGCTCAAAACCTTAGTCAAGATTTTGGCATAATGCTACGTGCAGGTTGTGCTTGTGCGGGACCCTATGGACACGATTTATTGGGACTTCCTGATAGTCCTCCTAAAGAAAAGCCCGGTTTTATTCGAATGAATTCCCATTATTCCCATACAAATGCTGATATTGATTATTTCTGTCAATGTTTAAAAAAATTTATTAAATCTTGATTATTATTTGTTTTAATGGTATTATTTTGTCTTTGCTTTTATTTTTAATCTTTCAAATAAAAGCTTTTAATCTACTTAAATTTTGCACTTAAGTAGTATGAATATCGCAAGGATTGGTAAATGGGTTTTTCAAAATTAGGGTTAAATGTTAAAATTGTTGGATTTATTTTATCTGCGATGATTGTCTGTTTGGTTATTATGTCCGTAGTAGTCATTAGAAGTTCAACTGAAGTTCAAGTCCGAGAGGCTAATAAATTAACACAAAATGTTGCTTTAAGAATCTCTAACTATGTAAGAGGAAATGTTGGGGAATTAGTTGTAGCCCTTAAGAACTTAGTTCCTGTTGTGGGTAACTTAGCGTCCGATAATGTGAGTGTTGAATCAATCGCTGATGCAATAGGCTCTTCAGTCAGTAGCAATCAATGGTCTAATTATGGTTATGTGATTTTGAAAGATTACCCTAATGCTCCTAGTCAATACCGACTCCCAAGCGGTGAAATTATGATTAGCGTTATGGTAGAAAATGGAAAAACAAAAGTCCTTCCCCCCGACCCTATTTTTATGGACCTTGGTAGTGTGAAAGGGGTTTTTTCAACCCAAAAGCCCTCAATGGGAGACCCGCGTTTAGTAAAGGTTAATGGTTTGGGAGAGGTTGTTGGTGTCGCTGTGAATTTTCCTATCTTAGATAAATCAGGCAAATTTATCGGTGCTGCGGGTATGTTTTTGGATTTGCACGCAATGGGTGAGGTTATCACAAGCAATAATCTATCCGTCTTTAAAGATGATTTCCGTGCGGTTTTGACAGATGCAGGTATTGTTGCGATGCACATTAATGCCCAAAATATTACCAAAAATCTCTCAGAATTAAATCCACACCCTAGCTCCAAAATTCTGCTAGACGCAATGAGAGAGCATAAAAATGGGGTGTTTCAATATAAAAATTTAAAGGGCGATGAAAGCTATGTGGGGCTTTCTTCTTTTGAGATTCAAGGGATTGGTAAATGGTTGAGTATTGCAGTAACCGCTCCTATTGATTCTGTTATGCAACCGGTTTATGAGCTTAGAAATATCATTATAATCAGTGTTATTGTAATGCTTATTGTCATAAGTCTTTGTTTGATTTGGTATGTCCGCACCGCAATTATTTCTAGAATTAATACCATTTCTAGCTTACTTATTAATTTCTTTAAATATCTTAATCACGAAACAGAGAATCCCCCTCTCCTTGTTAGACCAAAAGCTAATGATGAGTTTGGGCGTATGGCAATGGCAATTAATGAAAATATCCAAAGAACTCAAAAAAGTCTTGAACAAGATTCCGTTGCCGTCAATCAATCCATTGAGACAGCTAGTAAAATTGAAGCGGGAGATTTAACTGCTAGGATTGTAGAAAATCCTGCCAATCCTCAACTTAACAAGCTTAAAGAAGTGCTTAATAAAATGCTTGATGTTATGCAAAGTAAAATAGGAAGCAATATTGTAGAAATCCAAAGAGTTTTTGATTCTTATCGTAATTTAGATTTTACCACAGAGGTTAAAAATGCTTCAGGTGAAGTCGAAAAAGTTACTAATACATTGGGTGAAGAAATCAAAAAAATGCTTAATACTTCTGCAAGCTTTGCTAGTCATTTGAATACAAAATCCACAGAATTAGAAAATATGGTGCAGCAGCTCACTCAATCTTCTAATACTCAAGCAAGTTCCCTAGAGCAAACTGCTACTGCGATTGAGACAATCACAGGCTCAATGCAAAATGTCTCCGATAAAGCCACTGAAGTTGTCCGCCAAAGTGAGGATATTAAAGGGATTATCAGTATTATCCGCGATATTGCTGACCAAACTAATCTTTTAGCTTTAAATGCTGCCATTGAAGCAGCAAGAGCAGGAGAACACGGGAGAGGTTTTGCAGTAGTAGCTGATGAGGTGCGAAAACTTGCTGAGAGGACAGGAAAATCTCTTAATGAGATTGATGCTAATATTAATGTCCTCTCGCAAGGTATTGCTGATATGGGGCAATCTATCAAACAGCAAACCGAAAGTATCGAACAGATTAATGGTGCAGTTGGGCAATTACAAACAATCACTCACGATAATCTTCAAACCGCCAACGAGACTTCCAAAATTTCTAATGAGGTTGAGCATATCGCTAAAGAAATTATGGAAGATACTAATAAGAAAAAGTTTTAGCAATCCCATTTCGCCATTGCAAGAGGCTTCAGCCTCGCAGCAATCTCTAAAATTGACAATCCATAAAATTTAAGATTGCTTTGGCACTTGCAATGACAAGTAAGAATTTTGCAATAAATTAGGATTAGATTTTTTTAATCCAAAAGGGTAGATTAGCTTGTTCAGCTTTAATACTCGTGGCACTCCCGTGTCCCGGAAAAATAGGCATATCCTCTTGTAATTCTAAAAATGCCTCAAGACTTGCTTTCATAGCTTCATTAGAAGAATAAGGAAAATCACTGCGTCCTATTGAGCGATTGAAAATAAAATCCCCACTAAACATTACCTTGCTTTTTTCATCGCGTTTATCCCATAATATAATCACACTGCAACCGGGCGTATGACCGGGATAACAAATAAAATTAAGAGCAAAATTATCCCAAGTTAAGAAATTTGTGCGTTTGAGATTTTGGGTGCTAGATTGAAACTCTTTTGCCCTTTCCCCTTCGTTTGCTCCTACTAAAATATCGGCTTTGCTCAAAGGCAATCCCAAGCTAAAGCAATCTTGCTCAAGCATAAAAGCATCTTCATAGGGACAAACCAAAGGGGTTTTAGGATAGCATTCTTTAAGTTCAGCATTGCTCCAAGTGTGGTCAAAATGCCCGTGAGTGTTGAGAATCCCTAAGGGATTTTGTGCATTTTCTCTCACCCAAGAAGTTGCCCCAATACCCGCATCAATAATCAAACTTTTTTGTTCTTTATTGATAGCTAAATAACAATTTGTTTGGTATTCCCCAAAGGGTTGCACCAAAACTTTAAAATAATTATTCTCAAAAAGAGCTTTTGGCATTTTCAATCCTTGATTTATATTTCAGGAGTAATCTTAGCATAATACAAATAATGTTATAATTAACAAAAAAGGATTTCTTTGCAACCTCATTCCCGTTTTTATGATTTCAAACCCGATTTTAGAGAACCTTTTGGACGTGATAGGGATAGGATAATCCACAGCTCCTCTTTTCGCAAACTTGAATACAAGACTCAAGTATTCCCCAATCAAAGCGGGGATTATTTTCGCACCCGCTTAACGCATTCTTTGGAAGTTAGCCAGATTGCAAGGACACTTTCAGAAGCTTTGAGATTGAATGCTAATCTAGCAGAAGCCATTGCTTTAGCTCACGATTTGGGACACACACCTTTTGGGCATTGTGGAGGAGATGAGCTTGATAGGGTAATGAAAAAATACGGCTATCGCTGTGGATTTGACCATAATTTTCAATCATTCCGTGTGGTAACAAGCCTAGAGAAACGTTATCAGGAATTTGAAGGGATTAATCTCACTTTTGGCACATTAGAGGGGATTTTGAAGCATTCTTATCCTTATGAAAAACCTTTTTTGAACGCCTCTCTTAGAAGTCTGTTTAAAACTGATTTTCACCCAAGCCTAGAAGCGATTATTGTAGATTTAAGTGATGAGATTGCCTACCTTAGCCACGATATTGATGATGGTATCAAATGCGGATTGATAAGTTTTAAGGATTTAAAATCAAGTCAATTAGCCTCTGAAGTTATTGCTTATATTAGAGAGAAAGAAAAAATCACCCAAGAAGAAAAGATTTTTCGCCACCGCTTTACTTCTAGGCTTATTACCCTTTTGGTTTATGATATTTTGGAGAATATTTCGCCATTTACTCAAGAATCTCCACAATGTGCGATTTATAAGGCTAATGAGCCTGTGCGGATTGCACACACTCAAAAAATGCAAGAGAGTATTGAGGAACTTAAAGTGGTTTTGCTTGAGCGACTCTATCATCACGAGGAAATCAATCGCAAAATGTATTTGGGAAAAAAATGTATCAAAAGTCTTTATGAATGTTTTTGTGATGAACCAAGCTTGTTGCCCAAAGATTGGCAAGAAAGAATCCAAAATGGAGGAAAAATCCACCGAGTTTGTGCAGATTTTATTGCTTCAATGAGCGACAGATATGCCCTAAAAATCTATAAAGAATTAGGGTTTGGATAATGGGTTTTGAGAAATCCATAATGAAATTTTGTGATTTAACTGAAGTTAAAAGAAAAATCATTCGTTATTGCGAGAAAATCTTTAGATTTTCGTGGCAATCTATGTGGGATTTTGGTTGTTACCCCAAAAAAATTCTTTAGATTTTTCTTAGCAATCTTTCTTTAAATCTTTAGTATAAATTTAGATATGTTATAATCGTAAAAATTTAATAGAGGAAAATCAATGTCTAAACAGGTTGTTACGCGTTTTGCCCCATCACCCACAGGATATTTGCATATAGGGGGCTTAAGAACAGCACTTTTTAATTATTTGTATGCAAAAAAAAATGGCGGAAAGTTTCTTTTGCGAATTGAGGATACGGATTTAGCAAGAAATTCAGTCGATGCTACAAGAGCCATTATTGAAGCTTTTGATTGGGTGGGAATTAATTATGATGGCGAAGTTGTGTATCAAAGTCAAAGATTCCCTCTTTATAAAAAATACATACAAAAGCTCATTGATGAAGAAAAAGCCTATTATTGCTATATGAGCAAAGAAGAACTTGACGCTTTAAGAGATGAGCAAAGAGCAAAAGGGCAAACGCCGCGTTATGATAATCGTTATCGTGATTTTAAAGGAACTCCTCCTGAAGGTATCACTCCTGTTGTGCGGATAAAAGCTCCTTTGGAAGGTGAGATTTGTTTTGATGATGGGGTAAAAGGGAAAATGAAAATTGCAGCTAAAGAGATTGATGATTTTATCATCGCTCGTAGCGATGGTAGTCCAACTTACAATTTTGTTGTTGCTGTTGATGATGCTTTAATGGGTGTTACTGATGTGATTCGTGGCGATGACCATTTGAGTAACACACCCAAACAAATTATTATTTACCAAGCCTTAGGTTTTAGCCTCCCTAAATTTTATCACGTGCCAATGATTTTAAATCCCCAAGGGCAGAAACTCTCTAAACGCGATGGAGCAATGAGTGTTATGGATTATAAAAAAATGGGCTATCTCCCCCAAGCTTTATTAAATTTTTTGGTGCGTTTAGGTTGGAGCTATGGCGACCAAGAGATTTTTAGCTTTGTGCAAATGCAAGAACTCTTTGATGCTAATCTTAATAGTTCCCCTTCAGCTTACAATCCAGAAAAGCTTTTGTGGCTCAATCATCATTATTTAAGTGCTTTAAGTTTTGAATCCCTTAATGAAAAACTTGCCCCTTTTGGTGTGGTAATTCCCAGCGAACGCTCTCAAGCGATTCTTTATCCTGAAATTAAAGAACGTTCTAAGACACTCTTAGATTTTGCTCAAATCCTTAAAGAATGCCTTGATTCCCCTCAAAATTATGATGAAAAAATGCTCAAAAAAGTCAATAATGAAAACAATCGTCATCTTTTGAAGGATTTTCAAATTTATTTAAAATCACAAAAGCCTATCGCAAGTGTTAAGGAAGCCGAGGAAGAATTGCAAACTTTTGCCGATTTTCACGGCATTGAAGTGAAAAATCTTTTTATGCCTTTGCGTTTTGTGCTTTTGGGAAAAAGCGGTGGGTTAGGGATTGCAACGCTATTAGCAGGACTTAATCCTAATGAGATTGATTATCGTCTCACGAAAGGTTTGGAATACCTTTTAGCAAAAAATCAAAATTAATGCAAGGGCAAGGTGTGAGATTTTTAGCTTATGTCCTGTAATGATGAAATAAAAGATTGCAATAACGGAATGATAGTTTGCAATGATAAAGTAGTGGAATTGCAAAAAACATTTGTCATTGCAAGAAGCTTTAGCCTCACGACAATCCCCTTCCTTGCAAGGATTGTGTAAAGAATGCAAAAATCGTATAGAGATTGCATAAAATAGCATCAGATTTAAGGATTGATTAAGATAGATAAGCAAGGATAAACAAAAGATGAGGAATCTTTGGCTTATCTTATTATTTTAAGTAAAATATAAGTAGAATATCAAAAAAATTTTTAGGATTTTTTATGCGTTTAAATGGGTCAGAAATGTTGGTTTATGCCTTGAAGAATGAAGGCGTAAAAGTGATTTTTGGTTATCCGGGTGGAGCAGCACTCAATGTTTATGATGAGATTTATAAACAAAAATTTTTTAAACACATTCTCACAAGACATGAACAAGCAGCCATTCACGCTGCTGATGGTTATGCTAGAGCAAGTGGGGAAGTGGGTGTTGCGATTGTAACAAGCGGACCGGGCTTTACTAATGCAGTTACAGGAATTGCAACCGCTTATGCGGATTCAATTCCTTTAGTGATTATTAGCGGACAAGTGCCGCTAGGATTAATCGGAACTGATGCTTTTCAAGAAATTGATGCGGTGGGGATTTCGCGTCCTTGCACAAAACATAATTATTTGGTTAAAAGCATTCAAGAGCTTCCTAGAATCTTAAAGGAGGCTTTTTATATTGCAAAGAGCGGGAGAGCTGGACCTGTGCATATTGATTTACCCAAAGATATTAGTGCTACTTTTGATGAGTTTAATTATCCTAATGAAATCAAGCTCCCTACTTATAAACCCACTTATAAAGGGAATTTGCGACAAATCAAAAAAGCCGCACAAGTCATAAAAGAAGCCAAAAAGCCGCTTTTGTATTTAGGGGGAGGTTGTATTGCCTCTAATGCTAGTGGTTGGATTTTAAAATTTTGTGAAAGCACCCATATTCCTGCTGTGGATACGCTTATGGCAAAAGGCATTTTACCTTTTAATCACCCTGATTTATTAGGAATGGTGGGAATGCACGGGAGCTATCAAGCTAATATGGCAATGAGTGAGGCAGATTTGATTATTGCTTTGGGGGCAAGATTTGATGATAGGGTTACAGGAAAACTAAGCGAGTTTGCCAAATATGCTCAAATTATCCATATTGATATTGACCCTAGCAGTATCAGCAAAATTGTGAATGCCCATTTTCCTATCGTGGGCGATATAAGCCATATTTTAGAGGAACTCTTACCCCTAGTGCAAGAAAAATTTGAGGTTAAAAATATCTTACCTTGGAGGGAACAACTTGAGCGATACAATAAGCTTCATCCTCTTGGTTTTGAGGATTCTAAAAAACCTCTAAAACCTCAATGGGTGATTCTTAAATGCGGTGAAATCTTGGGAGAGAAAGCATTTATTAGCACTGATGTGGGGCAACATCAAATGTGGGCAGCACAATTTTATCCTTTTAGTTTTCCTAGACAATTTCTTACAAGCGGAGGTTTAGGCACAATGGGCTTTGGGCTACCCGCAGCAATGGGAGCTAAGATGGCATTTCCTGATAAGATTTCAGTTAATATTACCGGAGATGGTTCTATTTTAATGAATATTCAAGAACTCATCACTTGTGTAGAAAATAAAATCCCTGTCATTAATATTGTTTTAAATAATAATTATTTAGGTATGGTAAGACAATGGCAGACTTTCTTTTATGAGCAACGTTATTCACACACAGATTTGTCTTCACAGCCTGATTTTGTGAAACTTGCAGAATCTTTTGGGGGTGTGGGGTATGTTTGTGAAAGTAAGCAAGAATTTGTTAATGCCCTAAAAAGTGCTATTAAATCTAATAAACCCGCTATTATTGATGTTCGTATCGATAGATATGAGAATGTTTTGCCTATGGTGCCAACGGGTGGGGCATTGTTTAATATGATATTAGAATATAAGGAATAATAATGGAGACTAGACGCACCATCGTTGTTACGGTTTTGAACGAACACGGCGTATTAGCGAGAATTAGCGGATTATTTGCAGGTAGAGGGTATAATATTGAATCCTTAAGCGTTGCTCCTATGCTTGATAGCAATCTTTCTAAAATCACGCTTTCAACCAAAGGGGATTCAAAAGTTTTAGAGCAGATTATTAAGCAGCTCCATAAGCTTATTCCGGTTTTGAAAGTTTTAGAAGAAGAAAGTATTATCGAGCAAGAAGCCTTAATGGTGAAATTCCCTAATACTGCACCTTTAAGTGAATTGAGTGCAATTTTTGCTGGATTTGGAGGTAAGCTTTTGGAAGTAAATGAAAAATACGCTATTTTTATGGCTTGCGATACTTATCAAAGGATTGAGAGCTTGCTCCAAGCTCTTAAGATTTATAAACCAAAGGATATTACACGAAGTGGAATCTTAGCGATTGAAACAAATTAAAGGATAAAAATGCAACTTGATGCTATTGTGCAATATCTTAAAGAAAAAGATATTCTTGAGAGAGTAATGCACTTTGAAGGAGGAGAGTGGAAGCAGCATTCACTCGTATTTGAATCACTTGAGATTAGCAAGATTGAATCCCCCAAAGAGGCTAAAAGTAATCATCTCACTTTTTTAGAAAAAGAGCAGTATTTGGAGGCTATCAAACACACGCACGCTAAAGTGATTTTAGTGCGAAAAGAATTTCTTAAGGCTTTGCCGCAGAGTTCTTATGCGTTTGTTACTCCTAATCCTTATCTAGCAATGGCATATTTAACTCAAAAATTTGCTAAACCTCTATTTTCCTCAAATGTTCCCCCAAAGATTGCTTCTAATGTGCAAATTGCTTCTAATGTTACGATTGGTAATGGTAGTGAAATTGGCGAGAATAGTATTTTGTGTGCTGGGGTTGTTATTGGTGAAAATGTTAAAATAGGGCAAAATTGCGTGATTTTTCCTAATGTGTGTATTTATAATGATTGCAGTTTAGGCGATAGGGTTAGAATTCACGCTAATAGTGTAATTGGAAGCGATGGATTTGGCTATGCTCATACACAAAAGGGCGAGCATATTAAGATTTATCATAATGGTAGAGTAGTCATTGAAAATGAAGTTGAGATTGGTTCAAACACTTCTGTGGATAGGGCGGTTTTTGGGGAAACTAGAATCAAAAAAGGAGCAAAAATTGATAATCTTGTCCAAATCGGGCATAATTGTTTGATTGGCGAATACAGCATTATTGTTTCTCAAGCAGGTATTTCAGGCTCTACCACAACAGGTAGGAATGTTGTTTTGGGCGGACAATGTGGGAGTGCTGGGCATTTGCATATCGGAGAATTTACACAAATTGGGGCAAGAGGTGCGATTTCTAAGAGCGTTCCTCCTTTTGGTAAATATTCAGGACACCCGCTTTTGCCTCTTAATGATTGGTTGCGGCTTCAAGCTTTGTTTAAAAAAATGCTTAAAAAGAATTAAATTTATAGTGGTTTAACCATAAATTAGATTGGATTATAATCTTTTTTGGTATAATAAGATATGTTTAGTTTTTTTTGCAAGGAGCAGCTATGAAAGAGGTTGAGATTTTTAAGGAAATTGATTTAAATGAAGCAAAAGGTAAGATGAAATTTGCCATCATCAAAGAGCCTTATGGTGCAGAAAGTAAGCCAGTAGTTAGCATTAGTGTTAATTTAGAAGACAAAGAAGAAGCTTGGAAAGTGCATATTCCTCTCTCACAAGTTAAAGAAGTGCGTTCAATTTTGAAAGAAATTAGGGCGGATTATAAACAACATAAAAAAGAAAAAAAGCAAGAGTGTGAGCAAAAAAGTAAAAAAGTAAAAAAGCGAAGCCAAAATGAAGCAAAAAATTAAAGAGTTTGCTTACAAAATCCCTTTGGAAACAAAGGGAGAAACACAAGGAAATATTATTGTCGCCACACACGAGATTCCCCAAAATGATGGTAAGGTTAAAGAGGCTATTAGCATTGCTTTAGCCCTTTGGGATAATCTTAAAAGTCCTCAAGAAACCTTAAAGCCACAATGGCGTGTTATTATTCCTCAAAAGAAAATCAAAGCTTTAAGAAAAATCATTAAAAAGGCTATGAAAGCACGGAATAATCAGGCTTATACGATTTTTTTTAAGAGCGAAAATGTGCAAGAGGGTAGAATTGTTGTTGAGCGTAAAGAGATAAAAAATAAAAAAGTAGTTCTTAGTATTGCTTTAAAAGCTAGCAGTGAGATTTTGGATACTTCTCCCCAAAATTGGAAAGTGATTATTCCTCAAAGCAAAGCTAAAGATTTACGAAAAGTTTTGAAAAAAGTAGCAAGATAATTTTGGTTTGAGATTTTTTAGAGTCTTAAAGATGAAGAAATTTAAAATCTTGTTAGCAATCCGTTCTTTAGAATTAGGAGGTGCAGAACGGCAGTTTGTGCTTTTGGCACAAGCCTTGCAAAAGCAAGCAGAAGTTGAAATTCTTGTTTGCACACTTTATGGTGGCGGTGTTTTGGAGGCGGATTTAGAGGGAATCCCTTTTATTTGTATTCACAAAAAGGGTAAAAGTGATTTTTTATTTTTGAGACGATACCGCAAGGTTATTGCAGAATACTCTCCTAATATGATTTATTCTTTTATGCCTGATATGAATCTTTTTAGTCTTTTTGCGAGTCTAAAGCAATGCAAGATTGTTTGGGGATTTCGCTCCAGCAGCATTGAGGTGAGTTCATTATCCTTTTTTTCTAAACTTTATTTTTACACACAGCGATTTTTTAGCCCTTTTGCAGATAGAATTATTTGTAATTCCTGCGATGCCATAGCATTTTATAAAAAATATCATTATACAATGGAAAAGGCAGCAGTAGTGCATAATGGGATTGATATAAATCGCTTTTATCGGCAGGATTTGGAAGCTTGTGAGCTTAAAAAGAATCTTAACATACCTCAAGATTATTTTGTTTTTGGTCTTTCAGCAAGAATGGATATTATCAAAGATTACCCACTTTTAGCACGGGCTGCAAGAGAGATTTTGCAAAAATACTCCGCGATTGTTTTTGTGGCTTTAGGGAAAATTAATCCTACTATTCTCCAAGAATGCCAAGCAATTTTGGGTGAGTTTGAAAAACATTTTTTATTTTTAGGGGCAAAAAAGGATATAGAGCGGTATTATCGTTGTTTTGATTGTATTCTTTCAACTTCTTATACCGAGAGTTTTTCAAATTCAATCGCAGAGGCAATGGCAAGTGGGGCAATCCCGATTGTGAGTGATTGTGGGGAGAGTGCCATTATTGCAAATTTCAATCAAGATTGTTATACTTATCTTTTTGCTCCTAGAGATTTGCAAGGACTCCTTTTAGCCTTAGAATCTTTGCTTCAAATTCGTGAAAATAAAGAGCTTGTGGAATCCCTAAAAATCCAAGCAATAGAGCATATTAAAGAGCATTTCTCCCCCCAAAAAATGTGCGAAGAAACACTTAAAATCCTAAGGGAAGCTTGATGAAAATTGCGATTTTACTTTATTCTATGGGAGCAGGAGGGGCAGAGCGGATTACTTCTTTGCTTTTAGAGGAACTTGCCCAAAAACACCCCATTACCCTTGTTTTGTTAGAAGATATTGTGCATTACCCGCTTCCTGCTCATATCAATAAAGTGATTTTGGGGTATAATAGGGCTTGTGAGAGTGGTATTAAAAAACTTCTAAAGCTTCCCTTTTTAGCCTATCAATACGCTAAGGTAATTAGCGATTGCACCCATTCTTTCTCTTTGATGACACGCCCTAACTATATTAATATCCTAGCAGGTTTTCTAGTCAAAAAGCCCAAAATTTTTATTTCTGAACGCTCTATGCCTTCAAAACAATATGGTTATGGGGATTTATCCTCCAAAATCAATCAATTTCTAATTGCCTCTCTTTATCCTAAAGCCGATAAAATTTCAGCAAATTCTCCCCTTAATTTAGAGGATTTAATCCAACATTTTAAAATCCCTAAAGAAAAAACTACCCTGCTTCAAAATTGCTTTAATCTCCAAAAAATCCAAGAACAAGCCACAAAAGAGAGTCAAGCTAAAGAGAGGATTTCACACCAAAAAGCACAGGGAGATTTTATCTTTATTAGTATAGGGAGGCTTGATAAGGGTAAAAATCACCAACTTTTAATTGAAAGTTTTGCCAAACTCTCAAACCCTAAGGCTCATTTGTTTATCATCGGTAAGGGCGTATTAGAGGATTTTTTAAAAGCAAAGATTCAAGAGCTAGGCTTGGAGGATAAAATTTCACTTTTGGGAGAATGTAAAAATCCCTACGCTCCTTTAAGCCTTGCAGATTGTTTTATTTTTGGTTCTAACCACGAGGGCTTTCCTAATGTTTTGGTAGAATCTTTAGCATTAGGGATTCCGATAATATCAACAGATTGTATGCCCCATAATATTTTAGAGCCAAGTGAAAAAACCCTTAAAAATAGCCAAAACAAAATCGCAAAATGTGGAATCTTAACACCCCTCAATAATCAAGAAGAGATGACAAAGGCAATGGAGTGGATAATGCAAAATCCTCATTATTTTTTACCACAAGAGCTTAAAAATCATTCCCAACAATTTGACATAAGCACCCAAATACCCCTTTATAAACAATGGTTGGAATTAGTCTAAATCTCAAAGCTTGGAGTATTTTTCAAAAGAGATTTGATAATTTTATTGAAATCTATGGAATCTTAGTTTAATATTTTAAAATTTTATTTTTGTAAGGATTGTTATGCCACTTTTAGATAGTTTTAAAGTCGACCATACTAAAATGCCAGCACCTGCTGTGCGATTAGGGAAAGTAATGCATACCCCAAAAGGCGATGAGATTTGCGTTTTTGATTTGCGTTTTTGCAAACCTAATATTGAAATCTTAAGTCAAGAGGGAATCCATACTTTAGAACATTTATTTGCAAGTTTTATGCGGGAACATCTTAATAGTGATAAGGTTGAGATTATTGATATTTCACCGATGGGTTGCCGCACAGGATTTTATATGAGCCTTATTGGAAAGCCAAGTTTAGAATCTGTTAAAGAGGCTTGGGAGGCGAGTATGAGGGATATTTTAAAGGTTTCATCAATCCCTGAAGCTAACGAGTTTCAATGCGGAACTTATAAAATGCATTCCCTAGAGGCTGCTCAAAAAATCGCTCAAGATACGCTTAATAAAGGGATTGGAATTATGGATAATGAGGCTTTGAAGCTCAAACTCTAATGACACAAGCTAATTATTTACAAGCTATCCAAACCCTTAATTTGTGGGCGAAGCATTATTATGTGCTTGATGACCCTATTGCAACTGATGAGGAATACGATATTCTTTATCACAAAGTAAAATCTTATGAGGAAGCTAATCCTACACAAATCGCTCAAGATTCACCAACCCAAAGGGTAGGAGACAAGATTTTAGAGGTTTTTAACAAATCAAGTCATATTGAGAGAATGTGGAGTTTAGATGATATTTTTAATTCCCAAGAATTACAAGATTGGATTAAACGAGTAGAAAAGGCAGGAAACAGCACCTTTGTGATTGACCCAAAATTTGATGGGGCAAGTCTCAATCTCCTTTATGAAAATGGGATATTTCTAAAAGCTACCACACGCGGTAATGCCTTTGTGGGTGAAGAGGTTACACAAAACGCTAAAACAATCCCAAGTATTCCTTTAAGTATCCCTTATCGTGGTAGGATTGAGATTAGGGGAGAGTGTGTCATCGCTAAAGAAAGCTTTGAAACTCTCAATCAAGAGCGTTTGCAACGAGGCGAGCCTCTCTTTGCAAATCCGCGTAATGCAGCAGCAGGGAGCTTAAGACAGCTAGATTCAAAAATCACAGCCAAACGCAAATTGCAGTTTATCCCTTGGGGTGTTGGGTATTGCGAAATTAGCGAGAATAGCTTTTTTGCACTAATGCAAAAAATCCGCTCCTTTGGTTTTATTACCTCTCCTTTTTCAGCACTTTGTGCAAATCAACAAGAGATTGAAAATGCCTACCAAGCCTTAAGAGAGAAGAGAGAAACTTACCCCATTACTTTAGATGGAATGGTGATTCGAGTCGATGATATTACTTTGCAAAAAGCCTTAGGTTTCACAATCAAAGCCCCGCGTTTTGCGTGTGCGTATAAATTCCCCGCCGTTGAAAAAAAGGCGAGACTTTTAAGTATCACATTACAAGTAGGGAGAAGTGGCGTTGTTACACCTGTGGCGAATCTTGAGCCTGTTTGGATTGAGGGGGCAAAAATTTCAAGGGCAACTTTGCATAATTTTGATGAAATCCATAAAAAAGATATTCAAATCAATGACTTTGTGATTTTAATCCGTAGCGGTGATGTGATTCCTAAAATCATAAAATCGCTTCCCGCTTTAAGAGATGGCACACAAAAACCTTGTGAGATTCCACATTTCTGCCCTATTTGTGGGAGTGAATTATTGATTGAAGAAAAACTCATTAAATGTCAAAATCTAAATTGTGAAGCGAGGATAAAAAATTCTATTATTCATTTTGCTAGTAAAAATGCCCTTAATATCGATGGTTTGGGGCAAAAAATCGTAGAATTGCTTTTTGATATGCAAAAAATTACAAGCATTGAGGATTTATTTAGCCTAAAATACGAGGATTTAGCGACTTTGGAGGGATTTAAAGAAAAAAAGATTAATAATTTACTTGAAGCTATTGCTAATACCAAAAATATGGATTTGTGGCGTGTTATTAATGCGTTGGGGATTGAGCATATTGGTGAGGGGGCGAGTAAGAAATTAGCTTTGAGTTTTGGAATGGATTTTTGGAATAAAACTTATGAAGAATATTTGGGGCTAGAGGGTTTTGGGGAGGAAATGGCAAATTCTTTGGTTGAGTTTTGCAAAGTCAATCAAGAAAGACTCAAAAAACTGCTTGCAATCCTTAGCCCCAAAATCCCTACCTTAGCAGTGAGTGAAAACTCAAATATCAAGGGAAAAACTTTTGTGATTACCGGGACGCTTTCGCAAAAACGAGAATTTTACCAAGAAAAATTAGAGAGTTTGGGAGCAAAAGTAAGCGGGAGTGTTTCTAGTAAAACTGATTTTTTACTCTGTGGTAAAGAGGCGGGTTCTAAGCTCCAAAAAGCCCAGCAATTAGGAGTAAAAATCCTTGATGAAGAGAAGTTTAATCAACTCCTAGATTCTTAAAATTGAATTTGCTTCTTTGGAACTTTAAACTTCCCAAAAGAGGGGAAATCTAATCCTCAACTTAAGTTAATAAATTACCTCTTTTTAGATTTTTTAGCCCAAATACTTTTTCAAATGCTCCTTATAGGCAGTGATGTAAGATTCAATTTGGGGATTTTTGATAACATCATTACACATAAAAGTGGGTAGAATTTGCATTCCTAAGAATTGATGTGCTTTATGCAAATGCCAAAGCACTGCCTCTATGCCCTTGCCTTCAAAAAATGCTTCTTTTTGGCTAAAAGCTCCAAGCGGGGCATTCCAAGTCGTGCTAAACATTACCTTTTTACCCTGACATAGCCCTCCACTGCCATATTTCTCGCCCTCATCTTTGCGGCTTCTACCATCATTTTTAAAGAGTATCCCCGCACCTGTGAGATAGACTTCATCGATGTATTTTTTGACTATCCACGGCTCACCCATCCACCACGCAGGCATTTGATAGATTAAAATATCACTTTGTGCGATTTTTTGCACTTCCTCTTGGGGATTGTAGCCTTTGTCGATATGGGTGTGGGATACCGCGTAGCCAAAGGATTCTAGCTGTTGTGAGGCTACTTCGCATAAAGTAGCATTGAGCCTTGTATTATCATTGCCAAATTTCTTTGAGCCATTGAGGATTAAAACTTTTTTCATTTATGCTCCTTTTATGTTTATCTTTTGCGTCTGCATATTTTTGTTTTGTAGCCTTTTTAGGTGTTTTTATTTGCTCCATTGTGCCTTCTTATTTATTGCAGTTTTTGGCATTTGTGGGTGCTTACCTTATAAGTTTCAAATGCCTTTAACTTCTGCATTTTAACGCCATTTTGCTAAAAATTTTGTAAAGAATGGGGGCAAGAAAACTTTAAATAGATTTAATTTTCAATTTCCTTAAAAATCTCCTCTATGCTTGCTTTAACATAAGGTTTGAGTTCAATTCCATAGTTTTTTTTATCACTATAATAAAATAAATCAACCTTAATCTCACACCTATTATATTCAAGAGTTTTAGTGCAATTTTTAAAAATTTCCTCAAAACTTTGTGCTTTATCTCTGGAGTTAGATTCGTGCTCTAAACCTTTAGGGTCGATAAAAAGAATCTTGTATGTTTTATCTTTTTTGTGCTGTAACCAAAAGATAAAATCAGGATAAAATTTCCTTAAATTTTGTTTTTCTTTATCAAAGTAAGGGATAAAGATTGAATCCACATTTTCTACAAGCTTACTAAAACACCATTCATAGTCTTTAAGGATATTATTAGAATTTTGCAAGTATTTTTTCAGTTCATCTAAAAATTGTATCTCCCTAGCGTTTTTATTCTCATCATTTATAAGTGCATAAGTGATTTGTTGGTCATTTTGTCTATCAAAGATTAAAGGTGTGTAATAATGTTGTTCAAATTCTGCGTCAATTTCATATTTGTAGCAGGATATTTTATGCTCTTTTACACTTTGCTTGATACTCTCTGTATATGTGTCGATGTCTATCTTACCTTGTTGTAACTCTTTTTTTAATTCCTCTTCACTTTTTGCTTCACTTGCTACGAGTTTTTTGATTTTTTCATTGATTTCATCAATAATCCTAGCATCTAAGGTGCTTGAAAAATAATTAAAATGGCGGATTTCATCGTTTAGTTCTGTGAATTTATCTAGCTCTTTATGTGAAGAGTGAAAAAACTCATCAATGGTTTGCAAAGCCTCATATGCTTTAAGTTTTTCATTTTCACTCTCTATAATATGTATGTATTGCTCATTTGGCTTATCTTGCTCTTTTTGACTTTTAATCTTACACAAAGTGCTATATCCAAAATCTGTGCTTTTTAGTCCTAAACTTAAAAGCAAAACATCTTTATCATAGGAGTCAATATAATCTGTCAAGTTTCTATAATCACGCCTTGAAATTTCATAGCTTCTCTCTTTAAGCGGAGCATCTTTGTATCGTGGCACAAGCAAGGGCATAAAATGCTTTGTTACCTTAAAACCTCTTAGAGTGCTTTTCATAGAAAAAGACTCAATTTGCTCTAAAATACTCTTAATTGCCTCTTTATCGCTTGCCATTACAAAAAGGGTTTCTAAGCCCTCACTTTGTGCTTTAAACCTGTCTTTAATGCTGTAGGGAAATGCAAGGTTGCAATGTCCAAGCCTTTTTCTTATATGCTTAAAAGGCTCGATTCTTACGCCTCTGCCTATGGTTTGCAAGACATATTTTTTTGCTTCCCTTGAGCCGATATTAATAAAACACACCAAATTCACGCGGTTGCTATCCCAACCCTCGCTAAAAACCTTACTTCCCATCATAATATTAATAGGAGAATCCGCCTCATTAATGCTATCAAAATACCCTTGTGTTAAATCCTCTCCTATATCAATACCAAGTGCTTGTATATACTCCTTTTCCCACTCTTTTGTATTGCCTATGTTAAGTAACAAAAAGGGCTTGGGTGAGTTTTTGGCTTTAAAAACAAGCTCCTTTGCATTACCCTTAATCTTACACGCCTCACAATGAGAATGTGTTTTTGAATAAAAAACATCTTGCCTAAGCTCCTCTAAACTCGCTTCTTTGATGAGGTTTAAAAATTCCTCACTCAAATGAGAGTTTCCAAAATAAAGTTTTATGTCTTTAAGCTTTTCACAAAGATGAGTAGCAATATCTTTGAAATTTGCTATATCGTTTTGAAGCACCTTGACAATCGCTTCAAAATACAGCTTAATCCCTGCATTTTGGGTATTAACCTTATCTGAAACAGCGATGATTAAGGGATTGTGATATAACAAAGACTCTTTTTGCTCATAATCTTTAAATTCCTCAAACAAATTTTGCTTACTCTTTTTAATCGCCCAAAAGAGTATAAAACTCTCTATAATACGCTCAAGCTTTTCGCTCTCATTTTCCTTATCTTTAAAGGCTTTTAGAGTAGAATCAAGCACGGCGATATTTTTACCATAACCATTTGTATTAAATTTTTCTAAATTATAATTAAAAGCACAGGTTTGCAAATCAAGCTCATCATCAAAGGTTGCTGAAAAATTAAAAATAAAGCCTCCCTCTTTAAAGTCCTCATCATTTTGCAAATCTTTTAAGCCTCTTGCTAAGTCATTGATATATTTTTTACGCACAGAAGCTTTAGAATCTCCCTTATGAGCCTCATCAAGCAGGATATACCACCCCTCTTTATTGTGATAGTTTTTGTAATTTAATCGCTTTGCTTTTGAATCTTTGCCGACATTTTCATCAGTATCAAGCAAATCACTTCTTGTAATATACACGATATTTTCATCAAATAGGCTCATAGCATTTTCAAAATTCTTAAGCTCGCAGACTTTTAGGGCATTATTTTGAAAATTGTTATACTCAATAATGCGTTCTTTAAATTGTGAGAGAATCTTATCATTAGGAGCAAGGAGCATTATGGGTTTTTTAGGGATTTTACCTTGTGAAATCCACTCAAATAATAAGCTCATAAGCTTTATCATCACTATGGTTTTGCCACTGCCTGTTGCCATCCAAAAACTCGCACGATTGCTATCTTGCTTTTCAAATTTGCTGTTTTGCTCTTGGCTTAGTTTGTGGTATTTAAAGCTAAGGCTTTGAGGGTAAGGCTGCTCTTTTTGTTTAAAAAACAAATCAAGGGCGATAAAGGCGTATCTTAAAGCCTCTTGTTGATAATCTTGCAGAGTGATTTTTTGCGTAAAGCTTATAAAATCCTCATTTTTAAAGGATTCTAAATAATGCTTATACTCCTCCTTGATGATTTGATTAAGAATAAGCTTTTGCTTTTTATCTATAGCTTGATTTTTTGGCATTATTTTTCCTTTAGAGATTGTAGGGTTTTGATATTTGCTTTGTATAGTTTGTTGTTTATGGCAGTTGTCAAGTAATCCTTACATACTGAATCTTCTCTCAACTCCCCTTCTTTAAGGATATTTCTAATATGTAGGCTCACATTTTGCTTTGAGGTGTCAAAAAGTTTAGCAATCGCATCTTGGCTAAGATACACACTCTCTCCTAGCTCATACAGCTCAACTTTTACCTTTTTATCTTGGGTAGTGTAGAGGATAAGATTGGGCATTATTAAAGCCTAAAAAAATTATAAATATCGTTTTGTATTGTATTGCCATTTGAATCTACCTTTACTTTTTCAAAATTTAAACCATTTTTTTTCGAAGCAAAAGTTGGTTTCTTTTGCGGATTTGAAGCAGGGTAAATATAAATATTTTTCGCACTCTCTAGCGAAATTTCAAAATCCTTGTCAAAATATTCTTTATAATTTTGACACAAATATTCTAAAAATATCTTTGAACCTCTTATCTGCCTTAAGGCTTTTTCGCAATTTTCTTTAGAAATACTTGATTTTATCTCGCAAAAAAATATATGTAAATCTCTGTTTTTGCATATAAACACAATAAAATCGCAACTCTTTATTCTCGTTTTTCCTTCAAAGAGATTTTCAATAGGTCGGCAATCTTCTATATTTTGTCGTATAATTAGAATATCATCAGTATTTCCCTTGCCAAAATATATATTTTTGATTGTGCTTTTTTTAGATTCTTGCTCACTTACACACAAATATCCTTTTTCTTCTTTAGCCTTTAAACTATGATGGATAGATTTTTTAAAATCTGACAATATTTTATTTGTCATTACTTTTTTCCTTGCTTTGTATCACTTCTTCAAAAATCAATCCTTGATTCTCATTTTGTGAATCAATAGGCTCATCAAAAGTTTCCATAAAAATTCCTTGTTCTTTTGTTATTTCTACTTCTTTGAGAGTATTTTTCCCTTTAATATTTTTTGCTAAATATGCCTTGATTTTTTTAGATTCTAGTTTGTATTCTTTTGAATAACCTTGCTTTTTAAATTTATTAAGCTGTTCATCACCAAGATTATTAAGCATAATACAATTACTTAACTCTCGCACAATATAATCACTATGAGTAGTGATAAACACTTTAATTCCTGCATTTACAAGCAAAACAAGTAATCTTGCTATAAGGATTTGATTATTAGGGTGTAAATTAAGCTCTGGCTCATCTATCATTAAAATATCGCCAACTTGTGCCCTATGCAAAACATAATAATTAAGCATTAAAAGAGAACGCACCGAACTAGAAGCTCTTTGGACTAAAAATTTTCCTTTGGTAATTCGTTGTTTTGCACCGGGTGCAAACTCTATTCCCTCTGGGCTAACAATATATTTTCCACCTACTACTTGATAAAGTAATTCTGTAATTTCTCTATACAGAGTATTTTGTTTTTCATCTTTTTTAATAAAACTTGTCTTCTTAGCTACTTCATCAAGTTCCCGCACAAAATAAATATTGTCTTTTACAGGTTTTGGATAGCGAGAATACCTAGTATTTAAGACATTAAACACTGTTTCTTCAATATCCTTTACGCTCACTCTTGAAATTTGCTCCACAATTTCATTTTTATTGACATCTAGTTCTTTTTGGAACATTGTAGCACCTGTGCGTTCAGCACTTAAGATAAAAGGTCTTGGATAGAGTCTGCCAAAAATATGAGAAATAAGAAGAAGCCAAAATTTTTGTCTCTTAGCATCTACATTATATTGCATTCTCTCATCAAATCGTTCTTTGCTCTTTTCATAATTAAAAATAATTGTTTTGTCATCAATCTCGTAGAGTTCAAATGTGGGTGAATATTTAAAAAAATTAAAAACTTTTTTCAAATTCTCCTCGTTGTTTGCACTTTGAATGAAATTAGAAAATTTTAATAATAAATCATCTTCAAATACACTATTTTCAACATCTTCTTCTTTCCCTGCTAAAACTTCCAATAAAGTATTTTTAAAATTTCTTTTTAAAACTTCTGATAAATATATTAAAACATTTTTAAAATTTTCGATACTTATTTGCATTTTATTATCTTGAATTTCCATAAAATCTGAATATTTATTCATAACAAAAAGTAGCAATTCAAAAAGAACAGGTTTTGGATTGTCTCCTACATAATCCAAATACCCATATAAACTATAAGTTGCATAGGTTTTGCCTGTGTTATTTTCACCGCAAATAAGGGTTAAATCTCCCACTTCAAAATCTGCTTCATCAAGCATTCCAATATTTCTAATATGAATTTTCATTGACTATCCTTTTAATAATTTGTAATTTTAACATAATTTCTCACTCCTTGTTTTGCCACCAAATGAGATTTTTAAGTTTGGGGTAAGCTTTAAGGTCGAGGTTATCACAAGAGATTATCTCGCCATTATCAAATTCTGCACATTCGCTACCATTAGAATCTAAAAAGAGGCGTTTGATTTTAAGTCCCATAAGATTAGCAAGGCTTACAAAAATATCAAAATCTTTTCGGTATCCGCTCATATCAAGCTTTATACTCTCGCCTTTATCAAGCTCCTTAATGAGTTTGCGGGATTTTTTATAATCAAAAATCGCATTAGAAGTAGAATCTAGCACATATTCACACGCCTTTAAAGCTTCTTCGTAGCTTTCTAATTCATAGTAGCAAAATGCTCCACCTCCCTTATAATCAAGCTTTTTGCTAATGCCACTTGCAAAACCTGCAAGGACTTTTTTCATTCTTGGCACTATAACGCTATAAAAATGCTCCCCCATTTCCACACCTACATATTTGCGTCCTAATTTTTGGGCTACTGCTAAGGTTGTGCCACTTCCTGCAAAAAAATCAAGCACGATACTAGAATCTTTACTTGCAATTTCTAAGATTCTTTTTAAAAGTTTTTCAGGTTTAGGGTTTTCAAATGCTCCTTTATCTAATATGGAAGCTAAATCCTCATTACCCTCGTGTGTGCTACCAACTTCTTGGTAACTCCAAAAAGTTCCTATAGTTTTTCCTTGTTTTACTTCACTTAAGTAGGTTTTTTTATCGATACCACCGTTTTTATTAAAATAAAGTCCATTTTCAAAATAAATTTCCATTAATCTTTCTTTGGAATATCTTGGATACCTGCCTTTTGGAGATTTCCAAGATATTCCATTTGGAAATGTAATGGTGTAAAGGTTATTTTCGCTTCCGCTTTTAGCGTGTAGCGGAGTAGCTTTCCACGCACCTTTTGGGTCATTATCGGGATTTTTATAAGCAGAATCCATAGATGCTGTTCTAGCCAAAAGGTTAAAACCAAAATTATTAATGCTTTTAGCAAAACAAAAGATGTTTTCATTTTGGTTTGAAGCATATTTAGCGTCATTAGAAGTCGTATATTTTCCCTGCCACACAAAATTTGCTACAAAATTCTCCTCGCCAAACACTTCATCACATATAAGTTTCAATCGTGCTTGTTCTTTGTCATCAAGGCTTATAAAGATACTTCCTTTGTCGCTCAATATGTTTTGTGCAGATTCTAGGCGGTTATTCATCATACTAAGCCAAGAGGAGTGATTAAAATTATCTGCGTAAATAAAGCCATCATTGCCTGTATTATAAGGTGGGTCGATATAAATCAAATCGATTTTGCCTTGATATTTAGGCATTAAGGTATTGAGGGCTTGGAAATTATCCGCTTTAATCAACTCGCCATTTAAGATTTCATCAAGATTCTCAAAGCAACTTAAAATCGCATATCGCGTGGCTTTTTCAAAATGCTTGGTATCAAGCGGTAAAAAGCGGTATTTTTCATCGTTTAAAAGCATTTCTATTCGCTCTTTTGTAGAGTGAGGGAAGCTCTCATCGATGAGGTTTAGCTCCTGCCATTCTACAATTTGAGCTGCAAAACCCTTGTCTTTGGTAAGCAATTCAAGTAGATTTTTAGCTTTTTCTTTGCTTATGCAATGTTTTAAAAGCACATCAAGGCTAAAGACATATTGGGTTTTCTTAGCAAATTTAGGCTTAAGCCAAAGGGCTTTAAGCTCGTTTTCAAAAGCGGCAATGAGTCTTATCACATCAAAAGCGAGTTTGCGGATAGTTTGAAGCCTCTGTATGCTGTGAGTATCCCATTGGGTTTGACTCTGCTCTTTATAGAGGTGGTTAAACATCCACAAATCAAACTGCTCTTCTAAAAAGCTTTTAGCGTCTTTGTGGATAAAAAAGTCGATTTCTTGCTGTTTTTTATAAGCTCTAAAAATCTTTTTAAGCTCATCTTCGCTGATTTTGATTTTGGATTCTTTTAGGATTTCATTGTGTTTTAAATCTTTTAAAAAATCCTCGCTCAACTCGCTTGAATTGTCTTTAAAAACTTTTGATAGCTCCGGGAATAAGTCTTTTTGATTGGTGATTTTGATGAGAATTTGGATTTTGTTTTCTTCATTGTCTGTGCTTTTTGTGTTTGCTTTAAAATCCTCATTTTCTTGGCTTTGCTTGTTGGTATCCCCACCTTTACTTACACCTGCAAATTTAAAGATGATTTTGTTTTTGGTATTATCGGCGTTTTGGTTGCATTCGCTCGTATCAAAAACTACTTCGTAGTTTTCATTTTCATCGCTTAAAATGAGACTTTGATAGAGAGTGTCGGACTTGACATAATAGAGATTTTGCGTTTTGTAAAAAAGGCTTGTATCTTTGGAATTGCTATAAATTTTAGCATAAATGTTTTTGTATATCGGCGTATCGGTAAAAAAGGGTGTGCCTGTGTCGTTGAGATAGGAGTCAAAAAAGGTAAAAAGCTTGTTGTAAATGTCGTTTTTATCCCAAGTGCTTCTTTGTGCGTCAATTTCTTTTTCTAAATAGGCTTTGATGTGAGTAAAATATTTGTATTTGATTTGCATTAGGTTAGAAAAGCCATTTGTGCTAGATTGTTGCTCATTTTGAGATTCTAGTTCTGCCCTTGCTTTTTGTAGCTCATCTTTGGTTTTATGTTTTGATGGCTCTAGCTCATTTTTTTGTAATATTTCTTGAGCCTTTGCAAAGTCTTTTTGATGAAAATTTTTCACCCTCACGCCCAAATAACAATCCTCTAGCTTTGAAAAAAACGCTTGTTTGTAGTCCATTATTGCTTCCTTATTGTTTCGGTTGGGAAACTAAAATCCCACAATTATGTTTCTTAATTACTTAATTAGGTTTTGGTGTAATTATAACATATTTTGTTGTTTTCTTAATCTTACTTATGTTGCCTTGTATTTATCATAACTAATGATTTAGGGATTGATTATGATTTAAACTTCAATGGATTTTAGCTTCTTAAAGCATTCTTTCTATTATTAGAAAATGATAATTGATTTTAATATTACTTTAATAAAATCTCCTTTATAATTTACTCTAGCTTTTAATCCTAAATATAAGGAGAATCAAAATGACTTTAGATGCCTTAAAAGATGGGGAAGTAGCGACAATATCACATTTTGATGTGAATGAACAATTACTCAATCGCTTTTTTAGTTTGGGATTTGCAAAATCCAAAAAAATAAAAAAAATCAAGACTTCTTTAGGGGGTTCTACTATCTTAGTGGAACTTGATAGAAACTGCGTAATGCTAAGAAACAATGAAGCAAAAAGTATTGAGGTGATTAGGAATACTTGATGGATAAGGTTATTAGAATTGCTCTTGTTGGGCAACCTAATGTTGGTAAAAGCTTGCTGATTAACACCCTTTGTGGTGCCAATATGAAAGTAGGGAATTTTGCGGGTGTTACGGTTGAGAAATCCGAAGCCCAAATGACTTATAAGAATTATGTTCTAAAAATTATTGATTTGCCCGGTACTTACACACTCAATGGCTATTCACAAGAAGAAAAAATCACACGAGATTTTATTGAAAGCAAGGATTATGATTTGATTGTCAATGTGGCAGATTCTACGAATTTAGAACGCAATCTCCTTTTAAGCACACAATTAATGGAAAACAAAAGCAAAATGATTTTAGCCCTTAATATGAGTGATGAAGCCAAAAAAGAAGGCATAACAATACAATCTGAAACTTTAGAAATGCTCTTAGGGATTCCTTGTTTGCTTGTTTCTGCCAATACTAAAGAAAATTTACACGCCTTGCTTGATTGTATTATTGAGGTTTTCAAATCCCCTTATAAAGAAAATAAAAGATATTTTAGAAATAGTTGATGATGAACCTGTTTTAAATGATGAACTTTTGGAACTTGGAAAATATATGATGAAGGCTGTGGACAGCGGACTTAAGGACGTGGATGCAGTCATCTATGTCATTGACGCCGCAAAGGGAATGCAAAAGGTGCTCAAATCCACGCGCTATATCGCTAGCGGAAAGGCTTCCGACTTCAACGCAGCAACACCTGCTGCTGTGGTTATCAGCGGTATTTGGG
>JAFLSC010000024.1 GCA_022511145.1 Helicobacter sp.
TTTCAGTTGTTTTTTTGAGTTTGGATTTATCAAAATGCGTATAAATCCTTGAAGTATTTAAATTAGCATGTCCTAGTGCTTCTTGCACGAGGACTAAATCTTGGCTTTTTTGATAGAGTAGGGTGGCAAAAGAATGCCTTAGCATATGAGCTCCATTTTTTTCTTTGCGGATTCCATTAGTGATTAAAACTTGCTCTACAATACGACTTACATAGGATTGAGTAAGTTTTTTGCCCTTATGGTTGCAAAAAAGCAATTCTGATTCTATTTCATAAGGGCGTGAATTAACCCATAATGAAAAATCATTGGCAATATTTTTGGCTTTAATCATCACAACACGCGGTTTATTCCCCTTTCCTTTCACTTGCAGGATATAAAAATCACCCTCAAGATTAATATCTTTAATTTTCAAATTTAAGGCTTCACCCACACGAATCCCTGTGTAAATAATGATTTTTAGCAACAAACGATTCCTAGCTCCTAAATCTTCGTGCTTAAAAGGGAAGTTTTCAATCCCTGCAATAAATCTATAAACCTCCTTTTCATTCATATGCGAGGGGAGTTTTTCACCGCTTTTTCCTTTTAACCCACCCCAGTTTTTGAGTTCGATTCTAAAAATATAAGAATCCCCCTTATCGTCCTCATTTTGCTTATCAATAAAGCTAAAAAAATTGATAACTACAATCCGATAGTTTTTCTTAGTCGCATCAGATAGGGAGCTTGTATGGATTGTGAGAAATTCCTTAAGCATTTCCTCATCGATTTCCCTAAGTGAAGCTAAGCCCAAATAAGTCAAATATTCATAAAGTTTTAAAAGCGGATTGATGTAAGTATTAATGCCTATAAGCCCTATATTTCGGCATTCTTTGCAAATTTCTTGTAATTCTTCAATATTATTTGTGCCTTTACGCAAGGATTCCATACTTTTTAAAATACTTTTTTTGTTATTGACTTGGTGATTTGAGAGGGTATTTATCTTGCTATAAACAAAACGTTCAATCCAAAATAATAAGTTGCTTGGAAAATCATCTTTAAAATCAATAGGATAACGCATTTAAATCCTTTCTAAGAAGCTAAATATCAAATCAATAGCTTATTATACCATAATTTAGTAATTTTGTATTGAAAACTGCAATTTTCAAACTTTTTTTGTTAGACTCCAAAATACCCCTACTTAGATTTTAACCCTTTAATTTTACTTCACTCAAACTTAAACCACTTAATCCAAAATTCATTTTGCTATAATACGCATTTTTGCTATAATACGCACAAAATTAAATTTTATTAAGAAGAAGTAATGGTTGATCGTCCTTTATTTATTTTAAGTATTTGTTTAATTACCTTTGGCATTTTATTTTCTTATTCACTCTCAAGTTTTGCAGTTTTGTATTATAGCTATGGGGAATTTCATTTTTTAACTCGTCAGTTGATTGCTGGTATTTTAGGGATTTTATTGATGTGGGGTATTTCTCTGCTTGACCCTAACCGCTTTATTTTAAAGTTTGGCTTTATTTTGTTTTTTAGCGGGATTTTTTTGATGTGCATAATGCATTTTTTGCCTGAATCTCTAGCAACAAGTGCAGGTGGTGCGAAGCGTTGGATACGTCTTCCCTTCTTTTCTTTGGCACCCGTAGAATTTTTTAAAATAGGATTTATTACCTTTTTGGCTTGGAGTTTTTCGCGTAAATTTTCACTTTTAGAGCCAAAATCGCTAAAAGAGGAGTTTTTTATCTTTTTGCCTTATGTTTTTGTTTTTTTGATTGTGGTTTATTTGATTGCAATTTTGCAAAATGATTTGGGGCAAATTGTCCTTCTTGGTGCCACTTTAGCTTTAATGATGATGTTTGCAGGTTCTAGCTTTAAATTTTTCTTATCTATCCTTTCTATCACTTTTCTTTTGTTTTCTCTTATCATTATTACTTCTGCCCATCGGATTGCACGCGTAAAGGCTTGGTGGGCTGGAGCTCAAGATATTATTTTATCCTTTTTTCCTCAAAGTATTGCCAATTCTTTGCGGATAGAAAATCTCCCTGAATCCTATCAGATTCAACATTCTCTTAATGCAATCCAAAATGGAGGATTTTTGGGCGAAGGATTGGGAAATGGATTGATTAAATTAGGATTTTTAAGTGAAGTTCATACTGATGTGATTTTAGCGGGTATTACAGAAGAAATTGGATTTTTGGGATTAATTGTTATTGTTATAATTTTTGGGGCTATTATTTTTAGAATCCTAAAAATTGCTAATCGTAGCCCTAACACGCTTTATTATTTATTTTGTTCAGGTTCGGCTTTGATTTTAGGATTTTCTTTTTTGATTAATGCTCTTGGAATCATCGGATTAATCCCTATTAAAGGGATTGCAGTACCTTTATTGAGCTATGGAGGAAGTTCGCTTTTGAGTGTTTGCATACTGATTGGAATGGTGCTTTGCATTAGCAAAAGAGCGAAAATGTCTTGATTTTTTATTAGGAGTTTATATGAAAGAGTTACCTTCACTTAATTCACCGCTTTTGGAGGGAAATCTCTCCCCTACCCTACTTCTTGAAGCAGCTTGTAAATACCAAACGCCTTTGTATGTGTATGATTTTGATAGAATAGAAGATTTTTATCAGCAATTTAAACTCGCTTTTGGTGGTAGAAAAACTCTTATTTGTTATGCTCTAAAGGCAAATTCTAATCTTAGCGTTATTGCTAAATTAGCTTCCTTGGAGAGTGGTGCTGATTGTGTTTCTTTGGGTGAGATTAAACGGGCTTTAATGGCCGGAATCTCTAAATATAAAATTATTTATAGTGGCGTAGGAAAGCAAGATTATGAAATCAAAGAGGCTTTAGAAATTGGTGTTTTATTTATTAATACGGAAAGTAATGAAGAGCTTTTAAGGGTTGAGAAAATCGCACAATCTCTTGGCATTAGTGCAAGAATTTCTGTGCGGGTAAATCCTGATATTAATCCTCAAACGCACCCCTATATTTCTACGGGTTTAAAGGAAAATAAATTTGGCGTGAGTATTGAAGAGGCTAAAAAAATGTATCTTTATGCCCATAAATCCAAATATTTAGAACCTGTTGGGATTCATTTTCATATTGGAAGTCAAATCACAAAACTACAACCCCTTATAGAATCCTCCCAAAAAATTGCTGCACTTTTAAGAAGTCTCTTAGCTCTTAAGATTGAGATTAAATTTTTTGATATTGGAGGAGGGATTGGGGTTGTTTATAGTGATGAAAATCTCATCAATCCTTATGATTATGCTCAAGAGATTTTAAATACTCTAAGAGGGCTTGATGTAACGATTATTTGTGAGCCCGGACGCTATTTAGTAGGGAATTGTGGAGTGCTTTTGGTTAAAGTGCTTTATGAAAAAGCTCATTTGTATAAACGTTTTGTTATTGTTGATGGGGCAATGAATGATTTAATCCGCCCTAGCCTCTATAATGCCTATCATCAAATCTTACCTTTGGGGGATTATCAAGGGCAATTAAGTGAGGCTGATATTGTAGGTCCTATTTGTGAAAGCAGTGATTATTTGGGTAAAAATATTCCCCTACCCCCGCTTAAAAATGGTGATTTACTTGCTGTATTGAGTAGCGGTGCTTATGGATTTAGTATGGCAAGTAATTACAATACAAGAGGACGAGCCGCAGAAGTTGCAATCCAAAAAGGACAAATCTCTTTGATACGCAAAAGAGAGACTTTTGAGGATTTAATTGCTTTGGAAAAAGAGTTTTTATAGTAATGAGTTGGGATTTTTAGCTATAATTGCAAGATAATTATTACTTAAAGGGAAAGCTCGTGGATTTAAAACTTTTTAGAGATGAAATTGATAAGATTGATGATGCTCTCTTAGAGCTTTTAGAGAAGCGAATGGAGATTGTTAAACGTGTAGGTAAGCTTAAAATGCTTAATAATGCTCCTATTTATCACCCTAAAAGGGAACAAGAAATTATTGAACGCTTAAAGCAAAAAAGTGCAATTTTAACCCAAGAAGCGATTGAATCCATTTATCTTGAAATTTTTGCGGTAAGTCGTAATATTGAACTCCCTCAAAGAGTGGCTTATCTTGGACCATTAGGCAGTTATACACATCAAGCTGCTGAAAGTCGATTTGGTGCAATGTGTGAATATTTCTCCCATAATACCATTACTTCTACACTCAAAAGTGTTGAAAACAATCGGGCAAATTATGCTGTTATTCCTATCGAAAATAACCAAAATGGTGCGGTGGGAGAGACTTTAGATTTGCTTAAAAATACGGATTTAAAAATCGTTGCTGAAATTGATATGCCTATTCATCATAGTTTTGCAAGTCTCTCCCAAAATCTACAAGAGATTGAAATTATTTATTCTAAAGATATTGCTTTTGGGCAATGTTTGAAGTTTCTTAATGAACACAGCCTTGACCATATTCAAAGAATCCCCGTAGATTCTACTGCTAGAGCGGCACAGCTTGCTTCAGAAAATCCCAAATGTGCAGCGATTTGTTCTCATATTGCCGCAAAACTTTATAAACTCCCCATATTATTTGAAAATATTGAAGATAATGTGAGCAATACCACACGATTTATCATTATGAGCAATTTTAAAAATCAAAGTTGTGGGCAGGATAAAACTTCAATTTACACAGATTTATCGGGAGATACCAATAAGCCCGGTGTGCTTTATGGGCTTATCTCTACTATTAAAGAGCTTGAAATTAATATGCTTGCGATTCAATCTCGTCCAATACAAAATGAAAAAGGTTTTGGATATTGCTTTTTTATTGATATTGATGGGCATATTGATGATAGCAATGTTAAAAAGCTTTTTGAACTCCACCCAGAATTAAAATGGTTGGGTAGCTACTTGAAAAATTAAAAGTTTCAAGTTATAATAGTAAAAATTTTCAATAAAGGTAACTTATGGCAGAAGAAGAAACAGAGAAAAAAGAATCCAAGCTTGATGGACTTAAGCAAAATAAAATGCTCCTTTTTATTATTATAGGGGTAGTGGCACTTTTGCTTATTATTCTTATTGTGGTGGCAATTTTACTTTTTAGTGGCGGAAGTGATGAAGAACAAGTTGCTGCTACGGGTGGTGCTCAACCTGCTCAAGTCTCTGCGGCAGAGCAAGGGTCAAAAGCTAAGGCAGGAGGCAATTTTCTAAGTGTAGGACCAATGGTGCCTCTTGACCAATTTATTGTCAATCTTATGACTTCAAGTGGTGGCAAACGCTATCTTAAAACAACGATTGCACTTGAGCTTAGTATTGCTGATATGCAGGCAGAAATCGAAAATAAACGCGATGTGATTCGAGATACTATCATTACAATTTTAAGCTCTAAAACATTTGAAGAAGTGCAAACAGCAAGAGGTAAGCAAAAAATCAAAGACGAATTGCAAGAGAGAATCAATGAATATCTTGTTGATGGTAGAATCACAAATATTTTCTTTACTGATTTTGTGGTGCAATGATTGCTTGAAATAGGGATTGATATTGTAGCGATTCATCGGTTGGAGTCGCTGCAAAAAAGGTTTGGCAATAAAGGGCTTTTAAAATTTCTTTGTGAAGAGGAAATTAAACTTATTAAAAGTCCCCAAACTTTAGCGGGTTTTTGGGCTGCTAAAGAAGCTTGTGCTAAAGCTTTAAAATGCGGCATTTCACCCGAATTATCTTTCTATGATATGAAAATTAGCAAAACTAAAAAAAATGCCCCTATTCTCAAACTTTCTCAAGAAAAAATGGCGTTTTTTGGTGTTTCTTCTATTTCACTTTCTATTGCACACGACAAAGGCTTTGCAATCGCGGTGGTAGCTATTAGTCTTAAGACTTAAGTATTTTTAATAAAAGTTATAGTAAAATTATCTTTTTGTGGCAAGGAATAAAATAATGTTGCGGTTATGTTCGACTTCTAAAGTGCGTTCAAAACTTTTAAGTGAGCAAAATATTCCTTTTATTCAATCTGATAATGGATTTGATGAAGAGCAAATTTCCTCAAAAAATCCAATTTCCTTTGTCTATCAAGCAACTTTGGGAAAACACCAAAAAGCTCTTGAAACTTATGGGCTAGAAATACCCTTACTCATTGTTGATACAGCAATAGAGTGTCAAGGTTGTTTGCAACGCAAAGCTAAAAATATCAAAGAAGCAAGGATAATGCTGCAAAAACAAAGTGGGAATACAATCAAAATATTAACTTGTATGATTTTGCATTCCCATAAATCCTATTTATTGGATTTGAGTCAAACGATTTTAAAATTGACTTCCTTTTTGCAAGAGGATTTGGAAAATTATTTGCAAAAAGGTTTATGGCAAAATAAAGCAGGTTCAGTAATGGTTGAGGGATTTCATCAAAAATATATCCAAAAACAAATTGGCTCGACTTCAAATGCAATGGGATTGAATTTAGAAGTTCTCAAAGCCTTTTGGAGAAGTTGTTTGTGAATACAACAATGATTGCTGTAATGCTTGCTACTTCCCTTTTAATGGGGCTAATAGGATTGATTGCTTTTTTATGGGGATTAAAAAATGGTCAATTTGATGATGAAAAGAAAATGATGCAAGGAGTTCTTTTTGACAGCCCAGAGGATTTGCAACACGCAATCAGACAAGAAAATATTCAAAGGAAGAAGATGAAAGAAATCTATGATATAGCAATTATTGGTGGTGGTCCAGGAGGGATTGCTTCAGCGGTGGAATCTATTATGCTAGGAATTAAAGATGTGATTTTGTTTGAAAAAGGTGAGGATCACTCTACAACAATCCGCAAATTTTATAAAGATAAAAAACGCGTAGATAAGGATTATAAGGGACAGAAAATCGAGCTTGATGGGCATATTTATTTTTGTGATGGTACAAAAGAAAGCACATTAGATTTTTTTGGTGAAGTTATCAAAAATAATGCCTTTGAGGCACAATTTCAAACTGAAGTAGAATCTATCGCCCAAAAACAAGATTATTTTGAAATCCAAACGACTAAAAACACAGCTATTAAGGCAAGATATATTATTATTTCAATCGGTAAAATGGGGCAACCTAATAAACCCAGCTACCCTATTCCTAGCACTTTGCGTAATATTGTGAATTTTAATGCTAATAGTTGTGTTGATGGTGAAAAACTTTTGGTTGTGGGTGGAGGAAACTCGGCAGTCGAGTATGCTTGTGTTTTAAGCGAAACAAATCCTGTAACTTTAAATTATCGTAAAAAAGAATTTTCAAGAATCAATGAAATCAATCACGAACAGCTTGATATGTGCCTAAAAAATGGTAAAATTATTCCCAAATTTGGCATTGATATTGAAAACCTTGAGGATTCTAATAGTAAAGTTAAAGTGAATTTCACCGATGGGAATAGTGAAGTTTTTGATAGAGTGATTTATGCTATTGGCGGCATTGCACCCATAGATTTTCTAAAAAAATGCGGATTAGCCCTTGATGAAGATGGCGTTCCTCTAACTGATGAAAATCACCAAACAAGCATTAAAGGGATTTATGTTGCCGGAGATATTTTATACAAAAATGGCGGCTCGATTGCAGCGGCGCTCAATCACGGATTTCATATCGTCCAAGAGATTCATAAAAAACTTTAAAGTTTCTATTATCTAGTTTTTGATAAAATCTTAGACTTGTTTTAACCCATAATTTAAGGATAAAAAATGGCTAGGAAATGTTTTTTTACAGGAAAAGGACCAATGGTTGGCAATAATGTAAGCCACGCAAACAACAAAACCAAAAGGCGTTCTTTACCTAACTTAAGAACACTTAGAATCAAGCTTGAAGACGGAACGACAGCGAAAGTCAAAGTAGCTGCCTCTACGCTAAGAACGATGAAAAAACGCTCTTAATCTTAGGATTAAGCGGTGCTTGAAAAGCTTAAAAAATTTCTTCACTGGGAAGCTTCAAAAAAGCCTGATATTAATTTATCAGATGAACTCTATGAACAGCTAAAGCCTTTTAGACTCCCTTTTATTCTACTTCAACTTGGTTTGTTGTTAAGTACATTAGGGTATTTGGTTGTTACTGATTATACCCTTATTGAAGCATTTTTTCAAAGTACTTATACTTTTACAGGGACAGGTTTTGGCTCTTTAAAAGAATCAGAATTTAATGCTGTGGCGATTCTTTACACTGCCTTGGTAATGTTGGCGGGTTCAGCAGTATTAAGTTTCTGTGTTATCAGTATCATCGATATTTTAAATCGGGGAAAACTCATTTCAATTATTAAGGAGAGGAATATGATTTATAAAATTGCTCGTTTAAAAAATCACTTTATTATTTGTCATCACAATGAATATACGATTCGACTCTCCGAGCAGTTTAGAGCTGCTCATATTCCTTTTGTTGTTGTTGATAATAATGATTCTTTAGAAGAGATTGCAGGAAAATACCGCTATCCTTATTTTGTCAATGAAGACCCGCACACCGAAATCGCAATGCTAAAAAGCCACCTCTCGAGTGCCAAAGGTATTATTACCTTATCAAATAACATTGTGGATAATATTGCTCAAATCTCATCAGTGCGGCTTTATGAAAAAGAATTAGGGAGAAAGCCCTATTATATCATTGGAATAGCACAAAATAATGAAGACGAAGAAAAACTCAAAAAATTAGGAGCAAATTCTGTTGTCTCCCCCTCCAAACTCCTTGCACAAAGGATAAATGCAATGGCAGTGCGTCCGGATATGGAAAATCTCCTAGAACGTTTTGTTTATCAAAAAGATACACCTTTAGATTTGGAGGAAATTATTGTCCCTCGCTATTCTTGGCTTGTGTTTAAAAAACTCAAAGAAACAAAATTACGAGAAATCACTCAAACTACCGTAGTAGGCATTACCCAAAAAGATGGTAAATTTGTCCCTATGCCTAGTGCTGATGTTGTAGTTACAAGCGAATGTAAATTGCTTGTTATGGGAACTGCTAATGGTATAAGATACACTAAACAAATTGTTGTCAAAAAAGATAAACCCGAGG
Organism: Helicobacter sp.; assembly: GCA_022511145.1. Taxonomy (GTDB): domain Bacteria; phylum Campylobacterota; class Campylobacteria; order Campylobacterales; family Helicobacteraceae; genus Helicobacter_D. The sequence continues at coordinate 8,951 of JAFLSC010000024.1, forward strand.
AGTTGAAATATGTTTAGTTTATTTCCTATTTCTGGTGGTGTATGTGCCGCAAAAGGATTTTTTTGTGATGGTGTGAGTGCAGGATTAAAAAAGGGTTCTAAACTTGATGTTGCCTTTATTTACGCTGATTCACCTTGTGAAGTGGAAGCTCTTTTTACACAAAATAAATTCCCTGCTGCTCCGATTTTGCATTTTCAAGAATACAAAAAGAATTTTCAGACGAATTTTGTCCTTATTAACTCCAAAAATGCTAATGCACTTACAGGAAAACAAGGTGTTGAGGATATTAAAGAGATTCTAAAATCTTGTCAATCTCATTTTAAAGGAAAAATCCTCAATCCCATTATGAGTTCCACAGGGGTTATTGGTGTGCGTTTGCCTAAGGAAAAAATCATTAAAGCCTTCTTAAAATTGAATCTTGAAACTAAAAACAATAAAAGGGCTTCAGAAGCGATTATGACAACCGATAGATTTGCCAAAACACTAGCTTTTGAAGTCAAATTAGCCAATGATGAGAGTTTTAAAGTCGGGGCAATCTGTAAGGGTGCGGGTATGATTAATCCTGCTTTAGCAACAATGCTTTGCTTTATTACAACTGATGCTAAAATTCCTAAAGAAAGAATGAAACCACTCTTAGAGATTGCAACCCAAACAAGCTTTAATGCTATTAGCGTTGATGGTGATACTTCCACGAATGACAGCATTATTTTACTCGCTAATGGAAAAAGCGGGGTGTATCACGAAGAGGCTTTTTTGTTTGCCTTAAAACAAATAATGCACAAGCTTGCCACAGAGATTGTGCGTGATGGCGAGGGTTCAAGCAAACTTGTAGCCTTTGAAGTAAAGGGTGCTAAAAACAAAGAAGAAGCACAAAAAGCTGCCAAAGCCCTAAGTCAATCCTTACTTGTTAAAACTGCTTTATTTGGTTGCGACCCTAATTGGGGAAGAATCGCCTCTACTATCGGTGCAAGTGGTGTTTCTTGCAATTCAGAGCTTTTAAGTATTTATTTTGATGAAGTGTGTGTTTATGATAGGGGCGTGATTTGCTTTGATAGCAAAAATGAAGAAAAAGCCGCCAAAGTTTTGCAAGAGGAATCTTTTAAAATCACTTGCGATTTGGGAATGGGTGAGGAATCTTTCGTGGCTTATGGTTGCGATTTGGGTTATGAATATGTCAAAATAAACTCTGACTACCGCTCTTAATCTCTAAAAGTCCAAAGTGAGAAAATAGAAAGCTATATATACAAAGGGGAGATAATGAAAAAGTTAATTTAGTTTTAGCGGTTTTAATGCTTTTGTCTTTGCCATTAATGGCTTATAATATTGCCTTTAAAAGAAGTTGAGGGAGAAGAGTCGCTTTTTGAAATGTATTATTACACCACCCATTGAGAATGGATGGGGGAGTAATCTTTTTTAGATTGCTTTAGCAAAGTTTTGCGATGATGAGGGAGCTAAAGAGAAAAATCTCTTTAGCTACGTTTGAGCTGAATTGCTTCTTGCATTAATTGGTCAGAAGTTGTAATGGCTTTTGCTGCCATTTGATAGCCTCTTTGATACACAATCAAATCCGTTAAAGCTGTCCCTGCATCAACATTGCTGGTTTCAAGCATTTGACTTAGGATTTGAGCGTATTTGAGATTAGCATTGCCCGTATCGTCCCACGCTAAAAGTGGTGGTCCGCTTACAAAATTAGTTTCACCATTAATAACCCTCACATTCATTGAAAACAAATTCCCACCGATTTTACTTAAACCTTGGTCATTGATAAAAGCTGCCAAACCAAATCTTCCGATAGGTTCAAGTTTGCCGTTTGTAAAATGTACCATAATAATACCATCTTCTGTGATAGTATAATCGCTCACAATTCCTGAAGCACACCCATCTTGAACAACGCCTTTAACTTCAGAATCTGCATAAGCATAATTACTTGTCATTCTTCCTTCTTGAGATTGAGACAAATCAACAGCGATTGTCCCTCCTGCAAAAGGAACATTAAAGGGTACCACATTAGGTGTATTGTCTGCATTAAAAGAAATCTCACTTCGGACAGGAGCATCACTTATCATTGTAGTTCCTGTTATATCATAAATCCCACTAACTATTTCCCAACGCTCACTTACAGGTGGTTCTACACTATAATCACCTTGTTCAACAAGGATAAATTGATTTTTGAGAATGAACTTTTCCCCATCAGCATTGAAAATTTCAGTGTTAGACTCATAAGTTGGAATATTAAATTGTGTAGTGTTAATAGAATCATTTGGGGTTTGGAGATTTTTTCCAAGTGTTTTCATTCCCAATTTATCTGCTAGTTTTCCACTTATTTCAACTTTGTAGCTTTCCCCTGTGTTATTCACCAAACGCATTGAGCAATCAATGGGATTGCCATTTGCATCAAATCTTAAACCAAAATCAAAGCCTGTAGTATTTTTGATAAGGTTGGCTAATTCCCCTATGGTTCTAAAATCCTCGCCATAGACAAAATTAAATTCTTGCTCCTCTCCTTCTTCATTAGTAAGCACAAATTTAATATCTTTGTAATTTTTTGCATCAAGAAGTTTGCCACTGCCATCCATTAAGGCATTTAAATCTTGATTTAGGAATTTTTCTTCACTAAAATTTCCTTCATCATCCTTAAGTATGCCAATACCTTTTGGATTTTGAGTGCGGTTGAGATTAACAGAAATATGGACATCTGTTGTTAAGGTAGGTTGGTATTGAAGGTCTTTAGGAATCCTTAAAGGTTGAAGCACAGAACCACCTAAATCCACATAATCTTGTGCAAAATTATTAGTGCCGGTAATGACATTATCTTGGATTTTTCCTAAATTAATCCCATACATATAATATCCGCTAGAATTAACCAAATACCCTTCCCCATCGAGACTAAAAGAACCATCGCGAGTGAAATAATTTCGTTGGTTAGGTTGGGCTAAAGGATTATTAATATCAAATTGCCCTTCTTTGTTTAATCCTACAACAAACCAGCTTCTTCCTGTAATGGCAACATTAAAAGTTCCGTCTGAAGAAACATAAGTTCCATCATTGGTATTAATGGCATTTGAACCAATGGTTGAACCATAGTTGTAATCATTCCTAATGGGTGAATTGGCATTGACATAATCCATAGACCTTGAAAATAAGCTTTTAAATTCGGGCAAGTTAGCACGATAGCCCACAGTGTTAATATTAGCAATATTATTAGAAGTGCTATCAAGCCCAAATTGATGAGTCCTAATCCCACTAATTCCGCTATATAATGAGCCTACCATTGTAAATCCTTTTATGCATTTTTAGGATAGAAAGTGTGTGCAAAATCCACAGGAACAATGAAATATTCACCTAATTTAATATAAGGAATACCCGCATCAAACATTACACTTGTTACCTCACCTCTTCCTAATTCGGTTTTGAGATACTCATTGGTTGTATCATCAAGGTTGTATTCTGCTGTAATAGTGTAAGAACCTGCTGCAACATAACTTCCATTGTTATCAGTTGTATCCCATTCAAATTCAATATAGCCTTGTTTGCCATCATATTGTGCATCAGTAAGGCTAATTTCCTTAATAACCGTTACATTACCTTCACTATCTGTGCTAGTAATTGTAATTTTTGCATCACCTTTAGAAATATCAATAGGCTCATCAAAATACAAGCAAAATTTCACAGGCTCATTGTTCTCAATCGTATAGGAATTATAGCCTGTTTCAGCAATCTGCCCAATCATTGAGATTGTATTATAGCCAGTTAAGATATTACTATTTTGGATATTTTGTCCAAGTAATTCAAGGGCTGCCAACATTCCCTCTTGAGATTGAACGAGTTTTTCTTGTGCTGCAATAGTTTTTTCGTTAGTCTCTTGCATTGACTTCATCGCATTTGTCATTGATTCCATTGCAGTTTTCATTTTTTCTTGCATTTCAACTTGTGTTAATTGTGCTGTTTGAGTCAATATATCTTGAGTTTCCATTGGAGATGTGGGGTCTTGATTTTTAAGCTGCTCCAAAAAAAGCCTCATAAATGCTTCATTGCTTAAAGTATTGCTACTTTCTGTTTGGGTTGATGTAAAAGGGCTATCTCCCGGCATTGTGCTTCCAACGCCGCCAACACTACTTGTTGCCATTTTAAATCCTTTAAAGTGAGATTTAAGTCTAAGACTTAATAAAAATTAACAAGCAAATAGAGTTCCATTTTTTAGAATTTAGACTTATTGTTTAATATTTTTTGTAAAAATTTATTTTTAAATGAATTGGGGGATAGAGTATTTTGCGTGATTATGACAAGAAAATAAAATTTCTTGTCATAAAACTTTATGCTTCATAATAAAAGCTTAAATGCAATTCGCTCACTTCTGTGGCTAAAGAAGTTTGTTCTTCATTTTGTTGATAAAGATGCAGTGCTTTTTCTTTATCAGGATTATTGTTTTGATTTTGCTCTTGTTGTTGGTGTGGATTAGAATCTCCAAAACCACCAGCTAGGCTATTGCCACTTGTGTCTTTAAAATCCATTGTAATATCTTGAAAACCAGCATTGTTAAGCTGCGTTTTAAATTCTTGAGCATTTTGCATAAAAAGCTGCAAGGCTTGCACATTTGAGCCAATTTGTAAATGAACCCTCTCCCCTCTTTTGGTGATAGTGAGTTCAACACTCCCTAGATTTTCTGGATTAAGCTCTAATGATAATTGAGTAATAGGCGGACGATAATTTTGTAAGGCGTCTTTTAATTTATCACTAAAATGAATGAGTGTGTTTCTTGTCTCAAAATGCCGTTGGAAGTTGGATTGAATATTGGCATTCAAAACTTCTTGGGTATTTTTATCTGCAACCTTTTCTTTAAGTTTTTCGCCTGTTATTTTTTGCTCTTGTGTCTCTAAGATTGTTTTAGGTTTTTGAGCTTCAACCTTAAAGAGGTTATCAAGAAAATCTTGATTTCTTTGTGTTTTTGCTTCCTCTAGGGCTATTTCTCTATTTTCAGATTTTAAATTATCTACTAAAGATTTTTTGCTGTAACGCTCTTCTTTGGTAGAATATTTGGAATCCGCTTTCCCCTCAATTTCTTTTTTGTAGCTCATAAAAGTATCATTAGAAATTTCTTTGGGAATGGATTTGTCTTTATTCCCTTTTACTTCAGTGGAGTTTTTAGAATCTTTGGAATCTTTAGAATCTTTAATCCCTTTCGTTGCTTTTTCCTCTAAAGTTTTTTCTGCATTAGCAATCTTAACTTCTTGGTTTTTGGATTCTAAAGTAGTCTTTTGCAAATTTTCTTTATTTTCAAAAGTTTTTGCTTGTTTTGCAATCTCTTTAGAATCTTTTATATCTTGGATTTTTTCTTTTAAATCTTGTGTTTTGGGGGATTTAGCATTTTGCAATAATTCTTTATCTTGCAAAATATTCCCTAAAATATTATTCTTGGAATTTTCTGTGGGGATTATTTTTGCCTTAGGTGTTAGCATAGAATCCAAAGGTGTGGATTTCAAAGCCAAATTGTCTTTTGTCTCTAATTTTACTTTAGAGACTTTTAAATCCAAGCTATTAGCCACATCAATGAGATTTTTAAGTGTGTTTGGTTCAGATTTTGTTAGGCTAATATTAACTTTTTGGTTTTGGTTGGGTAATAAATTATTTTGTTTATCCCTAAGAGAATATTTTTCTTCGAGACTTTTGATAAAATGTGTTGGCGTTTCTTTAACAATATTCGCTTTTTTATCAGAATACGCATTTGATAAAGTATTGGGCTGGATTGATTTTTGATGAGATTTTAAATTATCGCTTTTGGTTAAAGCATTAAAAAAATCAAAAAAATCCCCACTTTCTTGATTTTGTGAAGCATTGCCTTTGGTTTTATGTTGAGCCTCTGATTTTAAATTGGTTTTTTCTATTTCCAAAAAAGGTAACATTTTTCGCCCTTTGTGTATGGTTTTTTGCTAAGATTAAAATCTCCAAGCAATTATCATTCCTTTTTTTCTTAATTTTATTGAAAAGAAAAATATTATACAATCCAAACTTCATTTTTAAAAATTTAAGGGTAAGTAATGCAAGAGATTAGAAACATTGCTGTTATCGCTCACGTAGATCACGGAAAAACCACTTTGGTTGATGGATTATTACGACAATCAGGGACTTTTGCAAAACACGAGCAAGTTGATGAACGCGTAATGGATAGCAATGCGATTGAAAAAGAAAGGGGCATTACAATCCTATCAAAAAATACAGCTATTAAATACAAAGACACAAAAATTAATATTATTGATACGCCCGGACACGCTGATTTTGGAGGTGAAGTTGAGAGGGTGCTTAAAATGGTTGATGGCGTTTTATTGCTTGTTGATGCCCAAGAAGGTGTAATGCCTCAAACCAAATTCGTTGTTAAAAAAGCTTTGGGATTAGGGATTTGTCCGATTATTGTTGTTAATAAAATCGATAAACCTGCCGCACAGCCTGATAGAGTGGTTGATGAAGTGTTTGACCTTTTTGTGGCAATGGGAGCTAATGAAAAACAATTAGATTTTCCCATTGTTTATGCGGCTGCAAGAGATGGCTATGCCCTAAAGAATCTGGGCGATGAAAGAAAGAATCTTGAACCTCTTTTTGAAGCGATTTTAGAATATGTCCCTCGACCTAGTGGAAACAAAGAAAATCCTTTGCAAATCCAAATTTTTACTTTAGATTATGATAATTATGTGGGTAAGATTGGGATTGCAAGAATCTTTAATGGTAAAATCAAAAAGGGTGAAAATGTAATGCTTGCCAAAAGTAGCGGGGAGAAAATAGCAGGAAAAATTACGAAGCTCATAGGATTTTATGGGTTAGCACGCACAGAGATTGAGGAAGCACAAGCGGGCGATATTGTGGCTTTAGCAGGATTTCATTCGCTTAATGTGGGAGATTCTATTGTTGATCCTAATAACCCTATCCCGCTTGACCCGATGCACTTAGAAGAACCCACAATGAGCGTTAATTTCTCTGTAAATGACTCTCCTCTAGCAGGATTAGAAGGCAAACACGTAACGGCAAATAAGCTTAAAGAGCGTCTAGAAAAAGAAATGCAAACCAATATTGCAATGAAGATTGAAGAACTTGGCGAGGGGAAATTTAAAGTGAGCGGTAGGGGTGAATTGCAAATTACCATTCTAGCAGAAAATTTACGCCGTGAAGATTATGAGTTTAGTATCTCGCGTCCAGAAGTGATTATTAAAGAGATTGATGGGCAAAAATGTGAGCCTTTTGAATCTCTAGTGGTAGATACACCGCAAGATTATTCAGGGAGTGTGATTGAAAAATTAGGTAAGAGAAAGGCAGAACTCAAAGCAATGAATCCTATGGGGGAAGGCTATACAAGGCTAGAATTTGAAATTCCTGCTAGGGGATTAATTGGTTATAGGAGTGAGTTTCTTACTGACACAAAAGGAGAAGGTGTGATTAATAATAGCTTTTTAGAATTTCGCCCCTTTAGTGGAAGCGTAGAAACACGGAGTAATGGTGCTTTAATCTCTATGGAAAATGGTGAGACTACTCCTTTTTCATTAGGCAATATTCAAGAGAGAGGAGTTTTGTTTGTTCCCCCACAAACTAAAGTTTATGTGGGTATGATTATCGGTGAGCATAGTCGTGAAAATGATTTGGATGTTAATCCTATCAAAGCCAAACATTTGACAAATATGCGAGCAAGTGGAAGTGATGATGCTATCAAACTCACACCCCCTAGGGATTTGAACTTAGAGAGAGCCTTAGAGTGGATTGAAGAAGATGAGATTTTAGAAGTTACGCCTAAAAATATCCGTATCCGCAAAAAAATCTTAGACCCAACCCAACGCAAACGCAAAACAAAATAGCAATACAAGGAGTGAAAATGTTAAAAGTTATCAAAAGGGACGGACGCATTGAGCCGCTTGATGTTACTAAAATCCAAAAATACACAAGAGATTCTGTTGTAGGTTTAGAGGGTGTTTCACAAAGTGAATTAGAAGTCGATGCCAAACTACAATTTCGCGACCAAATCACTACGCAAGAGATTCAGCAAACTCTTATCAAAACCGCTGTGGATAAAATAGATTTGGATTGTCCTAATTGGAGTTTTGTTGCGGCAAGATTGTTTTTGTATGATTTGTATCATCGTGTGAGTGGCTTTAATGGCTATAAAAGTTTGCAAGAATATTTAGAAAAAGGGGAACAAGAAAATCGCATTATTCAAGGTTTAAAAGAAAAATTTGATTTAAGACGTTTGGATTTAAAAATCGATGCCTCACGGGATTTGCAATTTAATTATTTGGGAATTAAAACGCTTTATGACCGCTATTTACTCAAAGACAAAAAGGGCAATCCTATCGAACTTCCTCAACATATGTTTATGGGGATTGCGATGTTTCTTGCCCAAAATGAAAAAGACCCAAATTATTGGGCAGAACAATTCTATGAGATTTTAAGTAAATTTGAAGTGATGGCAGCCACGCCTACACTTTCTAATGCAAGGACAACAAGGCATCAATTAAGCTCGTGTTATGTGGGCAGTTGTGCTGATAGCATTGAAGGGATTTTTGATTCTTACAAAGAAATGGCACTTTTAAGTAAATATGGTGGCGGGATTGGTTGGGATTTTTCAAAAATACGGGGTTTGGGAAGTTTTATTGATGGGCATAAAAATGCCGCTGGAGGCGTTATTCCTTTCTTAAAAATTACTAATGATATTGCTGTGGCAGTCGACCAACTTGGCACGAGAAAAGGAGCAATTTCAGTTTATTTAGAGCCTTGGCATAATGATATTTTTGATTTTATTGATGTGAGAAAAAATAGTGGGGAGGAGAGAAGACGCACTCACGACCTTTTCCCTGCCCTTTGGATTCCTGATTTGTTTATGAAAAGAGTAGAAGAAGATGGGTTGTGGTGCTTGTTTGATACGCTTACTTGTGGGGATTTAACTAATCTTTATGGTGAAGCGTTTGAGGCAAGGTATAAAGAATATGAAAATAATGAGCAAATCCCTAAAGAAATCATCAAAGCAAAGGATTTATGGAAAAAAATCTTGACGAATTATTTTGAAGCGGGACTTCCCTTTTTATGCTTTAAAGATAATGCTAATCGTTGCAATCCTAACTCTCATATGGGGATTATTCGCAGCTCAAATCTTTGCACAGAGATTTTTCAAAATACAGAACCCAATGAATATTTTGTGCGGGTAGAATTTGAAGATGGGACGATTGAAGATTATCCTGAATATCAGCAAATTATTACCGATAATGGCATTACTAAACCGGCTAATAAAATCTCCTCAACAGACACGCTAAGAGGTAAAAAAGTTTTTATTGCTCAAAGAGAGTCCAAAGAAGGTAAAACAGCAGTTTGCAATCTTGCCTCTGTCAATCTTTCTAAAATTAACACCAAAGAAGATATTGAACGCGTTGTGCCTATTGCTATTCGTATGCTTGATAATGTGATTGATTTGAATTTCTACCCTAACCGCAAAGTTAAAGTAACCAACCTTGATACTCGCTCCATTGGACTTGGAGTGATGGGGGAAGCCCAAATGCTTGCAGAATCAAAGATTGAATGGGGTAGCGATAAACATTTAGAAAAGATTGATGAGATTATGGAGATGATTAGTTATAATGCGATTAAATCAAGCTGCAAGCTCGCTCAAGAAAAAGGCGTTTATAGCAATTTTCCTAATTCCTCTTGGTCAAAAGGCATTTTTCCTATTGATAAAGCAAATCTTGAGAGCAAACGTTTGATTGATAGAGGAGGATTGTTTGGGTTTGTGTATGATTGGGACGCTCTAAGAGAGGAAGTCAAAACCAAAGGAATACGCAACGGCTACCTTATGGCAATCGCTCCAACAAGCTCAATTTCGATTCTCGTTGGCACAACTCAAACCATTGAGCCTATCTACAAACGCAAATGGTTTGAGGAAAATTTAAGTGGCTTGATTCCTGTAATTGTGCCTAATCTTAATTTAGAAAATTGGAATTATTATACCTCTGCGTATGATTTAGACCAAATGCTGATTATTAAAGCTGCTGCAATTCGCCAAAAATGGATTGACCAAGGACAAAGCATTAATATTTTTATGGCATTAGATAAGACAAGCGGAAAATATCTCAATGATATTTATATGTTAGCGTGGAAATTAGGGCTAAAATCCACTTATTATCTTCGCTCTCAAAGTGTTGAGGCAGAAAATTCCACAATGGATAGAAGCATTGAATGTGAAGGTTGTCAATAATTGAATAAATCTTATTTAATTGATACTTCTATTATTTTAGATGATATTGAAAATCTCATTTATCTCTCACAAGGAGGAGAAAATCGCCTCTTTGTGTGCGATGTAACGCTCTATGAGCTTAATAAAAAGAAAGATTTAAACACAGAGGCGGGATTTTTTGCCCGTGAGTTTTTTCGCAATCTTACTACTGCTTTCAATCCGCAAACTATGCCAACACCCTTAAATGAGGATAAAATCCACCCTATGGATTTTTCTTATCAAAATCTTTTGATTCCTCTTTTGATTATTTACCGCCCCTCTTATAAGACAAAATCTCTTGACTATGGGCTTAATGATGCAAGAATTACCGAGATTGCTAGAGATTATCAAATCACTTTGCTCACTAATGATATTGCCCTTAAAGTTTTAGCTCTCTCAAGTGGTATTGCCTCTCAATCTCTAAGACGCGATCAAATTGAAAATCCTAATGCGATTGAATTTCAAACAAGTTTCAATATTCATAAAAACGCAATCAAAGAAGATTTAGAAGCCAAAGCTGACTTTCAAGCTCTAAGTAATTGGAGCTTAATTGAAATTAACGAGCAAGATAACACTGAAAATTCACTTTATTTTACAGGAAAAAAGTATTATGGTTTCAAAAGAGACAAGCAATTTGAAATGATTAATTTTGATGAAAAATTAGAGGAGGATAAACTCTATATCAAGCCGATTAATTTGGAGCAAAAATTCCTTTATGCCCTCCTCACACACCCAAATAATAAAATTACTATTTGCAGTGGAGCAACCGGTAGTGGAAAAACTCTTATTGCTTTGCAAGCCGGAATCTTTCTTTATAAAAAAGGAGTGGTTGATGGGATTGTCTATTTGAGAAACACCATCACTGCTAATGATAAAGAAGCAGAACTAGGATACCGCAAAGGTGATGAGAATCAAAAATTGCATTATTTTATGTATCCTCTCTTTAGTGTGATTAATTTTATGATAACCAAAATGCAAAAGGAATCTTTAGCTAAAAGAATCGAGTATGCTGGTGATGCTAACAGCATAGAAAGTAAAGAAGCCACAGAGTATTTTTTACGCAAACACAATATTGAAGTAATGGATATAGCTCACGCTAGGGGAGTAAGCATTGCTAAAAAGTTTGTGATTTTTGATGAGGCACAAAATGCCTCTAATGCGACAATCAAACTTATTGGAACAAGGATAGCAGAGGATTCTCGGATTGTATTTTTGGGCGACCCTGCCCAAATTGACCACCCTTATTTGAGTAAATTTCGCAATGGGCTTGTAAGTCTCCTTAATAAAGCCAAAAGTGATGATTTTCTAGCGGGGATTCGCCTCAAACAGACGATTAGAAGTGAAATAGCCGGTTGGTTTGAAGATAACTTTTAGTTCATTTATTTTGGGTGTAAATCCTAAAGGTTTCAAGCATAAAATTCACATCAACGTGTGTGATAGTTGTAGGTTCTTCAGAGGAAGTATTCAAAAAAGGTAGATTTTGATTATCAATAGAGATATTCAAATGTGCTGCGGGTGTGTAATCCCACGCCCTACCGATATAGGTGCAATAATTTGTCCTTAAGGGGTATTGCTTTTTATCTTTAACATACACATTTACCCATTGTTTTATGCAATCAAAACTTTTTTGAGGCTTATAATACCCCACAGGGTCGAGCGTAAGCAAATAAGGAATGCTTAAAGCAGGGAGACAAATCGTCTCCAAAGCTCTACAAATATTTTTTGCTCCCCAGCTGTGTGCGATGATGTAGGGTTTATAATGAGATTCAATGAGTGCAGGAAGCCACGCACAAAATAAATCCTTACAATTAAAAGTCGTATAAATTTTTGCCCCAAAAGTGGTTTGAAACAAATTATCCTCCACAAAATGAGCGTATTCTTCAAACACAACACGATAATAGCTATCTAAAAATCCACCAATAAAAATAATAAGATTTTTGGAATCAAAAGCAGGAGTGATTGCCCAAACACTCTCTAAAAACTCTCCTTTTAGGGTAAGATTTTTGGAGATAAAAGGGATTGAGGGTAAAATCTCTAAAGAGGGTTGAATATGAATTAAGGGCTTAAACATTGGGGTTGGGTAAGACTTCTATAATTTTAGCAATCGCCTTAGCTTTTGTGTCTTCTAATTCAATTTGTGAATTAATAGGAATTTGGCTAAGGTCGCTAACGGGTTTTTTATGGCTTGAGGCGTAAAGATACCCTACCCTTTGGTAATTTTTTGGATTTTTAGATTCTAATTTCATTGCATAATGGTGCAAACGATTTTGTTTTTGGGCTAGATTTTGGGAGATTTTCAAATGAATTTGTTCTTTGAGTGGCTCTAAGCACAGATTGCATAAAGTTAGCTTATGCTGTATTTTTTGGTTTAGTAAATCATAAAAAGCCCTAAATTGATGATTAAGCTTTTCAAATTTATCAAAAAAGGCATTTTTTTCAAGCAAGATTTCAAGACGTTTGAGCAATTCTTGCTTATTTTTAAGATTGCGTTGGATTTTCTCTAATAAAAGCGTTTCAGCAGAATCCAAATACATTATCCATTCATTTTTATCAGGCAGTAAAATCTCCATTGCCGCACTTGGCGTTGGAGCACGCATATCAGCAACAAAATCACTCAAAACAATATCAGGTTCGTGTCCGATAGCTGAAATAATGGGAGTCTTAGCTTGGAAAATTGCCTCAATCACTAAAGGTTCATTAAAAGCCCATAAATCCTCTAAACTTCCTCCACCTCTTGCAATAACAAGACAATCAAAATTAAGACTATCGGCATAAGCAATATTTTTTGCGATTGCTTCTTTAGCACCCTCGCCTTGCACTAAAGTATTAAAAAGTGTAAAATGAGTCAATTTCCATCGGCGTTGAGCGATTTTAAGCATATCTTGCAAAACTGCTCCTGTGCTAGAGGTGATAAGAGCGACTCTTTGAGGAAATTTAGGAAGAGGCTTTTTATTTTCAAAATAGCCTTTTTTCTCATATTCCTTTTTGAGCTGCTCAAAAGCAAGCGTTAGTTCCCCTACTCCTTCAGGGCTTGCTGTGCTACAATTAAGCTGATATTCTCCTCTGGGTGTAT
>JAFLSC010000025.1 GCA_022511145.1 Helicobacter sp.
CCCCCCCCCGAGAATAGCTGATTTGAATATTAATTAAGAGAGGATTTGGGGGTGAAAGCTTAAGGGGGAAAATTTAAATGAAAGGAATTTTAGAGAAAGTGGAGGGATTATTAAAATTGTTTTTCTTTTGTCATTGTGAGAATGTGTAGCATTTGTGGCAATCTCTCTTTTAGATTCGACTATGCCTTGGCAATGACGGAGGGAGAAATCTTGCAACAACAAACAACAATCTTTGCGATGATAAGGGGGAGTTTTGCCATAAAGCATTTTAATGATGAAAGGAAGTGCAATGGCAAAATGGAATCCTACAAATAACACTCTAAAATTGCATTTTAATAAGTTTGAATCTCTTGGTAAAGACTATCACGCTCCACAGGGATAAATCCTGCGTTTTTGATTTGTGCGATAATCTCATCTTTTAAAATCCCATTAGCACTTTTACTCCCAGAGGCACTTTGAATCGCCTCTTTTTGGATTGTACCATCAATATCATCAGCCCCAAATTCTTGTGCCACCAAAGCTAAATTAATCCCTAAAGTCGCCCAATAAGCCTTAATATGAGGAATATTAGGGAGCAAGATTCGTGCAATTGCAAGGGTTTTTAAAATCTCTTGTCCGCTTAAGAATCGCTCAACTTTTAAGAAATTATTTTCCCTTTGATAAACCAAAGGGATAAAGGCATTAAATCCGCCACTTTTTTCTTGCTGATGATAAAGTCTCAATAAATGGTCGATACGATGTTCTCGGCTCTCAATATGCCCAAAAAGCATTGTAGCATTAGATTTTTTCCCCAAAGAATGCCAAAAGCCGTGAATCTCTAGCCAAGTTTTAGAATCCACCTTGCCCTTACAAATAACATTTCTTATTGTTTCATCAAAAATCTCTGCACCACCACCGGGCATTGAATCCACGCCATTGTCTGCCATTAATTCCAACACTTCTTGAAAAGGTTTTTGACTGCTTTTGGCGATAAAATCCACTTCCGCTGCTGTGAGGGCTTTAAGATGAATTTGGGGAAATTTAGATTTAAGATTCCTAAAAAGTTCCAAATACCACTCTAAAGTTAAGTTAGGATTGTGTGCTCCCACAATATGCAGTTCCAAAGCCCCAGCCTCAATGGCTTCTTGGGCTTGAGTGTAAATTTGTTCGTGCGTTAGGGTATAGGGATTGGGATTTTTGCGATGAGCAGAAAAGCCACAAAACTTACAAATATCAGCACATTCATTTGTGGGATTGATATGACGATTAGAGTTAAAAAAAACTTTTTTGCCAAAATATTTTTGACGAATTTCATCTGCCCTTTTTCCTAAAGTAAAAATATCCAAATCATAGAGTTTAAGTGCCTCTAGTAAAAAATCTTTCATTGATAGCCTTAAAATAAATTTTTAGTATTATACAAACTAAATGATTTAATTTTCTTAATTTATCAATATTTCAGTTTAAAAAAGTAAAATGCCTTTAATTATTACAAAACTTAGGATAAGCCTATGCAATACAATTACCCAAAAGAACTCTTTTTAAAAGATGACACTCTCATCACTTCCAAAACTGATTTACGCGGAAAAATCACTTATGGGAATGAGGATTTTATCCGCTTTGTTGGCTACACGCAAGAGGAATTTCTCTACAAACCCCACAGCATTATTCGCCACCCTTTTATGCCTAAAGCTGCTTTTAAACTCCTGTGGGATACGATTAAAAGTGGTGAAGAATTCTTTGCCTTTGTGTGTAATTTAGCGAAAAATGGTAGCACTTATTGGGTTTTTACCAATGTTACGCCTTCCTATAATGACAAAAACGAAATCGTTGGCTATTATTCAGTAAGACGCCGAGCAAGTAAGGCAGGAGTTGAAGCGATGATTGGCGTGTATTCTCAACTGCTTGATATTGAAAAAACAAAGGGTATGGACGCTTCAGTGCAATTTGTGCTTGATTTTTTACAACAAAACCAAATCAGCTGGGATAAACTCATCATCTCCCTGCAAGCCAAAGGCGAAACTGAAGGCTATCGCTAATGAATTGCCTTCAAGTTTAAAGGGGGCTTCCCAACTAAAGTAAAAGGACAAAAATGTTTAAATTTACTCCAAGCGGTATTATCACGTATTTGAAATTTCAAAAAAGACAAAGTGAAACTTTCTTTAGAAAACTAAAATTCAAACTTTTTCCTTCAAGCTATTTTAAAGAAGCTTTGCCAAATCACTATAGCTTTGTTTTATTTACAAGAGCAGTTAGTGGCTGGCACGCTAGTGCAAGATTTTTCTCTTTATGTGGATTAAATTGTCAAACGCTTTGTAAAGATAATGCTTTTTATTTAAATGAAACAAAAAAATTTCTTGAAAGGAGAGAGGATTGTTGTTTTTTAAGACTTGGAGTTTATCGCTCTTACAGAAGTCTTAAAGGCGATGTAGGAAAGCTTATCCCCAATTCAAATATACTCATACTCGTTAGAGACCCGATTTCTAGGTGCAAAGCTATGCTTAATCACGGAACACCCAATCGCTCTAAAGTTATTCGTGGTTCCTCATTTCCTATCCAAAACCTAACCCCCCCCCCCACGAAGCCCTAGATAGAAAGAGATATAAGCATAAATGGGGCTACTCTAGCAAAGCTTTGACTCCAAGCGTGGAGGGTTTAAGCTATGTTTTAAGAAGAGAGCTTAACTTCACTTATGCTTCGAGTATCAAATCTTTTCTCAACCCAAGTTATAATATAAAAATCCATTATTTAGACACCAAAGAACTTATGCCTGAATATGCCTTTGAAACGATGACAAGATTAGCAAAAGAATTTCACTTTACTCCACCCAAAGAAGAAGATAAACAAAGTTTTGAAAAACTCATTTGGAATAAATTTCAGCTCTATTTACCCTTTGAACTTGCCATTACACCAAAAGATTTTGCTACGCTTAAAGAAAATATAAATCTTAAAATCATCGAAAGTCAATATTTAAAGGATTATCAAAATACAGATTGGGCGGATATAAAAGAGTTTTTTATAGGCGAAAACACTCCTCTTTATGCAGATATTTCTATCATAGTAAAAAGTAAAGATACTAAAATCATCAGTGAAAATGCGAAACTCAAAACGAGATTAAGCGAATATTTTAGAGAATTTATGAAAGCCCTTGAGTATTGGGTAAATTTTAAAGAACAAAATCAAATAACAGAAAAGCAAGTTTTAGACTATCTTAAGAAAAATAAAAAATTAAGATTAAAGCTTAAAAAGAATTTAGATAAAGAACTTGTCCATATCAAGCAAAGCAGACCTGATATAGTCGCTACTTGGAAATATTATAAGGAATTTGAAAAGATATGTAAGGGCGATTAAAATTTATCTTATCTGTAAGTTTAATTATAAATTAAGATTACAAATTATGGCATAATTCGTTCTCAAAATAACAAATTCAAGAAGGTAAAAATGCCAAAGAAAATGCTTAGCTTTTTGATACTTGTTTGGATTGTGGTTTTTGTGAGTGGTTGTAACAAGGCAAGCAAAAAGCAACAAGGGATTTATGCGTAAAGATTCACAAATCCCTCTTAGCCTTTCAATCCCTGTGTCGCTCTCTTTTTGTGGAATTTTGGAGAGCTAAGGACGTATTTTGAGAATCTAGCAAAAAAGTTTAAGGCTATTTTACAAGTTCTTTAATAAATCTATCGGCAAGATAGGGGCCATCATCTTTTGAACCAATAAGCTTGATTTTATCAACAATTCCGCGGAAAAGTGCTTCTTCCTCGTGCTGCTCATTGACATACCATTGCAAGAAATTAAATGTAGGATAATCTTTGCTTTTGAGCGTAAAATCCACCAAATCATTAATAGATTGCGTGATTTTTTGCTCGTGTGCATAAGTTTTTTCAAACACATCAAGCAATTCTTTAAAATCAGATTCGGGAGCTTTGATTTGTGCAATCTTTACTTTTGAATCTGTTTCGTTTAAATAAGTAATGAGTCTTTTTGCGTGGTCGCTCTCCTCACCTGCGTGCTGAAACAAAAACAATCCCGCCCCATCAAAACTATTTTCATAACACCAAGAACTCATACTCAAATAGAGATTTGCCGCATACATTTCTTTTGCAATTTGCTCATTGAGCATTTTTACAACTTCGCTTGAAACCATTTTAACTCCTTTAATGAGAATTTAAAGATGCACTATTGTAAAATGTGTTTTTTGATACTTTGCTTAAATTTTACCATTTTTATAAAAATTTTAATAATCATAATCATTTATACACAAATGGACTGCTAAAAATAACTCTATCTACCCTATATAAACCATATTTCAAGCCTATAAGAAATACCTTTGCTTTTATCGTCCCTTAAAGAAAATTCACCTAATAATGCAATAAAAATAGCTTGAAAAACAATAAAATAGCATAATAAAAATTGATTTTTGAATAAGTCTCAAAAAATAAAAAAAATGGACTAAAAAATTTTATTTGAGGCAATAATGCTACAAAATGATAAAAAATAAATTTAATAATAATAAAAAATATAAAATAAAATTTTCTTATTTAACTATTAATTTGACAATAATACAGAAATACAAAAAGATTTTTCTCTTTCTAAGAATGCTTAAATACTTGGATTATTCTCTTTAACTTGAGGTTTATAATTTTTTTAAAGAATAAATTTAAGAATACTTAACCATAAAAAATTGATTTTATATTTTTTTTATGTATTTTATGATTTAATTCTAGCTAAAGATATTAATTCAAGGATACGGCAATGAAAAACACAGATTTTGAAAAAAAGCTAAAACAATTGCAATTAAGTAAAAAATCTTTCGTTAAGCTTGTAGGAATGCCTTATCAAACCCTAATGAATTGGAAACAAAAGAATGAAACACCCGTGTGGGTTGAGCCTTTTTTATTTTATTATGAAAAGAATTTAGCTTTTGATAATTTTTTAAGGATTTTAAATCAATACAAAATACCTAAAAAGAACTAAAAGCAATTTGATTACAAACACAAAGAATGGCTTTAAAATCACAATCAAAATCCCATAGCCTTTAGAAAAAATCTAAAATCTTCCTTATTTATTAGATTTATCAGATTTGAACAAAATTTCTAGGGAAGTTGCTTAGGGGAATGTGATTTATAAAGTTAAAGACTTTTGCTTTGGAGCATTCCAGCCTCATACAAGAAAATTGAACCCTCATAAGTGAGATTTTTAAGGGCATCTTTTTTGGCATAGCTAAGATAGAGATTTTCTTTTGCCCTTGTAACCGCCACATAAAAAAGTCTCCTTTCTTCCTCTAAGCTACCTCCTTGTGATATAAGCTTTTTATTAGGAAATCGCCCCTCCATTAAATCCACGATATACACTTCACTAAATTCCAATCCCTTACTTGCGTGAATGCTTAAAAGATTCACCCCCTCACCCTCACTCATTTCACTAGAACCCAAAATCATTGCATTAAGGAAGCGTCCAAGCTCCTCATAATGATGGGCTAAATCACACAAAAGCTTAGATTTTGTGTAAATTCTCTCCAAAGATTCGTTATATTTTTGCTCGTTTATTTTCCCTTCTTTAGTGATAGAACGTTCTTTAGCGAGCTTTTTTGCAATCATTGCAAAAAGGGGTAATTCACAAAGCCGAGCGATAATTGTATCGGGTTTTTGTGTCTTTTGAGAGATTTTAAAAAAATCATAAAGGGCATTGAGAAAAGAGGCGGCTTCTTTTGTGATTTTGGAATGCTGCAAAATAGGGTTAGTGCGAAATTCCTCTGGAAGTTCCAAAAAATCCTGATTAATTTCATCATCAAAAAGCCCTCTTTGGATTTGGGATTTCTTAGGATAAGGATTTTGGAGCGTTTTAGTAGGCTTAAGTAAGCCTGAAATTGGATTCCCCTCTCCCAAAACCAATAATCCCTCATAAATCTCTTTTGCCATAACCTCACCAATCCCTTTAGCATAGCTTAAAATATGAATAAAAGCCATCATATCTTTAGGATTAAAAAGCAAAGATGCACAATTGAGTAAAAAAGTAATTTCTTTGGTTTCAAAGAAACTCACACCACCTCTCCTACGCGAAGGTATGCCAAGCTCTCTTAAACAAGCCTCAATCCCATCGGCACTAGAGTTATTCCGAAAAATCACAGCAATATCACTAAAATGGCGATTGGTAAGCTTGATTTTATGAGCAATACCTTGATATTGTAAAAAAAGCTCATCATAAACCAAAAGCGTAGGTTTCCCAAAATCCTGTGTTTTAACAACCTCTAAAGTTTTGGGGTAAATTCTAGGATTTCTCTCAATCACACGATTAGCAAGACTCAAAATAGATTCGCTTGAGCGGTAATTTTTAGTAAGGCTATAAATCCTGCCTTGCGGATAACGCTCCTTAAAACTCCCAATGATACTAATGTCTGCCCCATTAAACGCATAAATACTTTGGTCATAATCCCCCACACAAAAAATAGAAGGTGGATTAAAAGCACTTAAAATAGAATCTTGCAGGGGATTGGTATCTTGATATTCATCAACCAAGATTTCTTGAAATTGGAGATTGTCCTCTTTGATTTTTTGACGATAAAGCAGTAACAAATCGTTATAATCAGCATAATGATATTGCTCTTTTAGGGTTTGAAACTCTTGCCATACCTGCCAATACATCTCTGCAAATTCTAAATGTTCCTCATTGCGACTTGCCAACCACGATTTAAAATCCAAAGAAGTTGTGGCATTAAAAAAAAGCGAAAACAAATCATACAGATAATTTGCCCCATAAGGTTGTGTTTGAGAAAAACGATTCAAAATGTACTCATCATAGAGGCTTTTAAAGAGGATTTTGAGTTCTCGGGGTTGCTTGAGTGTAAGAGGTATTTTAGATTTTAAATAACGATAAGAAACAGCGTGAAAAGTCCCTGCTTCAATCCGCTTGACAATACTCGAATCAAAACGCATTCCCAAACGGCTAAGCATTTCCTGTGCGGCTTTGTTGGTAAAAGTAAGCAATAAAATTTGTGCAGGAGAGACTCCTTCTTCAAGTAGATGAGCGATTCTCCCCACAATCGTTGAAGTTTTACCTGTCCCCGCTGAAGCAATGACAAGATTGTATCCTCTTGGGGCTAATGCTGCCCCTCGTTGCTGCTCATTTAAGAGAGAAAGTGGCAAAAAAACTAATCTTTAATATATTTTTTAATAGATTCAGCCACACCAAAATTAGGATATTCTTTTGTGCTTAAAACAACTTGAGCGATAGTTTTATTATCACAATTTAAAAGAATAGGGGCAAGAAAATTAACATAAATTCCGTCACTTTTATCTTTTACAAATACACAAAATACTTTGAGTTTGCTTGAATCCTTAATATCAAGCAAAGTTTGAATACCCGCAGGAATCTCAAAAGAATATTCACGCACTTTATAGGGATTAATTAAAAGTAATTCTGCTTTATCCCCCATTGATAAAAAGCCTAAAGCCCCATCATCAACCTCTGCAAATTCTACTTCACTTACTTCTTCAAATCCTAAAAAAGGATATTTTACAACGAATTTTTCACTTTTCATCTGCACTCCTTAAGTCTTGTAAAATATTTTAAAATCTTACCATATTTTCTTTTAAAATTTCAATCTGAATGATTATTCAATAAGAAAATAATATTTTTTTGGTAAAATTTCAAATCTTATAAAAGAAGTTCAGCAAAAAGTGTTCCAAAAATATTTTGACTAAAAAATCATTAAGGATTTGTATGCAAGAGAAAGAAAATAAACCTAATACCTACAATCCCAAAGAAATAGAAGAAAGCTATTATGAATTTTGGGAGAAACAAGGATATTTTGAGCTTGATGGCAATAAGGCAATCCAAAAACCTAATAAGAAATTTTGTATTATGCTCCCTCCTCCTAATGTTACAGGGAGTCTTCATATCGGACACGCTCTCAATCACACACTAATTGATATTATGGTGCGTTTTAAGCGAATGGAGGGTTATCAAACGCTATGGCAACCCGGATTAGACCACGCTGGGATTGCAACACAAAATATTGTTGAAAAGCAGCTTCTCGCACAAGGTATCAAAAAAGAGGACATCGGCAGAGAAGCCTTTATTCAAAAAGTTTGGGAGTGGAAAGAAAAAAGCGGTGGAACTATTCTCAATCAAATGCGAAAACTTGGAAGCTCACCGGTATGGTCAAGAGTGCGTTTTACAATGGATAAAGGATTGCAAAATGCGGTTAAAGAAGCCTTTGTGCGACTCTATAATGAAGGTTTGATTATTCAAGGGGAATATTTAGTTAATTGGTGCACTCACGATGGGGCATTATCTGATATTGAAGTAGAATACAAAGAAAATCAAGGAAAACTCTATCATTTGCGTTATTTTCTTAAAGACTCCAAAGATTATATCATCGTAGCCACCACGCGTCCAGAGACTTATTTTGGCGATACCGCCGTAATGGTTAATCCCGAAGATTCCCGCTATGCTCACTTGATTGGTAAAACCCTTATTTTGCCTTTGATTAACCGAGAAATTAAAATCATCGCGGATTCCTATGTGGATAAGGACTTTGGGAGTGGTGCAGTTAAAGTAACACCCGCTCACGACCCTAATGATTACGAAGTGGGTAAAAGGCATCAATTAGAGCAGATTACAATTTTTGATAAAAAAGGGATTTTAAATGAATATGCAGGAGAATTTCAAGGTTTAGAAAGGCTTGCTGCAAGAGAAAAAATAGTCCAAAAATTGCAACAAGAGGGTTTTATTGAAAAGATTGAAGATTATCACAATCAAGTGGGACATTGCTATCGTTGCGGAAATGTCGTAGAACCTTATATCTCAAAACAATGGTTTTTAAAAAAAGAGATTGCACAAAAAGCTATTGATAAAATCAACGCTAAAGAATCGCAATTTTTTCCGCCTCAATGGAAAAATAATTATGATGCGTGGATGAGGCAGCTAAGGGATTGGTGTATCTCAAGACAACTTTGGTGGGGACACCAAATCCCTGTATTTTATTGTGATTCTTGCCATTTTCAATGGGCTACTACACAAACTCCTAAAGTCTGCCCTAAATGCCAAAACACTGATTTTCATCAAGACCCCGATGTGCTTGATACTTGGTTTAGCTCGGCAATGTGGCCTTTCTCTACGCTAGGTTGGGGAAATGCACAATGGGGTGAGGGAGAAAAATGGAAAAAAGAGGATTTAGAGGATTTTTATCCTAATGCGTTACTTGTTACGGGTTTTGATATTTTATTCTTTTGGGTAGCTAGAATGCTGATGATGGGGGAATATTTTTTAGACAAACTGCCTTTTCCTGATATTTACTTACACGCTCTTGTTCGTGATGAAAAAGGCGATAAGATGAGTAAAAGTAAAGGCAATATCATCGACCCTTTGGCGATTATTGAGAGTCATAGTGCCGATGTTTTACGCTTTACCTTAGCGATTTTATGTGTGCAAGGGAGAGATATTCGCCTCTCTAATGCTGAACTTAATCTAACCAAAAATTTTACTAATAAGCTTTATAATGCTTGTAATTTCTTGCTTTTAAATGCCAAAAAATTCCCTAATCTAGACGAGATTACACTCCAAACACCGCTAGGTAAATATATCGCCCAACTTTTCAGCAATGCCACAAAACAAATGCGTAGCAACCTAGAATCTTATCGTTTTAATGATGGGGCAAACACACTTTATCGCTTCTTGTGGGATAATTTTTGTGATTGGGGGATTGAACTCAGCAAAGCAGATAAAGATTCTATTGTGGAATTAGGAGCGATTTTTAAAGCTTCAATGCTATTATTGCACCCTTATATGCCTTTTTTGAGTGAATACCTTTGGCATAGGCTCGATAACTCTAGCCTAGAGGAAAGCGGCTCGATTATGATTCACCCTTACCCGCAATATGATTTTAGTGATACACAAAATTTTGCAATCTTTGAACTCATTATTGATTCTATCATTTCAATTCGCCGCTCCAAAGCCACGATAGATTTAGCAAATCAAAAAATCCCCAAAGCCTATATCAAAAGCAATTTAGCAATCCCACAATCTCTAGAAGAGCTTTTTAAAGCCTATGTCAGCAAGCTTGCTAAAGTTGATTGTGTAATTTTAACACAAGAGAAAATCCCTAATGCTATCACTGATATTTCTGATAGAGTAGAATCCTATCTCCCCACAGAAAATATCAACCTTACCCCTATTATTACGAGGCTTCAAAAACAAAAGGAAAAAGCTACCAAAGAAATTGCTAAACTTACCCAAATGCTTGGCAATGAAAAATTCCTCGCTAATGCCCCTAAAGAAGTCTTAGAAACTAATCAAAATCTGCTTAAAGAACAAGAGGCTAAACTCCAAAAAATCACTCAAGAATTGCAATCTTTGGGGCAATGACACCACTTGTCATTGCGAGATTCACCCCCGCAGTAATCCTCTTTCATCATCATTAAAGTCAAATCTCATCAACCCTTTAGCGATAAAATCTTAAGGGCGATATTTTCACTCACAACTTTTTGCAAATCCTCTTTTGTTGCATTTTTAATCGCCTCGAAACTACCAAAATAATCCAAAAGCCTCTTTTGTGTTGCTTTAGCAATCCCTTTAATAGCAAGTAATTGCGTTTGGTGCATTGTTTTTTGTTTTTGTTTTTGATGAAAAGTAATCGCAAAGCGATGAGCTTCATCACGCAATTTTTGCAAGAATTGCAATCGCTTATCATCAGGACTTAAGCGAAATTCCCTTGTTTTATCCCGCACTATATCTTTGGCTTTTCCTTTAGCACGATAAGCTTTAAAATCCACTTTTTCCTTAGCAATCCCTAAAACATCAAGATTTATCCCCGCACTCTCTAAGAGATTACAAGCAAGATTAATCTGCCCACTTCCGCCATCAAGTAACCACAAATCTGGCGGTGAATACTCTTTGAAATCCTCAATCCTACGACTTAACATTTCACGCATTTGCGTGTATTCATCTCTGCCTTGAAGCAAATAATGCCGATAAGATTCCTTAACAAATCCCTCTTCATACACAATCATTGAGCCAACACACTCTTTTCCTTGATGATGAGAAGTATCAAAAACCTCAATCCTAAAGGGTGTATTTTCCAAATCAAAAGTGTTTTTAATAGCTTTTAGTGTCTCCTCTTCTTTAGTTAAATCAAGCTTTAAAATCTCTTTGGCATTTTGTAAGGCTAAATCACACAAGCTTTTTTTATCCCCACTTTTAGGAAAATTAATGGGGATTTTTTTGCCTAGTTGTGTTTTGATAAAATCCTCTAGCTCTGTAAGCTCCTCTCCAAAATCAAAAGGGATTAAAATCTGTTTGGGCTTAAGCGGAAGAGATTTGGAATAATAATTTACCAAAGCGTGCTTGTAAATCTCGGCTTTATCAAATCCTATTTCACTTCTTATGATTTGCGAATCACTCGAGATAATCTTACCCTTACGCATAAAAAATTTCACCAAAACTGCCTTTTTGTCTAATACCTCCAACGCAAAAATATCCAAATCCTCTAATCGTGCAAAATCCACTAAAGAAATGGAGTGTAGATTTTTAATCTTTTGGATTCTATCCCTAAGCAGTGCGGCTTTTTCAAATTGTAAATTTTGTGAGAAATGCAACATTTTTTGCTCAAGTGAGGGCAGAAGTTTTTTGGGATTTTCAAGACAATCAAGGGCATTTTTGAGGATTTTTTCATATTCTTTGGGAGTTATTTTACCCTCACACACTCCCAAACATCGCTTGATTTGATAAAACAAACAAACCTTTTTTCCCTTAAGGCAGCTTTCTTTTTGCACCAAAGGAAAAAACTCATAAAGACTCTCTAATAGCTCCTTAACCCCGCTAGAATAAGGTCCAAAATAACGGATTTGGGAGCTTTTTTTAAGCACCTTTCGTGTGAGATTGATACGGGGAAAATCTTGCGAGAAATCCACATACAAATAAGGATAAGTCTTATCATCACGCAAAAGAACATTATATTTGGGCTTAAGCTGCTTGATTAGAGAGTTTTCCAAAATCAAAGCATCATTTTCATTTTCCACAACAATATAATGCACTTTAGCAATTTTATTTACCATTTGTGTAATTCTTAAACTCAATTTTGGTGCTGGAGCAAGTATAGGTGTCAAGCGAAAATAACTGCGAATCCTGTTTTTGAGATTTTTTGCCTTGCCGATATAGAGCAATCGCCCTTTTTCATCAAAATAATGATAAACTCCACTCACACTAGGAATTTTTTTTAATACCTCTAAAAGCTCATTAGAGAGAGGTTTTAAGGATTTAGAATCGGGCAATTCTTGATTAAGTGTTTCCTTTATTTCAGAGGAATTTTGGTTTGAAAAATCTTGAGACAAGACATTTTGGGCTTGAGATTTTATTTTTGATTGTGGCATAAAATAATTTCCCTAATTTTTTCAAATTTTTCAAAAATTTCTTTATCTTTAGCAAGATTTTCAAAATCCCCGCAAGCAAGCTCACCATAAAAGGATTCACTAAGATTTAAATCAAGTTTGAGCGGAGGTGTTTTAGCTACAAAGGCTTTGATGTCTGCTACTTCAAGTAACGCATTTTTAAGTTGCTGATATTGCTTTAATGCAGATTTTATCGTTGGCATTTTATAATTAAATTCTTGCAAAAAGGCAGGGTGATTGAGTGCAAAAAAAAGCACATTTTCTTTAACATAAAAAAATGCAACGCCCCTGCGTAAGCTAAAAGGGAGACAATAAACAAAAGCTTGAATATTTTTGCGTAAAGAAATTTCACTAAAACAAGGAGAATCTAAAAGATGAGAAATTATATCCGATGCTTTTTTCATTGTGTTATTATAGCACAAATTCTATTATTTGCAGGTTGTGGGTTTAAAGATGACCCTTATCGTCAAACACAGCAAGAAGCACAATAAAAGATTAAATCCTAATTAAAGTATTTTTAGAATAAGGAGCAAAAATGAATTATGATGTTATTATTGTTGGAGCTGGGATTGCTGGGCTTTATACTTCTTTAAATCTTCCTAAAAATCTTAATGCCCTTATTCTTTGCAAAGACCAACCTTGGGAATGTAATACTTTCTACGCACAAGGCGGGATTGCCGTAGCAAAAGACAAAGAGGATATTCCTACTCATATCCAAGATACACTCCAAGCAGGTGCGGGAATGTGTGATAAAAATGTTGTGGAAACACTAAGTCAAGAAAGCCTAGCAATTTTGGAAGACTTGATTGAACGCAAAACGCCTTTTGATAGAGATTCAAAAGGAAATTTGCTTTTTACCAAAGAGGCAGCTCATAGTGTTTCAAGGATTATTCACGCAGGGGGAGACTGCACTGGTAGGACAATCCATACCCACCTTATTTCTCAAATCTCCCACACACTTTGGAAAAATGCTTCTGTTACGGAACTGCTTATTGATGATAATCGTTGCTATGGAGTGAGTGTGCTTACCAAAAGAGGAAGTTATAATCTCTATGCTAAAAATGTGATTTTGGCTAGTGGGGGTGTTGGAGCGTTGTTTGAATATCACACCAATGCTTATACGATTTCAAGTGAATTGCACGGAATGATTTTGGAAAATGGCTTAGAACTTAAAGATATGGAAATGTTGCAATTCCACCCCACCGTTTTTGTCAAAACCCCTTATGCAAGAAAAATGCTCCTAAGTGAAGCTTTAAGGGGTGAGGGAGCAAAGATTGTTGATTTTTGGGGAAAACGATTTTTGTTTGATTATGATAAACAAGGTGAACTTGCCTCACGCGATAAAGTGGCACGTTCTATTTTTGATTATAAACAAAAATTGCTTACTAAAAATCCTAAAGCAAACCCTAATGAACTTGAAGTTTATTTGGATTTAAGTCCTTTTAAAAAAGATTTTTTTCAAAAACGCTTCCCCAATATCTACCGCAATCTTAGTGCTTTTGGCTATGATTTACCAAGTGATAAAGTCCCTATCTCTCCTGCTTTTCATTATTGTATGGGTGGAATACGAACCGATAGTGTGGGTAAAGTCTTGGGAATGGAAAATCTCTATGCTGTGGGTGAATGTGCTTGCACAGGAGTTCACGGGGCAAATCGCCTTGCTTCTAATTCGCTCTTAGAAGCTTTGGTATTTTCAGCAAGAGCAGCTAAAGATTTGCTTAATGCTAATAGGACGCTAAAAAGACGGGAATTCCCCTTACACACACAAATATTACATAAAGAAGAAGATGAGACACTCAAAAAAATCTTACGCAATCTAATGTGGAACAAAGTGGGGATTATCCGCACCGAAAGCGGACTTAATGAGGCTTTAGGAGGAGTAGAAGTGATGCTTCAAAGTGGAGTAGGTAGATTGCTTAAACTCCGCCTTTTAAGTGCAAAAAATATCATTCAATCCGCTCTTAAGCGTGAGGAATCCATCGGGGCACATTATAGAGAATAGGTTACAAGGTTTTTGCAAAAATCAAGTAAAAAAATAAGAGATGAGCTACCTATCACCATTTTGGAAATTAAAATTCACTTTACATAGCATTATTGTAGTTGAATTTAGTTTGTAATGTTGTTACTTTTATTGACATAAATTAATATTTTAAAGTAAAATTCAGATATTTAAAAAAAAGGGGGGATTATGAATTTTTTTTCTAATTTAAGCGTTGGCTCAAAAGTTTCAGCTGTTGTGAGTGCGTTTGTTATCGTCTGTATAAGCGTGTTGGCATCTTTTATTATCTCCGCTTCAAGCAAAACGATTGATAAGCAGATTCGCATCATACTTGAACAAGCTTCCTACCGCTATGGGAATCTCCTCGCTGCTAATGCAGAAGATGTGCTTACCTCACTTTTAAATGGTGCAACCACCATTAATAGTATTCTTGATGATAGTAATATCTCCTCCCAAAGGCTAGAAGGTGTTGTCCGCTCAATCCCCAATAATTTAGAGTCTGTGCAATATGTCTATTTGTATATGCCTTATTTTAATGGTAAAGAAGTTATCATTCTCTCAGAATCTAATGGTAAAAAGGAAGAATTAGCACCCTTGCTCCCTCCTGACCCTGCTGTTAAAAATCTTGCATCGGTGAAAAAAACATTAACAGAAAATAGAGCAAGCCTCTCTAATCCCTCATCTATTGATTTTCAAGGAAAAAAGCTTTTTGCACAGGGCTTTGGTGTGCCTATAAGGGATAACAAAGGAAATGCTATAGGGGCATTAGGGGCATTTATAACCTTTGATACTATCGGCGAACCTCTGCTAACTGAAAGAACTAAAGTTTTTGAAGGCGACCAAAGGTTTGTGATTGATGAGCGAGGTATCATAATTATCAATCAGAATAAAGATTTCATCGGAAAACAGCTCGATGAACTTGTCCCTACACAAGAGACAAAAGACATTGTTGCTGCGGCTAAAGAAGGAAAAGAGGGCATATTCCCTTACCGCACGGCTGCAGGAGTAAAAGGGTTGCTTGGTATGCATTCTATTGAGCCTATCAAAGGCACAAATATGTATTGGAATATCCTTGCCTATGTCCCAGAAAGTGCTGTCAATGAACCCATTATAAACCTTATATGGATTATCGTAATAGGAAGTATCACCACAGTGCTTATTATTGTGATTGGCACAATGTATTATCTCCGCTCCTCTGTGGCAAAACGCATACGATTGATTCTTGGCACACTCACGAGCTTCTTTGATTACCTTAACCATAAGCGAAAGGAAGCTCCAACGCTACTTAAAATCCGTGCTCAAGACGAACTTGGACAAATGGGAGAAGCTATTAATGGAAATATCCAAATCGCACAGCAAGGCTTAGACAAAGACAGAGACCTTGTCGCAGAATCCCTAAAAGTAATTGAACGTGCAAAAGATGGGCACGCAGATATGTTGATTGAATGCTTTGGACACAACCCTGAACTTAATCGTTTGCGAGATTCCGTCAATGAACTTTTAAATCTGCTTCAAACAGCAATAGGCACAGACTTACCCGAACTTAATCGCGTCTTTGATAGCTATACCCAACTTGATTTCTCTACGGAAGTAAAAGACGCTAAGGGGCGTGTGGAAGTGGTTACAAACACACTCGGACAAGAGATTCGTAAAATGTTAAGCACAAGTGCAAGTTTCGCCCAATCCCTTAATACTGAAGCTAACGCTCTCTCTGAGGCTGTTACCAACCTAACCAATCTTACAAATTCTCAAGCGAGTTCATTAGAGGAAACCGCGCAAGCAGTAGAGGAGATTACTTCCTCTATGCAAAATGTAAGTTCTAAAACAAGCGAAGTAATTCAGCAAAGTGAGGACATTAAAAATGTCATTGGCATTATCCACGACATCGCAGACCAAACTAATCTTTTGGCTTTAAATGCGGCTATTGAAGCTGCTCGTGCAGGAGAACACGGAAGGGGCTTTGCGGTTGTGGCTGATGAGGTAAGAAAACTCGCAGAGCGGACACAAAAATCTCTGGGTGAGATTGAGGCAAACACTAATCTTTTGGTGCAAAGCATTAACGATATGGGCGAATCTATCCGCGAGCAAACAACAGGCATTACGCAAATTAATGAAGCCGTTTCACATCTTGAATCTGTAACCCAAGAAAATGTGGGTATTGCAAACTCAAGTGCAGAAATTAGCGAACGCGTGGATAAAGTGGCTAAAGAAATCCTCGAAGATGTGAATAAGAAAAAATTTTAGAGAAGTTTAAAATCTCAATTGTGGGAAAATTCACTTGTTTTACCCCGCCATTGCAAGAGGCTTTAGCCTTGCAATCTCTCTTTTCTCGTCATTGCGAGAGACTCTGCCTAATATCTCTCTTTGGCAATCCAAGAAAAGATTGCTTCAGCTTTGCCTCGCAATAACGAGGAAAAATCGCAATGATGAGGAAAAAACCACAAATATATTAGGGGGACGCAATGACTTTTTTAGAATTAGCTCAAGCGGTTTTAGAGGAAGCAGCATATCCGCTTACTTATTGAACAAATGTATGGGAAAATTTTTTAAAAGCAAAGTTAGCAAAGAATATATAGTTTTGTTATAATGCGAAATTATATAGAGGCAATCAAGCCCCATTAGTGTATATGAAATATTTGGAGTATCTCCATATCTTGCAAAAATCTTAATTTTCTTTTAAGAAAGATTGAGATTTTTGTAGAGATTGGCACTTTTTGTCTCAAAATCCTCACAATAAGATTCAAGTGTTTTTAAATCATTCAAGTAATTTTTATTTTCTATAAATTCTAAAAATCCCTTGATACTCTCATCAAAGATTTGAATATTATGGGCAATCTCCTCTCCAAGTTTGGCATTATCAATCTTACCTTTAGTATTCTCAAACTTATTCCCTGTAATAATCGCAGAATAAGCATAAAATTTCTTTAACATTGTATCAAGCTCAATAAATATCATCAAAGAATTGCGATTCGTTTTTATCGTAGATTGAAGTAATTGTTGAGCTTGTTCATCAATTTTTTTAAAGATTGTATTAAAGTCTGTTATGAGCTTATCAGAAGTATGTATAATCTCCCCTACTTCGTCAATATAAGAGGTAATTTCACTCATTTCTTGATTAATGACTCTAGTGATAGCAGAAATTTCCTGAACGGTTTTATTAGCATTTTCGGCAAGTTTTCGCACTTCATCAGCCACAACGGCAAATCCTCTCCCGTGTTCCCCTGCA
The DNA here is from genome assembly GCA_022511145.1 of Helicobacter sp. GTDB lineage: Bacteria > Campylobacterota > Campylobacteria > Campylobacterales > Helicobacteraceae > Helicobacter_D. The sequence continues at coordinate 17,585 of JAFLSC010000025.1, forward strand.
CGAGAAGCCTCAATAGCCGCATTTAAAGCTAACAGATTGGTTTGCTCTGTGATTTCTGAAATTCTTACAGCAAAGGAATCAATCTCTGAAATTCGCTTTGAAAATTCAGTAAAAGCGTTGGTTGTCTGATTCATTGTTTCATTGAGATTGACAAAATTATCGGTAATTTCAGTAATGCTCCCAACACCTTTTTTTGATGCTTGCGATATTTCTTGTGTATCCGAGCTTGAATGCTCCATCACAACAATCACATCATTTAAGCTAGATTCAATCGCCTCTAAATCCGATTTCATCCCAACTGCATTGCGATTGGCTATTTTATTAACCACTTTAGATTGAGTGCTAAGCTGGGCATTTTTGACAATAGTGTCAGTTGCTTTATTGATTAATCTTCCAACATATTTAAAAGACCCTTTAAATCCCTCTGTATGAACTCTACGCAAATACCTGCCCTCCCCTGCAGCAGTAATAACCATAGAAGATTCACGCACAAAAGCTTCCACCAAATCAGCTAAATTGTTAATTGCCCAACAAACTTCCCCAAGCCTTTCTTTGTTTTTAATATTTGTAATACGGGCTTCTAGCTCTCCTACTGATAGTTTATTGATACAATCTCGAATTTTTGCAATCACATATTCCGTCTCCTTAGCCATTCGAAAAGAAATTACAGAAATAATAATCCCAGCAATAAAAACGATAGTTTCTAAGATGGTATATTTTCCTAAGAAATTGAGTATATACAGAACGAAAAATAAAATGGTAAAAGTATAATTACACCATTTGTTATATTTATAAGGATAAGATAAATTCTTCATAACTTACTCCTTTTTCCTCTAAGATTTTTTCCAAAAATTTTTCACTTTCTTGCACTCCTTGACTTTTTTCAATTTCTATGAGTTTGGCATAAAGTTCAGAAATGATTTTGATGGCTTCCCTTTTAGGAGAAAGTCTCATAGAGTGATAACCCACAATATCCCCATTTTCGTTAAATGATGGTGTAACAAATGCCATTACCCAGTAATAGGAACCATCTTTACAGAGATTTTTAACATAAGCAATAATTTCTTTGCCATTTTTTACGTGTTCCCATAGAAGTTTAAAAACAACCCGAGGCATATCGGGGTGGCGAACAATATTGTGAGGCTTCCCTAAAAACTCTTTTTCTTTATAACCTGATAACTTAATAAATGCACTATTGCCGTATAATATTCTTCCTTTTAAATCTGTTTTTGAAATGATAATTTCGTTATTTTTAAAAGTTTTCTCTTTCAAACTATTTTCCATATAATCTTACCCCCCCCCACTCAAAAAATAAATAACAGATGGAACTTAAATATTTATATAATTATTATATAACAACAAAAATAAAAAAATAATAATTATTAAAAAATTATAGAGTAATATTCTTTAAATAAATATTTAATTTATATTTACAAAGCTAACTTAAACAATCAATAAATTAACAATGAATGAGAAGTAAAGTAACAAATATACAAACCATTTTAAGACATTTTAGGATAAGATTACATTTTGATAAACCAAAACCTAAACTAAAATTATGGAAGATATTTATGTCTTATATTGCCCTTATTCTCTTTGCTGTAATAATGCTTTTGATTTATTGGCGACCTT
>JAFLSC010000026.1 GCA_022511145.1 Helicobacter sp.
TCAAAATATTTTATCACCTCATTTTGCGTAAAATCTCCCGCACAAATCGGGCGATAATCAATGCCATTCGCACTTAGTTTTTTCAAAATCTCCTCTCTTTTGAGTTTGCTTGTCTCTTTAATGATAAGAGAGAAGCCAAACCACGAGCTTAAACCTATCTCTTTTTGAATGATAAAATCAGAATGATTGCCAAAAAATTCGCAAAAAAGTTTAGCATTTTCTCTGCGGTGCTTTAAAAAAGTTGGCAGTTTTTTGAGCTGTTCTATACCAATAGCCCCGCTCATCTCAACCGGACGCACATTATAACCAGGGAGTATAAAACGAAAAGACTCACTAAAATAATCCTCACTTTTTTGAACCAAAGTATTATTTTTGGGAAGATTCCTTGTCCAGCCGTGAGCCCTTAAGCAAAGCAAGATATGATAAAGCTCCTCATCATCACTTACCACAAAGCCACCTTCCATAGTCGCCATATGATGAGAATAAAAAGTTGAAAAAGTCCCCATAATACCAAAAGTTCCTGCTTGTTTGCCCTTATACTCTGCTCCCATAGACTCACAATTATCCTCAAGCAAAATGATATTTTTGCCCTTAATAAGCTCTTTTATGGTATCAAAGTCATTAGGATTACCAAGTAAATTCACAAGCATTATCATCTTAGTTTTTCCACTAATAGCTTGTTTTAGGGCTTCTAAATCATAATTTAGGGTTTGTAAATCCACATCAACAAATTTAAGCTTTAATCCATACTGATAAAGTGGATAATAAGTCGTACTCCAAGAAAGAGCAGGCACTATCACTTCATCACCTCGTCTAAGCTTTGGAGTTTTAGTATAAAACAAAGCTGCTGTGGCGATTAAATTTGCAGTTGAACCTGAACTTGTCATAACAGCATATTTTGAGCCTACAAAATCCGCAAAAGCTTTTTCAAATTCTGCAACCTTTTCACCCATAGTAAAATGGTCATTCTTAATAACCTCTTGTATGGCTTTTAACTCTTCTTTATCCCAAGTTGAGGAAGCCATAGGATAATTTATCATCACAATATCTCCTTAAATAAATCTATACTTCAGTGTAAGATAGCTTAAACTGATTAAAAACAATAACCTAATAATCTTGTTTAATCTAAACCAAAACCAAAGTCTAACAAATTTTTTATAAAGATTTACTGATATAAGCTTCATACATTTGCTTAAGCCCATCTTTTATACCTATTTTAGCACCACTCCAACCCAAACTTTTTGCCTTAGTAAAATCAGAAAGTTTTTTAATCGTACCATCATTTTGAGCTTTGTTTTCAAACAAAATTTCACCCTTATAATCAACAATTTCTTTAATCAAAAAGGCAAGCTCCTTGATTGAGATAAGCTCTCCTGTGCCGACATTAATTTGAGAATTCTTAAGTTTGCCATTTTCATTTTCCAAACACTGCTTAAAACTAATATTTTCCATAAAATAAATACAAGCTTCAGCTAAATCATCACAATGCAAGAATTCTCTACTTGCCTTGCCTGTACCAAGTAAAATCACTCTATTTTCATCAATATTGTAAGTTTTTAAATAAGCTTTAGCTGTATTTATAGTCCCTAATTTTTCATAGCACTTTAAATCTTTCAAAAGCTCTTCATCTCTACCTTCGTTAAGAAGCTTAGCTAAATAAATCTTCCTAAAAATTGCTGCTTGAACATGTGAGCTTAGAAAATCAAACCTATCTTCTGCTCCATAAACGCTTACAGGGGCTATACTTAAATAATCAAGCTCGTGTTGCAAACTATAAAATTCACACAATTTAACTCCTGCAATTTTTGCCACTCCATAGGGTTCATTATTATATTGTAAATCACCCTTAAACAAAGCTTGTTCTTTAATTGGCATTTGTGCAAATTCAGGATAAATGCAAAAGCTTGCTATAAAAATTAATCTTTTACACCCATTTTCATACGCACTATGAATCACATTACTTTGCATTGTGAGATTTTCATATAAAAAATTTCCTCTTTGTTTAAGCTGTGCTAACATACCACCAACTTTAGCTGCCGCAAAAACCACCACTTCAGGCTTTTCTTTCTCAAAAAATTCTTTAACAGCTTTTTGATTTGTTAAGTCTAGTTCTTGATGGGTTTTATAAATAAGATTGTTATAACCTTGCTCTTTTAGTTTTTTTAAAATGGCTGAACCTACAAGTCCTCTATGTCCTGCTATGTAAATTTTAGAATCTTTTTTCATTTCAAATAATCACTCTTTAAATTTTGAGCCAAATCAATGGACCTTTTAATACACACATCCATATTGTAATATTCCCATTCTCCAAATCTTCCGTGCGGAAATAATCCTATTTGTTTCAAGTAATTTACACATTTTTCCTTTGATTTTGTATAATTTAAGTCAAAAACCACATAAGCACGCTCGGTAATATTGTGATCAAGAATTTTTCCAATAAAAGGTAACTTTTTTATTTCTTCTTTAAAATATTCAACAGAATGACTACCTAATTTTTCAATAGTGCAGTGATTTTTTCTTGGTGAGCAAAGAATGCCAGTATTATTTATTCTGTGTACTCCTATATCTTTACTAGAAATGTAAGCCCAGGTAAAATCAATATTCTCATCAATTTCGCACAAAACATTAGAAATTCGATTAAATTTTAGTTTATTAAAACAACGTTCTATATCATTTGGAACATTACCAAGTTTTTTATGCATTACATCAAGCGGTGAGGTATTGATTAAAATATCGTACTTTTTCTCACCATTGATAATCCATTTATTATTTTGATTTTCTATATTCTCTACGGCGTAATTGGTAATAATTTTGACACCTTTACCTATTGCTTCTATAAAAGTATTTTGGTTACCCGTCTTTGGATAACGACATCCTTGCACGGCTTCGACCATTTTATCCATACTCTGCTTATGAACTAATGAATTGTAAAAATTTTCTTTAGTTGGAACTGGAAGCTTCATTTGTTTATCGTCAATAGTCCACACATTATCCATATCTTTCGGAGATAAACCCCAAATTTTTGTATTGTAAGGAATAAAATATTCTTTTGTTAGAGTTGGTCCAAAATGATTTGAAAACCACTCTTCAAGATTTCTACCCTTTTCATAAGATGCACTAAACATTTCTTTGGTAATTTGAAATGCTAATTTAGAATCAAATTTATCAATTTCTAAAATAGCATTTTCTATAGGATGACTAATCCAATGATTCTTAAACAGAGTTTTGGTATTTTTTCTAAAAATATTCCACTGATTTTCAGGTAGAATTTTAGAAAAAACAAATTCTCTTACATCCTGATATTTTGAGGCAAAAATATGTCCTCCATTTACATGATAAGCTAAGCCATTAACATTTTTTGTTCTTGCTATACCTCCCACCACAGATTCTTTTTCTAAAACTTCAACCTCAAAATCTTTAGAGAGCAACCTAGCTACCGACATACCAGATATACCCCCCCCCACAACTCCTATTTTCATAAAACAACTCCTTAAATTTTTGTTACTCCAGGATATGGTAACAATTTTTTTCTAAATTAAAACTTATTTTATCTTAGGGACTTTAAAAAAAGTTCATAATCACTTGGTACACCAATATCTATAAAATAATCCTCAAAAATTTCTGCTCTAGCTTTTAATTTTTCAAAATTTTCTTGCAAAAACCTCTCGAAAGAAAATTTTTTTTCAAGTTTAAAATCTTTGAAAATATCATTTGAAATCAAATAAATTCCACCATTGATTAAACCTTGTCTTACAAATTCTTTTTCTTTAAAAAGCTTGATTAAACCATTTTCATCAAGCTCCACACAACCATATCTATCAAAATTTAACATTCTTTTTAAGGCAATGCAAATTTTAGAATTTTGAAGTTTTAGTTTTTTTAAAGAAATATCAAAAATCGTATCTCCGTTGAAAACGAAAAGTTCTTTTTGCCGAGCTAAATTAAGAGCTAATTTTAAAGCTCCACCCGTCCCTAAAGGTTCTTTTTCTATGCTGTATAGAATTTCAAGTCCTAAAAACTCATCTTTAAAATATTCTTGTATAAACTCATATTTATAAGATACAGCTAAAATAACTTTTTTTATTCCTTGGGTCTTAAGATACTCAAAAATAAAAGTCAAAAAAGGCTTATCTCCAACCGCTGCCATAGGTTTTGGAACATCCTTAATCACACTCCTAAGTCTAGTTCCTAATCCTCCACATAAAATAATAGCTTCCAAAAACTAAAAACCTTTAAGTATATGGGATTCTTGAATTCTTGGCATTTGATTAGAGGGCACTTTGATACAATAGTCACAAAGCTCTGCCATTTTTCCTCCGCTTTCTCCAGTAAGCCCTACGGATAAAACACCTTTTTCTTTACACATTTTTAAAGCTTCAAGAATATTAAGACTATTGCCGCTTGTTGAAATACCTATAAAAACGTCACCTTTTACGGCTTGAGCTTGAATTTGTCTTGCAAAAACCTTTTCATAACCATAATCATTTCCGACGGCTGTAAGTATGCTTGTATCAGTAGTTAAAGCAATACTAGCAACGCCAGGTCTATCAAAATAAAAGCGACTCACAAATTCTCCTGCAAGATGTTGAGCATCTGCGGCAGAACCTCCATTGCCCGCAAGTAAAGTTTTTTTACCTTCTTTGTAAGCTTTTACACATTCTAAAGCTACCTTTTCTATAAGTGAAAGTAAATACTCATCTTTTAAAATTTTTTCTTTAACTTTAACAGAATTTTCAAAATGTTCTTTAATATATGAAGTTAATTTCAAGTTTTATCCTTAATTGTAAATTTTATATTGTAAGATTATAGCTTTTAAATTCTCCACGACTTCGCTCCTTCTTTAGTAAATGAAAAATTTTGCACATAACCTTTTTCTTGATTTAAAAGCTTTATAAGCTTGTATTTTTTTATAGGATCTACCAAGAAAAACATAAAGCCACCAGCTCCAGCACCACTTACCTTTCCTCCATAAGCCCCATTTTTTATAGCAAGATTATAAATCCTATCTAGTTCATCATTACTTACAATTTCAGAAATAATTTTTTTAGAATTCCACGACTTAGCAAGAATCTTTGCTAAAGTATCAAAATCTGCCTTAAACAAAGCTTCTTTCATATCAATTGCATCTTGTTTGATACTATGCATTGCTTCAAGGCTTTTTGAATCTCCTAATTTTCCTTTTTTATGCTCTTCAATATCCTTTGCTTCACGACTTATGCTTGTAAAATAAAGCACGGTTCTATTTTCAAGCTCACTAATAATCCAATTTTTAATACGCAAAGGATTGACAATCACTCTTTTATCTTTATAAAATTCCATAAAATTAAATCCCCCAAAAGTCGCAGCATATTGATCTTGTGCCCCACCGACTATACCCAAATCCTCGCGTTCAATTTCATAAGCAAGTCTGGCGATTTCGTATTCTCCAAGCGGTAGATTAAGCCATTCTGCAAAAGCTTTTATAATACCTACAACCAAAGTTGAGCTTCCTCCTAAACCACTTCCACTTGGAACATCAGAATAAGTATGTAAAGAAAAACTCAAAGCTTTATGGGTAAAATCTTTAACAATACGATTGTAAATAGCCTTAAAAATATCTAAATTTCCATCATTTTCAAGGTGAATTTCACTTTTATACTTAGCATATTGGTTTGTATCCGGTGAATCAAAAATAATTTGCTTATCATTTCTAGGTTTTAAGGTGCAGTAAATATAAAGATTAATAGTTGCATTCAAAACATAACCTGTAAATTTATCACTATATAAATTAATATCTGTTCCACCCCCGGCAAGTCCTAGTCGTAAAGGCGTTTGAGAGCGAATGGTTTTCATAAATCCCCCCCCCATAGTATTTTGCATAATTTTCCTTATATTTTAAAATCCTAATTCTAACAAAATAAAGTTAAAAAGTCTTTAAGTTTTAATCTTTTTTCTTTTCTCCTTATTAAACATTCGCAAAATGATTAACTTTCATCATACGAAAAGCTATTAACAGTTCTTTTATACCATCATCTAAACTCACATCTGCGCTCCAACCTGTGCCTTCAAGCTTAGCATTTGATACAAGATAATCTCTTTTATCAGGATCTTCACCAATTTGAGCACTATGGATATAAAAATCAGGGATATATTTTTTAATCATATTCGCAAGCTCTCTTTTTGTTAAATTTGCAGAACTAAGCCCCATATTATAAACTTGTCCTTTCATCTTTTCATAATTTTCAATTGCGTGTAAAAAACCTTTAGCAACATCACGAATATGAATATAATTTCTCCTAAAATGCTCCTCAAAAAGCACAATAAATTTATCTTTAAAAGCCCGATAAGTAAAGTCATTGACAAGCAAATCAAGACGCATTCTAGAACTAACTCCGAAAACGGTTGCAAGACGAAAAGTAACTGCATTACCTTTATCCAAAAGATACTTTTCAGCTTCAACCTTATCAATCCCATATTGAGAAATAGGATTTAAAGGCGAATTTTCATCACACATCACATCTTTTTCACCTATGCCATAGCCGCTATTAGTATTAGGAAAAATGAAAATTTGCGAAGAACTTGCAAAATCTCTAATCATTTTTACAGCTTCAAAATTAATCATTCTAGCTAATTTTGGATTCTTTTTGCAAAGTGGAGCCCCAACTAAAGCAGCCAAAGGAATGATAATATCAGCTTTTGCAACTTCTTTTTTAATTAAAGCTTCATCTAAAGCGTCTCCATTAATAAAATTAAATTTTTGATAAGATGCACAAGAAAGAATCGAAGTTTGACCATACATTAGATTATCAATCACACAAACTTCATAACCTTTAGAGAGTAAAATCGGCGTAAGAACCGAACCTATATAACCCGCACCGCCTGTGATTAAAACTTTTTTTGGCATTTTTTTCCTTTCAAATCGACGAGTCTTATCGATTTAAAGGAATCCTGCCCCTTTTAATTTCGTTTCTCCAATGTTCTAACAAATCCTTAAGCATTTGCCTTACAGGGATTTGCGGCTTCCAATCGATAAAACTTTTTATTTTTGTATTATCAAACATTTGATAGTCTGCATCAATAGGACGCAATCTAGCTTCATCTACTTCAACCTTAATCCCCCCCCCCATATTACTAAATTCAAGCAATATATCTATAATTTTTGGGAGTTCAAAAGCTTCTTCTCCAGCTATATTGAAAGCTTCACCTTTTGGAATTTTCCCTTTTTGACTCTCTAAAGAAAGTAAATAATACGCTCTTATAGCATCTCTACAATCTTGGAAAGTTCTAACGCTTGATAAATTCCCAACTTTAATCACAGGCTCTTGATAACCTGCCTCAATCAAAGCAATTTGCTTTGCTACCGTGCTTTCAAAAAATACATCAGAGCGTCTTGGTCCGCTGTGAGTTCCCATTCGCGTTACAAAGGTCCTTATTCCATAAGCTTCTGCATAAAAACGTCCAAGATAATCTGTGCCAATTTTACTAATACTATAAGGGCTTGCTCCGTGAAAAGGGGTTTCTTCATTGAGCTTAATACCTGTTTTAGCACGTCCATAAACTTCGCTTGAACTACAAATATGAACTACAGGATCATAACCCTCATTTTGCTTTAAGATTCGAATGTTTTCTAGGATATTTGCTGTGCCTATGATATTAGTTTGCAAAGTCTCAATAGGAATTTCAAAAGAAGTTTTTGGAAAAGATTGAGCTGCTAAATGAAAAATAAAATCGGGCTTATAAGTTTTAAAAAGCTTTTGGAGACTCGAATAATCATTTAAATCTCCATAAAAAATAGTTATTCTATCTTTTTTGTTGATTCTATCTGTAAGATGATAAATATTATCCATACTTTCTTGCCAACGCATCAAAGCAAGGATTTCATAATCCGTGTTTTCAAGTAAAAAATCCGCCATTTGCGAACCTACCTGCCCGGTAAAACCAGTAATGAGTGCAATTTGCTTTTCACTTCTCATTAATCTAACCAAAACCTCAATCAAAATGAATTTCGCATAATTAAACCATATTTTTCTTTTAATTTTGCTTATAGATTATTCTCTTTCATATATCTAAAATTTAATCACAAAAGTCTCACAAAGTCTGCCATTGCCACCACAAAGTATAATATTTGTCATAAGTATCCTAAAACAAAAACTTTTTGAACTATATTTACAATTTTATTTATCTTTGTCGAAATAAAAATCACCGCAGGGTTTTTTCGTCATTGTGAGAAAATTCTTTGTTATCATAAGAAGCTTTGGCTTCTTCATCATTGCGAGAGTTCGCAAAACTCGTGATAGTCTTTTAAAAAATACAAAAGGGGAGATTGCTTCGGCTAAAGCTTCGCAATGACAGAGAAAAGGCAATAACGGAGGGGGAATCAAGATGACAAAAAGTAAAAAACTAAATAAAAAATTCAAAAAAATCAAACAAATTCAATAGTATAAAAATTTATAAAGGAAATTTTGGTTAATTGATTTTTGCTAAAATCTTAAAAAATTATGAAAATTTTTTCTATTTTTAAGATTTTTCATATTAGAAATAGAAAAAATTAATTTGGGAGATTAAAAGTGGGGTTTAAGCCAAAGAGGCTTAAACTAACCCAAAAATTCGCGTTTGAAGTATTCTCTTGAAGCTTTGCAGAGAGGACACGCACCGGGTGCCTTTTTGCCCCTATGAATATGCCCACAGATTTCACATACCCAAACTTCCTCTTCTGTGCCATTATCAAAAAATCCTTCTTCATCGAGCATTTTCTTAAGTTCAAGATATTCTCTTTCATGTTCAACCTCAACTGCACCAATGGCTTTAAAAAGTCTTGCAATATCTTTTTTGCCTTCCTCTTCAGCGATTTTTGAAAAGTTAGGATACATTATTGTATGCTCGTAATTTTCGCCTTCTGCGGCAGTTACAAGATTTTTCGTTGTAATTTCAAGTTCGCGTCCATCAACAAGTTTATGATAGGCTTTAAACTCTGCCCGTGCATGCCATTTTTCGTTTTCAGCAGCTTCTCTAAAATGCCTTGCAACAGCGTGCCAACCCTCTTCTTGAGCCACATCAGCAAATAAATCATATTTATTTCTTGCCATTGATTCGCCTGCAAAGGCTTTCATTAAATTAACAGCGGTTAAATCTTGAGTGATACATTTCATCGCTTGATTACAGCAAGTGAGCGTGCCACCGCCAACATTTTGCACTTCAACTTCATTTCCGCATTTTTCGCATTTGTAAGTTTCGTATTGTCTCATTTTTGAGTCCTTTTGTAATTAAAATAGAAAATAATTATAGCATAAAAAATTTTATTTTATGATAAAAATTATTAGAATTGAGTATCTTTGTTATTATAGGATTCCTCATCATTGTAAATGTCTTTTATTGTTACAATTTTTTTGTTGTAAGGTTTCACAGAAGCAATCTCAAAATGCTTACTTTGTTATTGCAAGGAATACCGGCTAGAAAAGAAAAATTTAGAGATTTTCTAAAATTTTTTGGAATACCGCTTTGGGATTTTCTGCTGCATAAATAGGGCGTCCCACAACAATAAAATCAGATTGAGCTTGCTTAGCCTCTTGCAAGTTTGCTGTGCGTTTTTGGTCATCACTTTTTTCCCCAAAAGGGCGAATAGCGGGTGTAAGGGTCAAAAATTCATCACTTAACATTTCCTTTATCGCTTTAGATTCCCACACCGAACAAACTACCCCATTCATACCGCATTCATAAGCGATTTGTGCGAAATCTTGCACTTTGGATTCTAAATTTGCATTATAAATCTCATTAAAACCCTTTTTATCAAAACTCGTTAGAGCCGTAACGGCCATTACTAAAGGGGGGTTAGTAAGATTTTTAAGACGCTTTGCAACCTCATTCATCGCCTCTCTTCCGCTACTGCTATGAAGTGTTACCATATCCACTTGAAGTTTAGCAATCTCGCTCATCGCATCGCCCATTGTATTAGGAATATCATAAAGTTTCAAATCTAAAAAAATCCGATAATAAGGATTAATTTCTTTGATTTTTTCCAAAAAACTCACACCATCGCGTATAAAGCTTCTTAAACCCACTTTTACCCAAACTTCTTTTTGTGCAAAATCCTTTCCTAAAAGCTCTAAAAGCCCCAAATTTTCTTTGGCACTAGGCATATCTAAAGCGATACAAAGTTTCATCTCATACCCCATTTATCTTTTTAGCAATCCCATCAAGCACACCATTGACAAATTTTGCCGAATTTTCGTTACCAAAATTTTTGGCTAATTCAATGGCTTCATTAATAATTACTGCCTTATCAACCTCTGCTTTTGTGATTTCATAAACGCCTAACCTCAAAATTGCCTTTTCTGTATCTCCGATTTTTGTAAAATCCCAATCTTTAAGTTGAGCAATAATTTTTTCATCAATCTTTGTGAAATTTTCTATAACCCCATTAAAAAGGCTCATTGCAAAATCTTTTTGGGTATTTTTGATTTTGTTTTCAGCTAAAATCTCCTCCGCAAATTTTCCAATCTCCTTATTACCACTCCCATAAGCATACAAAAGCCCAATGACAACTTCCCTTGCCTGACTCCTTGTTGCCATTTAAGCTCCGATTTTACGATACAGATTAATGAGCTCAATCAATCCACTCATTGACTCAAAACCTTTGTTTCCTGATTTTGTCCCTGCCCTCTCAATAGCTTGTTCAATCGTATCGGTTGTTAAAACACCAAAAGTTACAGCCGCTCCGTATCGGATTGTTACATTAGCAATCCCTTTTGTTGCTTCTGCACTTACATAATCAAAATGTGGTGTAGCTCCACGAATAATCGCTCCTAAACAGCAAACCCCATCATAATCTCCTTGAGAGAGGACTTTCTCTAAAACAAAAGGAATCTCAAAAGCACCGGGAACTAAAAGGTGTGTAAGATGCTCATCTCTTCCTCCGTGTCGCAAAAAACAATCTCTAGCTCCCTCTACCAATCTATCGGTTATGAGATGATTAAAACGGCTTGAAATAATAGCGATTTTTTCATCGCCTAAAAGCTGCAATTTTCCTTCTATTGTTTGCATTTTTACTCCTTTAACTTTTGCTTACCGCAGCAATTTCTAAAATTTTTTGAACTAAATTTAAAAGCTCATCAATCTTAAGCATATTAGGACCATCACTTAGTGCATCTTTGGGGCTAATGTGTGTCTCTGCAAAAAGCCCATCAATCCCCACTGCACTTGCCGCCTTAGCCAAAATAGGAGCAAACTTAGAATCCCCGCCGCTTTTACCTCCCATACCACCGGGCATTTGCACAGCGTGAGTTGCATCAAAAATCACAGGAGCAAACTCCCGCATAATCACTAAAGAACGCATATCTACAACCAAATTCCCATACCCAAAGCTACTCCCTCTCTCTGTCAGACAAATCCCTAATTTTTGGGACTCCTCAAAAGTCGCTTCCTTGCCACCCCTTGTCTTAACTGCTTTTAGCACAGAATATTTCATATCGCTAGGATTCATAAATTGCCCTTTTTTGATATTGACTATGGCTTTTGTTTTTGCTGCCTCCACAATCAAATCCGTTTGACGGCATAAAAAAGCGGGGATTTGCAAAATATCCACCACACTGGCGGCAAGTTTAGCTTGATGAGTTTCGTGAATATCAGTGAGGAGCTTATAGCCAAATTTCTTTTTGATTTTTGCAAGAGATTCCAAGCCTTTTTCTAACCCCGGTCCTCTAAAGGATTCCAAACTTGTCCGATTTGCCTTATCGAAGCTTGATTTGAAATAAAAATCAATTTGGGGATTTTGAGCCAAAGGGGCAAGGGATTTTGCGATACTCTCTAAAATTTCATCGTTTTCAATAACACAAGGACCCGCTACTACAATCATTTATTCTCCTTAAGTAAATTAAATTCGTGCCTTTTAAAATCATAATTAAACACTTCGCCTGTTTCAATAATATAATGCCAACCATAAATATTTAGGGTTCTTGCTAAATAACGTTCTTTGACATTAGGGTAAGTAAAAAGATTCATAATCTGTCGCTCAATATTAATCTGCTCGGTAAGCCACGCTCTTTTAGCATTATTTTCAGGATTATGCTTAATAACATTTGTTTTTACAGCTTCAATGAGGCTAAGCCAATTTTTCACATTAGGCATTTTGAGTAATTCCTCTTGTGTCATATACAAAGCCTCACAGCCCCCACAATGAGAATGCCCACAAATGATAATGTTTTCTACTTCTAAAGCAACAAGGGCGTATTCAATCGCTGAAGTCGTTGCTAAAAATTCCTCTCCTAAACGATAAGGGGGGACAATATTAGCAATATTGCGGACTACAAAAAGCTCACCAGGTAAGGTTTTAGTGATAAGATTAGGCACTACTCTTGAATCTGAACACCCAATAAAAAGCGTATGGGGATTTTGTCCGTCTTTGAGTGTTTCAAAAAGCTCTTTATGCCTTAAGAAATCCTCTTCTTTGAATTTTATTGCCCCCTCAAAGAGCTGCTTGAGAGTCTCTTGTGCCATAGATTAGCTGCCTTGCCCTAGATTTTCCATCAAACCAGATAAATCCTCTCCTATACTATATACAAACAAATCAACACGGCGATTTTTAGCCCTTTGACTTGGAATATCATTATTGGCAATAGGGGAATATTCGCCCTCACCACCTCCCATTACACGTTCTGTGGCAACGCCCTCTTTGATAATCAAATCCGCCACATTCACACCCCTAGCCACAGAAAGCTCAAAATTATCCGCAAAAAAGAGGTTAGGGCGTATAGGCACATTATCAGTATGCCCTACGGCTTTGATAAGCACATTAGGAGAAAGCTTTGTTAATTCATAAGCAATCCGTCTGACAAAAGAAATCCCGCTTGCATTACTTAAAGTCGCACTCCCACTCTCAAAAAGTAAATCTTCAGGAATCCTAATAACTATTCCTTTTTCAGCTTCTTCAAGCTCGACAGAGGGACCATTAGAGATTCGGTTAATTTCATTATAATCTGTAATAAGACTTGCAAAAATATTCACAACATTTTCCATTTCTATATCAGTTTCAATGGGTGTCCCTTTAATGGGATTAGGAGGGTTAATCTCACTTAAAGAACCTTTTTCTAAAACTGCAAGCGAACCCTCAATAGAACCTATGGCTTGGGCAATCCTTTGGGTATCAAAAGTCGCCATAGAAAGGAGCAAAATAAAGAAAGTTAAAATAAGCGTAACCATATCCCCATAAGTTCCAAGCCATAAAGGAACACCTTGGGGACATTCACACGGAGGACATTGTGCCAATTTAAATCCTTGAATAATGAAATAAATTTATTATTATAGCTTGTATTTGGTTATAATGCTATTTTATTTTAAATTTTGAAGGATTTTTTTGCAAACAATCATTAATTTTATCGTCCAAACTATCGGAGATTTAGGGTATTTTGGTATTTTTTTGATGATGTTTTTAGAAAGCAGTTTTATTCCTTTTCCTAGTGAGGTAGTAATGATTCCTGCAGGTTATTTGGTTCATAAGGGAGAGATGAACTTTTTTATCGCTATAATTTGCGGGATTTTGGGTTCTTTGAGTGGGGCTTTGGTAAATTACTTTTTAGCTTTTTATTTGGGGAGAGCTTTTTTGTTGCATTATGGAAAATATGTCTTTTTTACTCCACAAACAATGCAAAAGGTTGAGTATTTTTTCGCTAAACACGGGCATATCTCCACTTTTAGCGGACGCTTAGTTCCTGTGATTCGTCAATATATCTCTTTACCTGCGGGTTTGGGTAAAATGCCTTTGGTAATTTTTTGTTTTTATACAAGCTTAGGAGCGGGAATTTGGGTTATTATTTTAACGACCTTAGGGTATTTTATCGGACAAAATGAGGATTTAATTCAAGAATATTTATCGCTTATTACTTTGGGCTTGGTTATTCTCGTGATTTTGGGGATTACACTTTATAGTTTTTATCAAAAATCCAAAAAAGCTTAAAATCTAGCAAAAATGACAATTTTCTCTCCCACTTTTGGAATTTTTTACCAAAACACAGATTACCACGGCTTTTTATCGTTATTATGAGGAATTTTAGTTCCGAAGCAATCTTAAAATTTTAAATTTCTC
Source organism: Helicobacter sp. (assembly GCA_022511145.1). Classification (GTDB taxonomy): domain Bacteria; phylum Campylobacterota; class Campylobacteria; order Campylobacterales; family Helicobacteraceae; genus Helicobacter_D. Next base: position 14,057 of record JAFLSC010000026.1, read on the forward strand.
AAAAAGATTACTGCGAGTTCTATGAACTCTTGCAATGATGCCAAAGGTTGCCATAAAAAAATCTACGGATAAGAATTTCTTGCCATAAAACGAGAGGACAAACTACTTTCAAGTTCATCGATAAAAATCCAAAAAGGAATTATTCCTTTTTGTCTTCTTCGTTGTTTTGTTCATCTTGGGATTGTTGCACTTCTTGGGCTTGCTCTTCTTCTTTTAGCCATTCTTCCTCGGTAAAAATAATCCCCACCGCCTCAATAATTTGTGCTGCAATTTTACAAACAAAAGCACTATCATTGAGGATTGAAGTTCCATTAGAAACATTGATTTTTTTCTCTGCAATAAGTTTTTCAACATTTCTTAGAGTCTCATAATCTCTCTCTTTAAGAAGCTCATTTGCTCCTTGTAATTGAGCAAGAATCAATCTTTTATTCTCATCTTTCATCAATTTTAGCTCTTCAACACTGCGTAAGAGTTCCCCCAACCCTTTACGCATTATATTATATTGCCCAGCAAGAATTTCATTAGAGGAGTTGGCATAAGCTTTCATATTAGATTGAATCATTTTGAGATTTTTTGTCGCCTCAACAAGATTTCTCGAAGCAATTTTGAAAGTAAAGATACGTTGGTTTTTTTCTTCTGTTTCAGTATAAGTTTGCACTTTGGTAGCAAACTCCATAATCGCATCAAAAAGCACTTTGATTTTGCGTTTATAAAGATAATCCAAATCCACATTACCGCTAAACCATTTCTTATGAATAATAATATCAAAACTTTCTTTTCCACGAATATCGCTGCGATTTAAACCAATTGTGTGGGCTATGAGTGTGTAAGCATTGTGATAGAGATGTTCAAGCTCTTTTCTCATCGCCTCAATCGCTGTGTCAGGATATTCAACGATATTGGGGTCTAGGTATAAAGGTGAATCCATATCCCTATCGCGAGGTGCTTTAATCGTTTTATTAAGAAAAAATACGATTTGATGAATGAAAGTTGAGATTAAAATTATCGCAACAAGATTAAAAAGTGTGTGAAATAAAGCCGTTTTTAGGGCAATATTTTCATTTGAAATTCCAATTAACTCTGCTATTAAATCCACTAAATGCACAAAATAAGGGAAGAAAACAATAACAATAATAGCAATAGTGAAATTAAAAATACAATTTGCAATCGCAAGTTTTTTACCCTCAATATTAGTGCTTAAACTCGCTACTACTGCAGTAACAACGCCTCCCACGCTTGTGCCAAGTGTCGCAGCAAGTGCGTTTTCATAGCTAATTTGTCCGCTCACAAGGGCAGTAATGATAATTGCTAGAGTTGCGTGGCTTGATTGCACAATTCCTGTTATCAAAGCTCCTAAACCAACAAAAATCAGAACGCCCTGAAATCCACTAAAATTAAATTGTGAAAGGTCCATTACTTCTTTGTAAGATTCAAAGCCAAGCTTAATATAATCCACCCCTAAAAAGAAAAATCCAATCCCCATACAAATTGAGCCAATACCTTTGAAAACCACATCTTTTTGGAAACTTAGCAATGTCCCGCTCACCACCAAAGGAATCGCTAGGGTTGAGATGTTAATCTTGGTTAATCCCACAATAAGCCAAGAACCCGCTGTGTTACCTAAATTTGCCCCAAAAACAACCCCAATCCCTTGAGCAAGAGTAATCAATCCTGCCGAGATAAAAGAGATAGAAATTACTGAAACAAGCGTGGAAGATTGCATCAAAATCGTTGCAATCGTCCCAAACATAATGCTTTTAAGACGCGTATCAGTGGATTTGGTAAGGATTTTCTCCAACACACCGCCACTAAAAGATTTAAATCCTCCACTTAAATTCATCATACCAATAAGCAAAATTGCCACACCCGCTAAAATCTGTCCCAATGAAGGAAAGACAATCAAGAAATAAATCAATGCAATAATCAAAAAAACCAAAATAATGCGACTAAATTTCTGCAAATCAACCTCCTAGCAATCTTTCAACATAAAAAGAAATTATAGCAAAAAAAGTTGTTTTTAATTATTTTATCTTTGTGTTTTTTGCTTTTTTAGTTTTTGTGATTTTTTATTTTTTGGTGATGATTTTAGCAAACTGATGTGCATTAGCCTTTTTGAAGTAGCAAAAAACCACAATTTACCTTTTAAAATATTTTTTTATATAAGGATTTTTAGAGTCTTTCACAAATTCTTGTGGATTATAAATCATTTTTTTAAACAACCGATAAAATCTCGTATGTGAAATTCTAACGATTAAAAAATCAGGTATTAGAATATTAAGCAATTTAATGAAAATATTTCTATTATGAATTTCATAGATATAAGGTTTATAAATTAAAGATTTCAAACCAAAGTAAGTTTTAGGATTTTTTTGCAAAGTTAAAAAATTTTCTCCGCCTATAATAAGCTGATAAAAATCAATTTTTTTTACTTTGTGATACTTGCGTCCATTTTTTCTTGAAGTTTCATAAGAACTTGCACCAAAACTATAAAAACTATTTTTCAAGAAAAATATAAATTTTAACATTTGCCTTTCATTAACATTTAAATTTTGTTGTAATAGTTCTTCAAGTTCTTGTATATTTGTAGCTCTAAAATTAACCTCTTTTACACTATAAAATGCGTCTGCACAAAGAATACAAGGCTTTTTCATCATCATAGCATAAACACCAACTCCAGAATTTAAAGTCAAAACCAAATCACAAAGTTCTAAAAGATTGATAAAATTTGTATCATCTTGTATAAGAAGAAAATTTTTAAATTGTTTTGAAATTTTAAGACTTAAAGGGTGTTTTTTAGCTATAAAAATATGCGTATCTTGATATTTTTTTGCTAAGTCATCTATGATATTTAAAAAATTTTCATAAGTAAAAGGCTCTTTTGTAAAATATTTTATCACAGTATCATTTTCAACTTGCAAAGGCACAAAGACGATTTTTTTATTCTGTTTTAAATTTAGCTTCTTCTTCAAAACGGCAATTTCTTGTTTTTTGCCTTGCTTTTCTAAATAATCTTGCTCTACAAAAATTTGAGTATGGATATAATCTTTAATTTGAGAAAGCTCCTCTTCATTTAAATCTCTATCCCAATATTTCTCATCGTAAGAATTTGAATCTGCATTAAACCCTCTTTTATCAAAAAACCAAGAATCACTCAATGCTCCTCTATCAAAACAAAGATAAGAAATATTTTTCACTCTAACAAATTCATAAATTTCTATTCTTTTTTCATTGCCATAAGGATTTGGAAATAAAACATACGAAATGTTTTGCTCTTTTAAAAAAGCTAAGAAAAAATCTTTATCAAATACTTCGTTTTTAAAAAAAACTTCCTCTTTTTTGTGTAAAATTTCACCTATATAAACACTCACCCCGCGTAAAACTTCCAAAAGTAATTTACTATGTTTGCATAGCAAAAGCACTTTTTTGTTCATTGCGCTTGCAACCTGCAAAGGTTTTATAGAATGGGTTTTAGAATTTTTTAAGTGATTGTAAAAGAGCTTGTGATGAATCTTTTTTCTATCAAAATATCCATTTTGATTAGGCTTTATATGCCAAAAATGATACAAATAAAGCCCGTGAAAACTCGCTTCAAAACCTGTTAATGAAAACCACGAACGAAAGCCTTTAAATTTAAAGAAATTCCAACTACCCTCATCGTAACTTAAACAAGAAGGCATTTTTTCAAATTGGGTTGTCTTAACAAGCAAACGCACAAAAAAATCGTGGTCTTCATAACTATGCCCTATAAATTCTTTATCATTCCCTCCACATTCTAAAAATCTATATTTATTTACAACAATGCTGCTTGAAGTCAGCGAAAAAAAGTCTATAATCTCCCTCTTTCCACTTATAAGATCATCTTGGATTAATATATCCCATAAATTTTCATCATAGTTATCAAGCTTTTTAGAAAATTTCTCATTAAGAAAAATAACAGGCAAAGCAATAATTGCATTCGCATTATTTTCGATATTTTTAATTTTTATTAGATTTAAAAGCCTTTGAAAATTTTGAAGAGACAGATAATAATCCACATCTAAAAAAGTAACAACTTTAGCTCTTGCATAACTTGCACCTAAATTCCTACAAAGCCCTTGTGAAAAACTTGTTTGAGATGAATCTTTCAGATAAATATGTCCATTTTGTTCTATTATATTTTTCAAATCATCACAAATATCTGAAGAAAAACCCTCAACAAAAATAAACTCTACATCTTTTAAATTTTTATAAAGATGAGCTTTTTCAAGCACTCTTTCTTTAATATAACTTCTTTCTTTGCTAAGTCCAAAAGGTATAATTACTGATAAAAGAATATCCATACTTTTCCTATCACATAAAGTTGCAATCCCTTTATTCTATCACTTTTTTACACAATAATTTCTTTAATATTGTTTCTAAGCATCAATTTAGCCTCCCTAGCCCAAATACTTTTTCAAATGCTCCTTATAGGCAGTGATGTAAGATTCAATTTGGGGATTTTTGATAACATCATT
>JAFLSC010000027.1 GCA_022511145.1 Helicobacter sp.
ACCAAACTATCATCAAGTGAAAAATAAATATCACGATTATAAAACAATGCACTATCACAAACCCCTTGGAGTTTTTGAGAAATCTCAAACAAATCTTTTACTAAAGGCTCTCCGCTAAGATTTGCACTAGTAAAGATAAGCGGAACTTCAAGTTTAGCAAAAAGCAAATGATGCAAGGGAGTGTAGGGCAAAATCACTCCGATTTGTGCGAGATTTGGGGCAATATCCTCTAAGGGGAGATTAGTTTTAGGCTTTGGCTCACAAAGCACAATAGGAGCAGCAGGGGAAGTTAAAAGATTTTCTATAAAGGTATCCACAAAAGCGTATTTTTGCACCATTGCAATATCTTTAAACATTAAGGCTAAAGGTTTTTTGGGACGATTTTTCCTCTCTCTTAAGGCTCTTATGGCGTGTTTGTTAGTGGCATCACAAACTAAAGCATAGCCTCCTATACCTTTTAGGGCAAGGATTTTTCCTTGCAAAATGTCATCTAGGGCTTCTTGGATTGAATTTTTTAAACAAGAGGATAAAATGGGCGTTTGAGAATCACAAACAGAGGGGAGATTTTTAAGATTTGAGGTGTAAAAAAGACTCGGTCCGCAATCTTGACAGCAGTTAATTTCAGAATGAAATCGCCTCGAATTAGGGTTATTATACTCTTCTTGGCATTTTTTACACATTTGAAAAGATGCCATTGCGGTGTGTTTTCTATCATAGGGCAAGGCTTCAATCAAGCTGTATCGTCCCCCACAATGCGTGCAACTGATAAAAGCATAGCCAAAGCGGCGGTTGTTTGGGTCAAAGAGTTCTTTTTTGCAATCCTCACAAAGAGCAATATCAGCGGGAATAATGGCTGTTTTGTGAGATTTGGTTTGACTTTGTTTGATTATAAAATCTCTAAAAACACTTTCTTGAACTTCCTCTTGTAAAAGAGAGTGGATTTTAGCTGCCTTAGGGGGATTTTGCAAATCTTTAAGGAAATTTTGTAGATTATACCATTCCCCTTGAGCGAGAATCAAAACGCCTTGATGATTATTGAGTACATAACCTTTAATGGCATTTTTATGAGCGATTTTATAGACAAAAGGTCGGAATCCCACACCTTGAACAATACCTTCAAGCGTGATTTTTAAAGTTTTATGAGACATATTCTAACTTCAAGAAAATAAAAATAAATTATTGTTATGATTGTAAAAAAAAAATGCTATGAAAGTGATTAAATGTTAAAAGGAATTTATGCAATTAGCGATGAGCAACTTACGCCTTATGAGACTTTGCAAAATCAACTCCAAGAGGCTATAAAAGGGGGAATTTCTTTGTTTCAGCTGCGGGATAAAACCCATAGCGATGAGGAGATTTTGGAGATTTGCCAAAGATTGCAGCAGCAATGCAAGGAAAATAATGTTACTTTTATCCTCAATGATAGGGTAGAACTCGCCATAAAAATCAAGGCTCAAGGCTTACATATCGGTAAAAAAGATGAAATGCGTCCTTATAATTTAGAGGAACTCTTAAGTATCCGCAAAAATTTTCAAGGGATATTAGGGGTTTCTTGCTATGATGATTTAAATCTTGCTATTCAAGCCAAGAGGATTCAAGCTAATTATGTTGCTTTTGGGGCGTGTTTTAAATCTTTAATTAAGCCTGAAGCTAAAAGAGTGGATTTAGGGATTTTTAAACAATGTAGTGGGATTGCACGTTGTGGAATCGGCGGGATTAATGCTCAAAATGTCGCTCTTTTGCGTGAAATTGAAATGGTAGCGTGTATCAGTAGTATTTGGAAGGGCGAGATTAAAGAAAATGTTAAAAATCTTTATCAAGGTTGGAGAGGCAGCAAGGATTCTTAAGTTTGGATTTTTAAGTTATTTAATTATTTTGAGGAAAGATTAAAGCATTTTAGAGTAAGATTTGAGCATAAAGCAATCTTAAAAAAGCTAAAGGATTTTAATGACAAATTTGTTTGTGATTTTGGTTAAATATGAGAAAGATTTAAAGGTGATTGATGAGATTTTACCGCATCATCGGGCTTATTTGAAATTAGGCTATGAGAGCGGCAAACTGCTTGCTAGTGGTCCTCAAAATCCCAAAATAGGCGGGGTAATCATCGGGAAGTTTGAATCTAGGGAGGAAGCATTAGCCTTTACCCAAAATGACCCTTATGCCTTACAAAATGCCGCAAGTTATCAGATTATCGAGTTCAATCCCGTCTTGCACCAAGATTTCCTCAATAATTTCTTAGAAGCTTAGAATTGCGAACTTCTTAGGGATTCATTGAAATCCTCCTCAAAATAATACCATTCTAATTCAGAGGGGATTGATGTTTGAGAAAGGTCAAGGGCAGGGGAGCTTTTTGTATTTTGCCTTAAGCTGTGCCGAATAGATTTGGAGCTAATGCCATCAATTTTTCCATCATTTAAAAAATAATAAAGTCCTCCCGCACCAACTCCTGCTCCTAGTAAGAACGCATCGGTTTTAGGAGAGATACAACCGCTTAAAAATAGGAACACACTTAATCCTAAAATCAATGAAATTATTTTGTGAAATTTCATTTTTTACCCTTTTGTGATGAAATAATAAAATCTCTAAGCACACTTTATTCCAAAATAAGTTAAAATCCAGAAATTTTTTAAAATCAAGGCAAAAGAATGTTTGGTATGGGATTTTTTGAAATCTTAATGGTTGCTGTTGTTGCGATTATTTTTCTAGGTCCAGAAAAATTACCTAAAGCCCTTGTGGATGTGGCAAAGTTTTTTAAAGCAGTGAAAAAAACGATTGATGATGCTAAGGAAAGCTTAGATAAAGAAGTGCGTTTAAGCCAAATCAAAGAAGAAGCTCTTGCTTACAAAAATAGCTTAACCCAAGAGGTGCAAAATCTAACTAAAGAAATCAATCTTAAATCACTAGAATTCTCGGATTTGGATTTCAAAGAGGAAAAACAAAAAGATACTCCCAAAAAACCGCTTAGTTTTCAAGAAAATCATTTGCAAGAAAATCAAGAAACCCAGCAAAGCTCAAGCCCTTCCCTAGAAAATTCTAATCCCTCCCTAAATGTTTCTAACCAAGCACAAAATCCCTCCACTTCACCACAAAAGAGTCTTTAATGTTTGACGATTTAAAACCTCATATCCGAGATTTACGCAAGTGTTTGATGAAAATTGCCATAGCCCTAGTGATTGCCTTTGGGGTTGCCTTTTATTTTTGGGAAGTGATTTTAAATTGGATGGTAACACCGCTTATTAGCACTCTCCCACACGGAAAAGATGATATTATTTTCACCGAAGTGGGCGAAACCTTTTTTACCGCCTTAAGAGTGTCCTTTTTTGCTTCTTTTATCTTAGCACTTCCTGTGATTTTTTGGCAGGTATGGGTTTTTATCGCACCGGGACTTTATGACAATGAAAAGCGATTTGTTATACCCTTTGTGCTTTTTGCTACTTTATTTTTTATCAGCGGCTGTGCGTTTGCTTATTATATTGCTTTTCCGATTGGTTTTGCTTATTTGATTGGATTTGGCTCGCAAGAATACACTGCTTTACCTAAAATTGCTGATTATGTTGGATTTTTTACAAAATTAATGGTAGGATTTGGAATCTCTTTTGAACTCCCTGTGGTTACCTTTTTTTTAGCAAAAATCGGACTCGTTAGCGATAAAACACTAAAAGATTATTTTAAATACGCTATTGTGTTTATTTTTGTTCTTGCAGCGATTTTAACGCCACCGGATATACTCTCGCAATTTTTAATGGCAATCCCTTTAGTTTTGCTGTATGGTTTGTCGATTTTGATTGCTAGGCTTATCAATCCCCACAAAGAAATGGACGAGGAATGAGAGAGCTTCAAAGTGCGAGTTATGATTACACTCTTCCCCAAGAACTCATTGCTAAAACTCCCATTTTCCCTAAAGAGAATGCTAAGCTTTTAGTGTATAATCGTCAAGAAAAATCTATCATTCATAGCGATTTTTGGCATTTTAATGAATTTTTACCCAAAGAAACTTTAGTGGTTTTAAATGATACGCAAGTTTTACCCGCAAGGATTTATGGTAGAAAAATCGGGCAGGACTCCAAAGGAGCAAAAATCGAGGCTTTATTTCATAAAACAATGGGAGAGGATTCTTATCTTTTACAATTCAAAGGGAGATTGAGAGTTGGCTCTAAGATTGCTTTTAAAGATAATGTTTATGCTCAAATTATTGAAATTCTCCCCAGAGGCTTTAAAATCGCTCGATTTTACTGCGATGATGAGATTTTAAAAGAGCAAGATTTTTTTGACTTTTTAGAAGATTTTGGGCATATTCCGCTTCCTCCTTATTTGAAGCGAGAGGATACACCGCAAGATAGGATTGATTATCAAAGTGTATTTGCAAAAAACAAAGGTGCCATTGCTGCTCCCACAGCGTCTTTGCATTTCAGTCCTGAATCTTTTAAAGCGTTGCAAGAGAATTTTCAAATTGCGTGGGTAACTTTGCATATTGGAGCAGGAACATTTTTGGGCGTTGAGGTGGAAAATATTTTAGAACACAAAATGCACAAAGAAGCCTTTTATCTCCCCCAAATTACCCAAGAAAAGCTCCTAAAAGCAAAGCATATTACCGCCATTGGCACGACTACGGCGAGGGTTTTGGAATATTTTACAAGGACACACCAAACACAAGGCGAGTGCGATTTATTTTTGCACACTCAAAATCCACCTCGTCTTGTCAATGCTCTTTTGACAAATTTTCATCTCCCCAAATCGACACTTTTAATGTTAGTTGCGTCTTTTGTAGGGTTAGAAGAGATGCAAAAAATCTATCAAGAAGCCTTAAAAATGCGATACCGCTTTTATTCTTATGGTGATGGAATGTTAATCCTATGAAAACAGAGACTTTAGCACTTTTGGAGCAGTATTTGGAATTTTTATGGCGTTGGAATCGTATTCATAGTTTAAGTGGGGCAAAAACCAAAGAAGCCCTTTGGCAAAATATTCAAAATTCCCTAGAGCCTTTGAGTATCGAGGGTTTGGGCGAGCAAATCCAAAAGAAAAATCTACTTTTAGATATTGGGAGTGGGAATGGTTTTCCTGCTATTCCTTTGGGGATTACTCTAAAAATCCCAACATTTTTGTGTGAGCCTAATGCTAAAAAAGTTTCTTTTTTACAAAATTGTAAAGCAGAATTAAATCTGAAAAATTTTACAATTTTACCTCAAAAAATTGAGGAGGTAACTTTGCAATCTTTACCTGATTTAATCACTTCAAGGGCAGTGATGAGTATCACAGCTTTGCTTAATAAAACTAAAAAGATTTTGCAATCCCAAAGCCTTTTAGTATTTTATAAAGGGAGTCAAGTGATAAAGGAAATCCCCTCAAATTGCGTTTATGAAATTTATCAAAAAGATTTAAGAAAATATTTTGTGATTCAAGGAGTAACATTATGCAATGGTTAATTGTTATTTTACTTATTGCGGGGATTTATTACTTTGTGATAAGAAAGCCAAGCCCTAAGAATCCCAAACAGCCTCCCGAGGAAATTATGTTAGAGTGCGAGAAATGCGGCACTTATATTTCAAGCAAAGAAGCCATTATAAAAGAAGGGGCTTATTACTGCTCCAAAGAATGCGCTTTAGGGGAGAAATAAAAAATGCTGATTTTAAATCATTCTTTAGTGGGTGAGTTGTCTTTAAAATTTATTACTCAAAAAGAGGAGATTACGCATTCCTTGCCACAAGATTTTTTGATTTTAGATTCCCTAGAGTTAGCTAAATTTTGTAATGAAGCCCAAATAGAATATGCCGCTTTACCTAAAACCACGACAGAGGCTTTGTTTTTTGTCAATTTAGGGGCGAAGTATTTATGTTTTAAGGATAGCAATTTTGCCAAAACAATGCAAAATCTCGCTGAAGTCTATCTTTTTGATACAAAGATTTTATGTGTGATTACAAAAGAGAGTCAAATCGAACAAATCGCACAATCTGGAATTGATGGGGTGATTTTTTGGAAACATTAAAAGATTTTATCCCCTTTAATACCTTAGAGAGAGAACCCAAAGAGGCTTTAGAGAAAATCACACGACTTAAACATTGCAAAAAAAATGAAATGATTTGTTATGAAGAGGATAAATGTGAAGAGGTTTATTTTCTGCTACAAGGCGAGGTGAGACTCTATAAAGTCAATCGTTTTGGCGGAGAGGTGGTTTTAGGATTGCTAAATCAAGGTTTATTAGTGGATTATAAAGGAGAGGCAGAACCTATGGCATTTGCAAATTTGGAATGCAAAGAGGAATCTTTGGTGGCTTGTTTCAAGGTGAGTTCTCTTTTTGAGCTTATGAGGATTTATCCACAAATTATGGCATTATTCTTAAATGAGAGTCTTAAAAAACTCAATATGTTTGAAAAACTCATCAAGCAAGAATTGATTTTTGATAGCACAGCTAAGATTGCGTATTTCTTGCATTGTAATCTATTTGAATTTAACCGACAAAAAAAGAATGAAAACGCTTCTTTTTTGAATATTCAGCCTGAAACACTCTCAAGAATCTTAAAGAAACTTCATCGTGAGGGTATTATTACGACAAACCAAGACGGAAAGATTGAGATTTTAGATGATGAGAAACTACGAGCAATTTATGAATAGACAAATCTATGGATTAGGAAAAAAAGATGGTTAATATTGTAACACGTTTGGTAGTGATAGGCATTCTTGTAATTATTTGTATTAGCGTGATGATTTTTTCAGTGATTTGGATTAATCAACGCGGGATTAAAGATGGGTATATTATCAATATTGTAGGGAAACAAAGAATGCTTACCCAAAAAATTGTTAAAGAGATTTTTATTATCAATGCACAAAATAGCAAAAATTTTCAACAGCTTGATAGTGCCGTTAGTGAATTTGAGGAAAATCTCAAAACTTTGCGTTTTGGTAATGAAACAATGGGGATTAAGCCCTCTAACAATAAAACAATTATCGACCGCTTGGATTCTATCAATACAGAATGGATAAAATTTAGAGGATTTGTTGAGGATTTTAAAGCTTTGAGTTTGGAAACTTATGAGGCAAAAAAATTCCTTTTTGATAATAATCAAAGGTTTTTGGAACTCTCTAATAATATCACTCAAGCAATGTTAAAAGAAAATCTAAGTGCAAAAATCATCGATGAAGCAGGGCAACAAGGAATGCTTACTCAAAAAATGCTTTTGGCTTTTTTGAATTATACGAATCGGTGGGACGATGTTTTTTATCGTGAATTTAAGGAATCCTATGAGCTTTATAGTAGGGGTATTGAAGAGTTTTATCGCAATCCTAACTATCAAAAAAACCCGCAAGTAATGCAAAATATTCATATTGCCTATGATTTTTGGCAAAAATACACTAAGGAGACTCAAAGTCTTTTTGATAAGCAAAAAAAGCTCATTGGGGATTTAAAAAATATTGCAAGTTTAAATAATGAAATTTTAAGTCAGATTGATTGGACGGTGAATTTGTATTCTGATATTTCAATCCATATGCGAGCTTACCTAGAAAAATTTGAGTATGTCGCGGCTGTGATAATGATATTTTTGGCTTTGTATGCTATTAAAATCCTCTCGGGCATTCACGCTAATTTCAAAGATTTTACTCAAAAAACTAAAATACTTGCTCAACGCGACAAGATTGATAAAAATCTCATCAAATCCTTTCATATTGAGGGTAATGATGAACTCTCTTTGGCAGCCCAAAACCTCTCTATTTTTTTAAATAAAATTAATATCACTAAAGAAACTTCTAATCGCGCCAAAGAGTTGAGTTTGGCTATCGGAGAGGAGATTGAACAGCTTATAGAAGAGATTAAAGTTAAGCTTGAGGATTCTAATATCACTGAATCTAAACGAAAAATTATCCAAAAAACAATCAGTTTGAGTGAGGATATTGCAATACAATCAAGTGAGCAATTAATGGTAGCCGCACAGCTTTTGGACAAACTGCACCAAATCTTACAAGAAATTCAAGAGGATAAAATTTTATAACCCAAAATTGCCTTTCTCTTGTTATTGCGAGGCGAAAGCCAAAGTAATCTTACTGAAATACCGCAGAGATTGCCACAAATTCTTATAAATTCTCGCAATCACAAATTAAGTTTTGAGAGTTTTTATATTATTGTCTTTTGCTTTGGATTTGTTTAAAGTTTGATTTGCTTGCTAAACTCCCTTTATAGCATTTTCAACTCTTGCTTTTGCCTCATCTAAAAGTACCTTTGCTTTAGCTCTTAGTGCAAAGGATTCTTGAATCAAAGTGGCGATTTCCTCTTGGGTTTTGAAGTCAATTTTAGGGATAAGGATATTTTGGAGTTCATCTTTAGAAATTGCAGTAAGAATTGTTCCACTTGGAAATTTTTTTAGGTATTCTTGAAAAACCTGACTTTTGAAAAGCGCCAGCAAAGTTTCGCTGTTAATATGCAAGGATTTTAGAATATAAAATCCTGTTGAAACGATACAATCATCAAATTCTTGTGTGATTAACGCACAACTACTTAAGCTCCCTTCAATACTAGAAACAATCAAATCCCCCTCTTTGACAATCCGCCTTGCTCTTGTTGGCAAATCTTTGCCAAATTCTTCTAATGGAGCAGAAATACTACCATTTGCCCCGATATTTGCAAGTTCAATATAGCGATATTTTTCTTTGGCTTTTGGAGTAAAATTAGAGTCTTTAATTTCTATAAGCTCTAATTTGTTAAAGCCCTCTTTGTAGTTTTTAATATAAGATTCTATTTTATCATATTTGCTTTGATAATATTCGCTATCAAGGCGTCCGCTTGTGCCTAAGCTCTCTTTGAGGGTGCGGATAGAAATATTAAGATTTTGCTTAAGAGACTTTTGAGTAAGCTTAGAATCCTGCTCTTTTGGCGTGGGGTGAAAGTCTAAAATACTTTGCAATGGGTTATCAGGGTTTAATCCAAGCTCAATATAAAGCATATTTTGAGCCTCTTTGTAAAGCCCCTTGCTTTGCTCTAGGGCAAAATGAGAATCTTTCACAAGCTTTTGTATTTCAAGCTGAAAATCCATAGGAAGTAGCGGGATTAAAAGTTTTTGATAAAAAGAAGTTGGAACTCTTTGCCTACCACTTGTCCCAACCATATTGTCTGCTGCAATTTTTCTTATGATTTCTCTATTTAAATAGCAAAAAACAAACTCTTTTAAAAACCTTGAATCGTGTATTCGAAATACATTTATTTCTGTGCTTCCAAAACCGATTTTATTGTTCAATCCAAAAGCTATTGCACATTTTCCGTGCTCCATACAAGGCGTAATTTTTGCTATCAAAATATCATTTTCGCTAAAGTAAGTATAACCACTTTCAAAATCCTTTATAGTTCCACTTTCTTTATCATTGATAACTCCATTTCCCAAATTTTGCATTGATAGAAATGTAACTTGTATATTTTTATCCAAATTTGAAATTTCTAATTTTGAGGGGTTAATATTTGCAATTTGGGATAGTTTAATGTAGGTTAATTTAGTATTAGTGTTAAGATTTGATTTTTTAAAAGGTTCGCTGTCGATTCTAAAAATTTCATTATCCTTTTGCACTTCGCTCAGTTTGAGACAACTTACCTCAAGATGAGGAAATTTTGTTTGCAGGGTTTGATTAAAATTCATTTTTTGCTCCAAACATTATGTTTTTTGCAAAACTCTTTTACTTTATCATCATTTAATTTTTCTTTTTTTAAGAACTCTAGACAGAATTTACTATAATACTTTTGATTTTTCTTTTGTTGAAAGTATTTATTTTCTCGCTGTATTTGGGGATATTCCGCAGCAATTCCCCTAAAATGATTATGATGAATTTTAAGTTCAAGCCTTTCTAATAATTCTTTTGTGGTAAAAAAATCCTCGCCTAAATTTAAATTTGGAGCTATAAGCTCTCCATTTTCTATTTTGCCTATAAGTTTAAGGGTTGGTGCACCATCTTTTTCTACAAACTTCCCCTCAGTAACCAAGTTAATATTCTTTAATAAGTCTTTATCAATGACAATCTTTTTTCCATTTCCTGTATCAATTTCTCCTCGTAATAAATCAAGCATTTTTACATTTTTAGCTCCTATTTTAGCTATATTTTCTATGTGTTCTCTCCATTTTTGACGCTCAATTTCTAAATTTTTATCTAAAATTTTTTTTAATTCCGAGTATTTAATCTTTTGTGTTCTCCCGCTATATCGATAATAAATCTCTGTCTCTTGGATTTCTTGTTTTTTTCCTCCGTTTTTAATGCAAACAACAGGTTTATTATCAGTTTCAAATACTTGTATCACGCCAAAGTTTTTACTTTCATTAGAAAAATTAAAAGTTTCAAATTGTATCTCTGGTGCAAAATGCTCATTCAAAAAATGAGCCAATTCTTTATTGTCAAGATCTTCAAAATTTTTATTTGTCATTCCTGTAGCCTCTCTTGGTCTATCTTTAACACCAAAAATGATAATACCACCTCGATTATTTGCAAAAGCTGATAATGTCTTAGAATACAAAGCAAAATCATTTTTATTAAAATTTTCTTTAAATTCTAACTCGGTATTTTCTCTATGTTTTAATCTTTTGGTTGTTGTATCAATTTCAATTAATTTTAGAAATTCTTGTTTATCCATTTATTCCCTCCAAAAGCTCAAATTCTCCGCTTTAGCAAATTCTATAAAAGCTTCGGCGATGCCATCTTGCATTAATCCTTCGTGGTTGTAGAGGTCGTGATTGATGATTTTATGTCCGTGCGAATCTAAAATATAATTTGAATCTTTATCCTTAAGATAGATTTTTTCTCCTGAATTGTCTTTGCCGGGTAGATTTTGTGTCGCAAAGAAAATATTATAATCCTCTAATCTTGGGCAAAGTTCTCTGCTCTTTTCATCAACACCACCCCATTTTTGCAAAAACAAAACGCTAGTTTTTGTGCCTGTGTGAGGCTTAAAGACATTTTGATGAAGTCCTATTACTGCTAGGATTCTCGCTTTTTGGGCGATAAATTCGCGTATGTATTTATCGCTTGAGTTATTAAATCTGCCTTGTGGTAATACGATAGCCATTCTACCTCCGGGACGCAACATATTAAGATTGCGTTCAATAAAAAGCACATCTCTTGAAATTTTATTTTTGCCAAGTTCATAGCTTTCATAGAGGGCTTGATTAGTAATATCTCCTGCAAAGGGCGGATTTGCCATAACAATATCAAAATTAAAAAATTTATAATCTTTGGCATATTTTTCGTTATATTTTTTAGAATCTCTACAAAGCTGTTCGAGATTTTCAAATCCTTTTTGGTAGATAGAATCCCATTTTCCAACGCTTGCTTCATTTTTCCATTGTTTAAAATGTAAAGAATTAAGTCTCAACACGTTCATTTCGCCATCTCCTGCGATTTTATTCAAAAGTCTGCCTATACGCACACTTTTTTCGTCAAAATCAATAGCAAAAACATTCTCTACATAATCTTTTTGTGCTTTGGTACGTTTTTGATTGGTGATAAGGTAGCTTGAATGAGAATGAAGTTTATTCCATACATACAAAATGCAGTGCATAGGAAAACCACAACTCCCACTTGCTGTATCTATCATAGTCTCTTGTGGTTTGGGATTTAGCATTTTCACACACATATCAATCACATAACGCGGTGTGAAATACTGCCCTTTATCGCCTTTTTGCTTTTTGGTTACGAGATATTCAAAGGCATCATCAATTACATCAAGGTTGGAATTAAAAAGCTTAATATCTTGCAGATAGGAAACACTGATTCTAAGCTCCTCTATGGTGAGCTCAAAATTCGTATCTTCATCAAAAATACCCCTCCATTTTTTCTTAGCTTGAGAAAAGAGCGTATCCAAACGTTTTTTAAAGTTCTCATCATCACCATAATTTCTAAATTGCAAGATTCTAAAGTTTTTATCGTCCATATCTTTGAGATATTCTATCATCTGTGGATAGTTGTTAAAATTTTTATCCTTGCATTTATGAAATATCTCGTCATTGTCTTCGACAGATTCTGCTTCGTCATAGAGTTTTGTAAAAATCAATTTAAAAATCTCCTCAAAGCTATCCACGCCTGAATTCGCTAAAATAACATCTTCAAAATCTGTAATAATTCTTTTAAGATTTTTTGTTTGTAATTCATCATTAATATATAAATCTTTAAGTGTGTATTTTTTCTCTAAAATCTCTTGCAAGGTTTGGTGTGCCTTTGGAATATCGCTTAACTTTTCAAGTTTTGTTGTTTTGTATTGCGTATCTTCTTTATTATTATAAAATTCCTCAACACTATCACCATTGCAAAGAACTCCTAGTGGGGCATTAAGATAGCGTAGGTAGGATTCAAGCTGTTTTTTGCCATCTTGTTCTTTGGGTTTTTTAACTTCGACAACAATATAAGGCGATTTGTTTTGATAGATGAGTATATCTACCCTTTCCTTGCCGTCTTTATTTTCTTTATCATCTTGCTTTGGCTTATATTTGTCTCTGCCTCTTTGCAATCCTATTTCAACATCAATATTTTCTTTCTTATAGCCATATTCATTGATAAGCTTGTCTAGGTAGAGTTGGCGGACAATTTCTTCAGGAGTAAGCTTAATTTCTTTGTCGCGTATGAGGCAGGTTACATAAGGAACTAATCCTTGTTTGGTTTCTTTAGATTTTATGCGTGATTCTAGCTTGTCAATAGAATCTTTAGCAAATAAATCCAAGCTGTAATGTGAATCTTGTAAAATATTCTTAAGTTTCATTAGTACTCCTTAAAATTTCATTTTAACGCCACGAACACTCTAAAATATGGTCATTTATCATTCCTATTGCTTGCATAAAAGAATACATAATGGTTGAGCCAACAAACTTAAAGCCTCTTTTCTTTAAATCCTTGCTGATTTTATCACTAAGGGGTGTTTTTGTGGGTAAATCAGCAAGGGTTTTGGGGCGATTGACAAGGGGCTTAAAATCCACATATTGCCAAAGGAATTGGCTAAAACTCCCGTATTCTTTTTGAATTTCAAGAAAAAATTTGGCATTTGAAATTGCCGCTTTTATCTTGCTTTTATTGCGGATTATGCTCTTATTTTCTAATAATTCTCCTATCTTTTTATCATCATAGTGTGCGATTTTTTTAGGATTAAAATTATCAAAAGCCTCTCTAAAAGCCTCACGCTTTTTTAAAATGGTAATCCACGATAAACCCGCTTGCATACCCTCTAAAATCAGCATTTCAAAAAGCTTGTTGTCCTCATAGACAGGTTTGCCCCATTCTTTATCGTGATATTCTTGGTAGATTGGCTCATTCCCGCACCACCCGCATCGCTTCATCTTACATTCCTTTTTTAGCCTCTTCGATTCGCTCTTTTGTGGAAATATTTTGTGCAAGGTTATCCCAACGCAGTTTTGCACCGCCTAAGAGATGAAAGTGAAGATAAGGGATTTCTTGTCCGCCATCAACGCCGATATTGCTAATAATGCGATAACCATTTTTATCAAGTCCCAAAGTCTTAGCAGTTTGCTGAATAAAGCTTGTCAGTCCTACCATTTCTTGGGGATTGAGTTGCTGAAAATCTTTCGCAAATTTTTTAGGAATCACTAAAACGTGGATAGGGGCTTTGGGTGCAATATCGTGAAAAGCGAGAAAATTCTCATCTTCTAAAACTTTGTTGCAGGGCAATTCCCCTTGAATAATTTTTTCAAAAACCGTCATTTTATCTCCTTTAGGAATCAAAATTTTTAAAATTTTACCATTTTCTGTTGAGATTAAGCCAAGTTAATTGATATTTTTATATAATCTCATTATTATTTTGGAATTTGTGAGGAATGAAACTTGAAAGCAGTATTTTCTCAAATTGCTAATGCAACAACAATGCAGGAACTTGAAGAGATTCGAGTCGCTACAACGGGTAAAAAAGGTGTTTTAACAGCAATGTTTGCGGAGTTAAAAACTTGCGAGGAATCACAAAAAAAAGAAAAAGCCAAAGAGCTTAATGCCCTAAAAGCAAAGTTTGAAAAGGCTTTGGCACAAAAAAAGGAATCCGTAGCTTTTTTTGCACTTAAAGAAAAACTCCAAAAAGAAAAGATTGATGTCTCTCTTTTTACTCCCAGCACACTTAAAGGCTCAAACCACCCTATAATGCTAATGCTTGATAGGATTGTGGAATATTTTGAGGGGCTTAATTTTTCAATCCAAACGGGTCCTTTAGTTGAAGATGATTTCCATAATTTTGAGGCTCTCAATCTCCCTAAATATCACCCTGCACGCGATATGCAAGATACTTTTTATTTCAAAGATGGGGCACTTTTACGCACTCATACTTCTCCTGTGCAAATTCGCACAATGGAGAGACAAAAGCCGCCTATTCGTATGATTTGTCCCGGAAGTGTGTTTCGGTGTGATTATGATTTAACACATACTCCGATGTTTCATCAAGTTGAAGGTTTGGTTGTAGAGGAAGGTAAGGATTCTGTGAGTTTTGCTAATCTCAAATATATTTTAGAGGATTTTTTGAAATATCTTTTTGGGGAAGTCAAAGTGAGATTTCGCTCGAGTTTTTTTCCTTTTACAGAACCCAGTGCGGAAGTGGATATGAGTTGTATTTTTTGTCAGGGCAAAGGTTGTCGTGTTTGCTCACATACAGGTTGGCTAGAGGTTTTGGGTTGCGGTTGCGTTAATGATAATGTTTTTAAAGCCGTAGGGTATAAAGATGTCAGCGGTTATGCCTTTGGTTTAGGGGTAGAGCGATTTGCAATGTTGGCTTATAGTGTGCCAGATTTAAGGGCTTTTTTTGAGAGCGATTTAAGAATTTTGGAGCAGTTCAAATGAGATTTACTCGCAGTATTTTAAATGAAATTGTGCCTTTAGAGGGAATTTCTAATCAAGAAATTTGTCAAGCATTAAATAAAATCGGCTTAGAAGTGGAATCTTTCAAGGAAATCAAAGCCCCTAAAAATGTGGTTGTTGGTAAAGTTTTGGAATGTCAAAAACACCCTAATGCCGATAAGCTTAGCATTACAAAAGTGGCAGTGAGTGGCAAAGAAGGGGCTTATAAAACTAAACAAATTGTATGTGGTGCTTCTAATGTGAGAGAGGGGCAAAATGTCGCTGTTGCTCTTGAAGGGGCAGTTCTCCCTCAAGTTAAAATCAAAAAGACTAAAATCCGCGAAGTAGAAAGCTTTGGAATGCTGTGTTCAAGCTTGGAGCTTGGTTTTCCTAAAATCAATGAAGGGATTTTGGAGCTTGATGATAGCTTAGGAGAGCTAGAGATTGGCAAGGATTTGAGCCAGTATCCTTTATTTAATGACGCAGTTTTTGAGATTGCTATTACACCTAATCGTGGAGATTGTATGAATCTATTAGGGATTGCAAGAGAGATTAAAGTCGCCTTTGGATTGCAAAATCCTAAGCTCAAATCCCCTAAAGTTTCCGAAAATGCACCCGGGATTGGGCGGGTTTTGCAAATTATTCAAAGCGATAATAAAAAAGAATCCTCACTTGCCTATAAGGCAATGGAAGTCAATCCTATTACACTTTCTTGCAAGCATCTTTTGTTTTTGGCTTATAATGATTTGCTTTTAGAGGATTGGCTTAAGAATGTCCTTATGCTTGGAATGCTCCATACAGGTGTGTTATTAAATGCCTATCCGCAAAGTTTCTGCCAGCTTTCAAAAGAAAATACCAAAGCCGTTTTGCAAATCAAAAAAGATGAACTTGGATTTGAGAGTGTGTTTAATCAAGATAAAAAACTTGCTATTTTAGGGGTGGATAATTATATCGACCAAAAAGTGCCAAATTATCAGGATAAGGAATTTGTGGTTTTTGAGGCAAGCTATATTCCACCCCAAATTATTGCTCAAAAGGTGTTGGAAAATAAAATCAGCAAAGAAAGTAGAATCCTCCAAAGAAGCACAAGAGGGAGCAATCCTAACTTATCATTAGGGCTTGATTTTGTCAGTGATTTGCTTTTGGAAAATCCTAATTCTATCCTTTATAATGATACACACGAATTTGTGGAGAACAAACCCAAAGAGCCCATTGAAATTGAGATTCCTTTAATGCTAAAAAATATCGGGATTACTTTAGATAAAACACAAATCATCAATATCCTTAAAGCGTTAGAATGCCAAATTAAAATTTCTAACAATAATACTTCATTGATGGTAACTCCGCCAGATTTTAGGCACGATATACTCACTCATCAAGATATTACAGAAGAGATTATTCGGTTTGTGGGGATTGATAATGTTCCTAACGCTCCTTTGGGATTTTTGCAGCATAATCAAACCAATGTTGCTAAAAACACCTATCATTTTTATAGAAAACTCTCCCTTAAAGCCGTAGGAGTAGGATTTAATGAGGTGATTCATTTTGTTTTTAGCGAGAAAGAAAAGCTTAAAAAATATGGTTTTGAAACACTTAAAGAAAGCTTAGATTTGCTTAATCCCATTACGCAAGAATTAAATACTTTGCGTTCTAGTTTGCTATTAGGGCTAGTTCAAGCAGCACAAAGAAATACTAATAATGGTTTCAAAGCGATTTCTTTAATGGAAATGGGTTCAGTTTATAATAAAGAAAGACAAGAAATTTTTAAACTTGCTTTTTTGCAAAGTGGATTGATTGTGGGGGAATTTTATCCTTATCCTAAGGGACATAAGGGCGATTTTTTTACTTTTGCAGATAGGGTTTCGCGTGTGATTGGGGAATTTTCTTTAGAGCCTATTAAAAATCCTCTTGCTTTTTTTCACCCTAATCAATGTGCTAATATCCTCAAAAAAGGTAAAAAGATTGGAATTTTAGCGACACTTCACCCTAAAGTTACACAAGAGTTTGACTTAGAAGAAACCTTTGTGTGTGAGGTAAATTTAGAAGCTTTAGGAGAATGTCAATTTTGTGTTAAAATGCACTCTAAATTCCCCAAAGTAACAAGGGATTTGAGTATTGTTGTTAAAAAAGAAATCCCTTATTATCAAATCCAAAAAACACTTATTAGTTTAAAAATCCCTAATGTGATTAAGTTTTATCCCCTTGATGTGTATGAAGATGAAAAATTGCAAGATAAAATAAGCCTTACTTTGCGTTTTGAATTGCAATCTAGTGAAAAAACTTTAGAAGAAAAAGATATTACACAAGCTATTGAGATTGCCTTTAAGGCATTGCAAGAAAATTATGAGGCAGATTTAAGATGATTTTAGAGATTCAACCCGCACAGGCTTTTAGGTTAGAGGCTACCAAGATAGCCTCTGATAAGTCTATCTCGCATCGTAGCGTGATTTTTTCGCTTTTAAGCAATCAAACTTCAAAAATAAAAAATTATCTTCAAGGAGAAGATACGCTCAATACCTTAGAGATTGCTAAAAATCTTGGTTTGCAAGTCAAAACAGAGGGAGATACGCTTTTGCTTACACCCTCACAAGAGATTTTAGAGCCTAAAGGGATTTTAGAATGCGGGAATGCAGGCACAGCAATCCGCTTGTATGTTGGGCTTTTGAGTGCTCAAAAAGGGCTATTTGTTTTGAGTGGGGATTGTTACCTTAATGAACGCCCGATGAAGCGAGTTACCGAGCCGCTTAAAAATATAGGTGCAGAAATTTATGGACGAGATGAGGGGAATCTCGCCCCGTTAGTGAT
>JAFLSC010000028.1 GCA_022511145.1 Helicobacter sp.
AGGAATTTGAGAGGGAATTTGCTCAAAAAACAAAGGCAGACTCCCCAAAGGCAAAATATAATCATAAGATAAAGGCAGACTTTGTGCAACCAAAATCCCCTCAAAAATATCTTTGAGTTCTTTTTGGGGGATAAATATCAGCTCTTTAACGAAACTCTTAAGAGGGATTAGATAGCGTGAAAATAAAATACTATCCCCAAATCCCTGCTCACAATAAATCACAATTTTTTTATTTTTGAGGGCTTCTTGCAAATGGCTTCTTGGAATCTCTAAGATTTTAGCAAAAATCCTAGGATACTCCAAATCAGCCTCTCCAATTCCTTTTATAGCTCTCAAAAATCTTTGATACTCATCAAATAAAAACTTCTCTTTTTTGACAAAAAGCAAACGCCACTCATAATACCTAAATCCTTGATGAAAATCCCCCAAACGCAAAAGCAAAAACGCTAAATTCAAGCCATAAATGGGATTTTGATTTAAACTCAATGCCTTGTAATATGCCTCTTTAGCCAAATCATAAAAGGTAGCGTAATTGAGACAATTAGCATAGTTAAACCAAAAATCCCCATCATTTTGTAAAAAAGATTTTAAATTTTCATAAATCTCCAAAGCCTCTTGAAATTGATTAAGACGCGTATGAGTTAGGGCAATCTGCGGTAATAACTTTTGATATAAAAAATCCTTATCAAACACATTTTGTTGGCATTCTTGATAGATTGCTAAAGCCTCGTTGGGATTAGTTAATAAAACCAAATTACCCAAATTAAATCGTGCCTCATAATCTTTAGGATTAGATTTTAATAAAGCCTCCAAACACACTATGGCTTGATTAGTTTCCCCCAACTCTTTAAAACAAAGGGCTAAATTAAACTGCACGATATTATGATAAGAATCCTTATTTTCTTGGATTTTTTCTAATTCTAACAAAACCGCTTTTAAAATCTCGCAAGCCTCTTGATACTGATGATTTCTTCGATAAGATTCTGCAAAATTTATCCAAAATTCAAGATTTTCTTGCTCTAATTTCAAAGCCTCTTTAAAATATTCTTGAGCTTTAAAATACTGCTTGATTTTTAACATACACAATCCGCTAAGATTCCACGCATCAGCATCTTGAGGATTTAAAGAGAGATGAGAGAGACAAATCTCTAAGGCTTTTTGAATCTCCCCTTTATGATAATATTCCCTAGCCCTCATCGCATTCTTTCATAAAAGCGTGGAGTTTATTATATTCTGTGCGATTTAAATACCTCACCTTTTGGCTAGGCAAATTATTCAAAGAAACAAAACCATAAGCAATTCGCTTTAAATCAAGCACTTCTAAATTAAAATGAGCAAAGAATCTCCGAAGTTCTCGGTTTTTCCCCTCTTTGATTTTGACTTTGATTTTAGAATAAGATGCTGTATTTTTAATCACGCTATAATCCAAAAAAGGAGCAAAATCCATTGATTCAATCACACTTTTAGCGTGTGCACCTTTTTTGGCGTTCTCTAGGCTCAATCCCTCTTGCATTGCTAAAAAGACTTCTTCTTTGATTCTGCCCGCTACCTTAAGCAAATACACCCGTTCTAAAGAACTCTCCATAAGTTTTGTTACCACTTTTGGACTATCACTTAAGAGCAATAACCCCTCACTAGCAAAATCTAATCGCCCCACACACAAAAAATGTGAAAATTTCTTGGGCAAACTTTCATAAATCGTGCGTCTTCCCCTATCATCTTTTTTGGTTACAAGTTCACCTTTGGGTTTATTATAAACAATTACGGAATATTTATCTTTGATTTTGAGCAGTTTTTTATCCAAATAAACCGCAGTCTTTTCATCAACTTGATAGGAAAAATCGCGGATAATTTCTTTTTTTATACTCACTCTTCCTTCACTAATGAGCTTATCAGCCTCCCTGCGTGAAAATTTTGAATAATAGGCAATAAACTGATTAAGTCTCATTTATTTCAACCTAAACTGCTCTTGTTTAAGAAATGCTCTCAAAGTTTCTTTGTGTCCCCCTTGAATCTCTAGCACATACCCTTTTTTACCCTCTTTGATTGCACCCCCACAAGCTAAGATTTTTTTGCATTTTTTTAAAATTTCAACCAAACTTTCTTTAGGTAACAAAAACTCTCCACAAAGGGTAATCTCTCTCCCACTTCGCCGCTCTTGATTAACCCACAAAACAAAATCATTTTTGTTTTTATACTCAAAAGTATTATGACAAACGCACTCACTCTCAAGATTCCCGCATTTTTTACAAATCCTATCAATCTTATCAGAAAATTTTGCTCCTATTTGTATCGAGGTTTCACCTTTTACCCCACCCATTGTAAATCCCCTAGCTCCTCTTTGATTTGACTATGTACCCTCAAAGAAGTAATCATTTCAAGCTCTTGAGTTTGGGTTTTATAAAGGATTCTAAATTCTCTTACGCCCGGATTTTTAACCGCTATGTTTTTGATTGTTAAAACCATCTCTAAGGGAACTTTGGAATCCAAAATCAAAATCAAAGGTTCAGCAATATCATCAGATTCTTTTGGCTGTGTTTGCTTTGGATTGGTTTGTTTGAAATTAGTTTGTATTTTTTCCTTTTTAGCTTCCTCTAGGCTTAGAACTTTATCAGCTCTAACCTGCTTTTCCTCATTTCTTTCCTCAACGATACATCGAAAAGCTAAGGGTTTTTCTTTATCAAATTGCTCAAGCTGATTGAGTAAATTCTCAAAAATCGTAAATTCTAGGCTACTATAAAAATCTTGCAATCGAACAATCCCATATTTGCTGCCTCTCTTGCTAATTTTAGTGATAACTTCCTCGACCTTACCCACTAATAAAATCTTACTTTTATCCTCAATATTGTTGATTTGGTTAAGAGGTGTAAAATTAATCTCTGAAATAGTTGCTTTATAATCATCTAAAGGGTGTCCAGAGACATAAAATCCTAAACTCTCCTTCTCATAAGCTAAAATTTCTTTTTGAGGATATTCAGGCATTCTATCTAAAACAACATTAGTGCTTGTAAATTCCTCGCTATCACCAAAAAGTGAGGCTACTGCCTCTTTTTTAGCCAAAGAAATGGCTTTAACTGCTTCGGTGAGTTTATCAACTTGAAGTAAAAGTTCTCGCCTTGTATAGCCAAAACAATCCATTGCCCCACTTTTAATAAAAGCCTCTAGGGATTTTTTATTCACTTTTTGAGGGTCAATGCGGCTTAGAAAATCATTCAAATCCTTAAATTCCCCATTATTAAGACGTTCCTCTAAGATAATATTAATCGCTACTTCACCTGCTCCTTTAATAGCCCCTAAACCAAATAAAATACACTCTTGCCCATTAATTTCCTCAACGCTAAATTCCAAATCGGATTTTTGGATATTAGGAGAATGCACGATAATACCCATTCTCTTGCACTCCTCAACATATTCCACTACTTTATCGGTGCTATTTTTTTCAGAAGTCAGCAGAGCCGCCATAAACTCTTTGGGATAATAAGTTTTCAAATAAGCGGTTTGAAAAGTAATCATCGCATAAGCAGCAGAATGGGATTTGTTAAAGCCATAACCTGCAAATTTAACAATCAATTCCCAAAGTTCCTCTGCCTTTGTGCGTTCAAAACCTTGTTTTATCGCTCCATTGGCGAACTTTGCTTTATTATCTGCCATAATTTTGGCATCTTTTTTTCCCATCGCACGGCGAATCAAATCCGCCTCACCCAAAGAAAATCCCCCTATTCTTTGCACAATTTGCATTACTTGTTCTTGATAAACAATCGTCCCATAAGTGGCTTTTAAAATCGGCTCGAGTTCATTAAACATATAAACAATAGGGATTCGTTTGTGTTTTCGGTCAATAAAATCATTCACCATTCCTGATTCAATCGGTCCGGGACGCCCTAAAGCAATCATTGCGATAATATCCTCAAAATTACTCGGTTTGAGTCTTTTATTAAGCCCTTGAAACATCTCTGATTCAATTTGAAATACACCTAAAGTATTGCCACTTTGGAGCATTTTATAAACTTTAGGGTCATTCATATCTTTATCAAGAAAATCTAACTGGATTTGCTTTTTTTGTTTCAAGATTTTTAGGGCATCATCAATAACTGTTAAGGTTTTTAAGCCCAGAAAGTCAAATTTGATTAAATCCACATCTTCTAAATATTTCATTGAATATTGAGTGGTAATAATACCATCACGAATAGAATAATACAAAGGAGCTTTATGCCAAAGCTCTTGACTTGAGTCTATAACCACCGCAGCAGCGTGTGTTCCCGGATTCCTTTTAGTGTTTTCTAAAACAAGAGCAAATTCCCACACTTTTTTTGCTAAGGGGTCATTCTCAAGCAATGCTTTGATTTTAGGTTCTTTATTATAGGCATCTTCTAACGTAATATTGAGTTCATTAGGGATTAATTTTGCCATAGAATCTGCATTATTATAGGACATTCCCATTACCCTTGCAACATCGCGAATAACTGCTTTGGCTTTCATCATACCAAAGGTAATTACTTGTGCAACATTGTAACGCCCATATTTTTGAGCGACATATTCTAAAATCTCTCCTCGCCTACTCTGACAAAAATCCATATCAATATCAGGCATACTCACACGTTCAGGATTTAAAAATCGCTCAAAGAGTAAATCATACTTTAAAGGGTCAATGTTAGTAATCCCCAAACAAAAAGCAACAAGACTACCTGCAGCACTTCCTCTACCAGGTCCAACAGGAATGCCTCTCTCTTTAGCCGCACGCACAAAATCCCACACAATAAGCATATAACCGGGAAATTTCATTGTATTAATCACTTCAATTTCTCGCTCTAATCGCTCTTGATACTCTTTGTGTTTGGATTCTTCAACATTTTTTAAACGTTCTTTTAAACCTTCTCTGCACTTATACGCAAAATAATCGGCATCTTCACTAAAGGTGAGATTTTCCTTTTTAGCATACTCTGTGGTAAATTTAAAACTTGGCGGTGTAGGGTCTCCTAAATGCAATTCAAGATTGCATTTATTCACAATCTCTTGGGTATTTTCCAAAGCTTCAGGAATATCAGCATATAAGGCAAGCATTTCTTGAGGACTTTTAATATAAAACTCTTGCACACTATGCCTTAGGCGATTTGTATCATTAAAATCCTTACCAAAACCGATACAAAAAGCCACTTCTTGGGCTAAGGCATCACTTTGAAGCGTATAATGCGTGTCGTTTGTGGCGATAATTTTAATGCCTGTTTCACGCGAGAGTTTAAGGATTTGATTATCAATATTTTGTTGTTCTTCAATCCCGTGTCGCATTAATTCCAAATAAAAATCCTCTCCAAATATTTCTTTGTATTCCAAAGCGACTTCTTTAGCTCTCTCATAGCCTTTAGCTCCCCTTTGGGAATTCTTTTTAAGGTTAAGATGCCATTGCACTTCGCCATTTAAACACGCTGAAGAACAAATTAATCCCTTGCTTCTTTCTCTAAGCATTTTTTTGCTAATGCGGGGTTTTTTATACATACCAAATAAACACGCTTGCGAGCTAAGATACATTAGGTTTTTATAACCCTCTAAATCTTTAGCATACAAACACAAATGGAATCTTTGCTCATTTTTTTCCTCTATTTCATCAGCATTATGTAAATAAGTCTCAATACCTATAATAGGTTTAATCTCCTTTTCTTTCATTGTTTTATAAAATTCAATCGCTCCAAATAAATTCCCGTGGTCTGTCATTGCCACACTTGTCATACCTAATTCTTTGATTTTAGTGGCAAGATTTTTGATTTTATTTAAGCCATCAAGTAAAGAATATTCTGTGTGTAAATGCAAATGCGTAAAAGCAATATTATTGTTTTTTAAATCCATATTTTAGCCTTTATAATTATTGATATTCATCATCGTCATCATCTTCTAAATCAGCTGGATACTGAAAAAGTGTGCTTTGCATTTCTAGTAATCCAAAGCGATAAACGATATGGCAAGGATTTCCTTGCTCCCGATAGGATTCAATAAAAGCGTTCAAATGTTTCTTTAAAGAACCCACAAGGGCGACAAATTCCTTCTGCCAATCCTCTCCTTCAATCGTGAAAATAAGATACTCTGGATTATTTAAAAACACATCAGGTTTATAAGCAGAGAATTTTTCCCGAATCAATAGGGAGCTTTGCTCATAAATTGCTTTGGGGGCATTATAAATGCTATAAGCAAAAAGTAGTGTTGCCATTTTAATTATTAATATGATAATTAGGGGCTTCTTTGGTAATCATCACATCATGCACGTGCGATTCCCTCAAGCCACTTTGAGTAATTTCCACAAATTCCGCCTTTTCCCATAGAGTTTCAATATCTTTTGCCCCCAAATAACCCATAGAAGAACGCAATCCTCCAAGCATTTGATGAATCACATTCCCTATTTTTCCTCTATAAGGCACTCTCCCCTCAATCCCTTCAGGAACAAGCTTTTCTTGTGCCATTCCTTCTTGAAAATAGCGGTCAGCACTGCCTTTATTCATTGCCCCCAAACTCCCCATTCCTCGATAAGCTTTATATTGTCTTCCTTGATACATAATCGTTTCACCCGGAGTTTCCTCTGTCCCTGCTAGTAAGCTCCCTATCATCACGCTACTTGCTCCTGCAGCTAAAGCCTTAGCAATATCGCCAGAATATTTAATCCCTCCATCAGCAATAACGGGAATTTTTGCTTTTTGGCATACTTTAGCTACCTCATCAACGGCAGTGATTTGTGGCACTCCCACACCTGCTACAATCCTTGTTGTGCAAATACTTCCCGGTCCAATCCCTACTTTCACGCCATCAGCACCCGCTTCAACTAAAGCTTGTGCACCCGCTGCTGTTGCAACATTTCCAGCAATAATATCTACTTCCAAATGCTTTTTAATCTCTTTGATTGTTTCGATGATTCCTTTACTATGCCCGTGTGCAGAATCCAAAACCAAAACATCACTACCCGCTTCAACTAAAGCTTTTGCCCTATCATATTGAAATACCCCAATAGCCGCTCCCACTCTTAAGCGTCCAAAGCTATCCTTATTAGCATTAGGGTATTCAATGCGTTTTTGAATATCTTTAATCGTTATTAATCCTTTAAGGATTCCTTTTTCATCGACTAAAGGCAATTTTTCAATCTTGCGTTTATTCATAATTTGCTTGGCTTCCTCTAGCTCAATCCCCACTTGTGCAGTAATAAGAGGGGCTTTTGTCATCACTTCCTTAACAAAACGATTTAAATCAGTCTCAAAACGCATATCACGATTCGTTAAAATCCCTACCAAGCTTCCGCTTTCATCAACCACAGGAATACCTGAAATTTTATAATTATCCATAATTGCTTTGGCTTGAATCAAAGTGGATTCAGGTGAAATAAAAATGGGGTCAATAATAATACCGCTCTCACTTTTTTTTACTTTTTTAATTTGATTGACTTGCGAGTTAATATCCATATTTTTATGAATAATCCCTATTCCTCCAAGCCTAGCCATAGCAATAGCAGTGCGGTATTCCGTAACCGTATCCATTGCCGCTGAAATAATAGGAGCATTAAGAGCAATGTTACAAGAAAGTTTTGTAGCCAAAGAAACTTCTTTGGGCAAAACCTCTGAATAAGCAGGAACCAATAAAACATCTTCAAAAGTTAAAGCACGGGCTTTAATTTTCATCTTTACTCCTTTATTTGAGACTTTCTTCAAGATTATAAGCCAAATCCAAAATATCTTGCTCCCCAAAAGCTTTACCAATAAATTGCATTCCTATAGGCATTCCTTTAACTTCACTTACCGGTAAGGAAATCGCAGGAAGCCCTGCTAGATTTACCCCAATCGTATAAATATCCTCTAAATACATTTGCAAAGGTGTTTTGCAATCTTCAAATCCAAAAGCAACACTAGGTGCCACAGGAGAAAAAATCGCCTCACAATCACTTAAAATTTCATTATATTGCCTTGCTATAAGCGTTCTTACCTTTTGTGCTCTTATATAATACGCATCATAATACCCGCTACTTAACACAAAACTGCCTAACAAAATCCGTCTTTTAACCTCATCGCCAAACCCTTGTGAGCGAGTTTGAACATAAAGACTCTTAAGATTTTGTGCTTCTTTGCTGCGATTACCATAACGCACTCCATCAAATCGGGCGAGATTAGAACTCGCCTCTGCGGTGCAAATCACATAATAAGCAGAAATCATAAAACTTGTATCTAGCATTTCTTTTTCAATGATTTTATGCCCATTTTTAGCGAGTTTGTCAATGGTTACTTGATAGGCATCTTGAATATTTTTATCTGCATCTTTAAGGAGTTTAGGGAGGATTGCAATCGTCATTTTACGATTATTTTGTAGGTTTTTGAAAATTTGGGGTTTAGGGAGATTTGCACAAGTTGAATCTTTAGAATCTGCCCCTGCAATTACATCAAAAAGCAAAGCACAATCCCTAACATTTTGTGTAATGGGTCCAATTTGGTCTAAACTCGAGCTATAAGCCACTAAACCATAGCGACTTACTCTGCCATAAGTAGGCTTTAATCCCACACAACCACAAAAGCTTGCAGGTTGTCGGATACTTCCGCCCGTATCACTCCCTAAAGCTGCTATGGCAATCCCACC
Organism: Helicobacter sp.; assembly: GCA_022511145.1. Lineage (GTDB taxonomy): Bacteria > Campylobacterota > Campylobacteria > Campylobacterales > Helicobacteraceae > Helicobacter_D. The sequence goes on from JAFLSC010000028.1 coordinate 8,599, forward strand.
TGCCACAGCAGCCGCACTTCCACCACTACTCCCACCGGGAACTTTTGTATTATCTTTAGGATTGTAAGTCCTGCCATAAAAGCTACTTCCTGTCGTGCTTCCCATCGCAAATTCGTCCATATTAGTTCGCCCAAAAGGACTCAATTTGTTAGCTAAAAGATTCTCAATCACACTCGCATTATAAGGGGCAATATAACCTTGCAAAATCTTGCTCCCACAAGTGATTTCCCAATCCTCTACACTAATATTATCTTTAATGGCAATGGGTATCCCTTGTGGATTTTTGTCTTCAATCTCCCCCACATAGGCATTAAGCTTGTTTGCTTTTATTTTCTCTCTTAAAGTTGCTTTTAACTCCAAAATCTCATCTTTACTGAACTCCAAAGCCTCTTGCAAAGTAGGGATATTCATTTTTTCTCCAATGCTGTTTTTTGATTTGCAATTATAAGAAACTTTTTTTGATAAAAGGGTTAAATCACAGAATAAATACTTTAGATTTTTAAAACTTGTTATTACAATGGACTACTTAAGAGCAATCTTGGCGTCATTGCAAGAGTTCATAAAAACTCGTGGCTCTTATCATTGTCATTGCGAGAATGTGCAGCATTTGTGGAATCTCTCTTTTAGATTGCTTCGGCTATGTCCCGACAATGACGGAGGGAAAATCACAATGATTAGGTTTAGAACGCAATAATGTGGGCAAAAAAATAACAATGTTTGGATTGATTAAAAAATATTAAGAGAGATTTTACTGAAAGATTTACTTAATTTGCGGATAAAATCCGCAAATTCAATTATACCGCCCCACTACGTTTTGCAGGGTGCTGATAATCTGATTGACCACAACCACTCACAACAAAACAAGCCAAAATAATACTTGCTGCAAGTAAGATTCTTTTCATTGTAACTCCTTTCTTAAAGTTTGATAATCTTTGCACCAAAACCGCCAGATTTAGGGGGTGCGTCCATAAAATCAACCACTTTGGGGTGATTTTTCAAAAACTCCCTTACCACGCTTGAGAGCCTACCTGTGCCAATTCCGTGATAAATTAACACCTCATCAAATCCTGCAATAAGGCAATCATTTAAAAATTTATCCATTTTTTCAATCGCTTCTTCTGAACGCATTCCGTGCAAATCTAACACAACATTAGCATTTTGTGGGCGTTGAATGCTGAAATTTGCTTTTATTTCAGGCATACTCCCACTTGGTTTTAAAACCGATAAATCCAAACGCAGTTTAACGCCCTCATCAGTTTGCACGATAGCTTGACTCTTTTGAAGACTGATAATTGTGCCTTTATTGCTTCCGTATTTTACCCTATCTCCGATTTTAAATTCCTTTAGAATTTGAGGTTTTTCTTCTTTATTTTTCAGTTCATTAAGAATCTTGTTAGCTTTATTGATTTGGCGGTGGATTTCCTCTTTGGATTGCATTTTAATTGATTTTTTTGCCGCATTAATCGCCTCATAATACACCTTTTCAAGCTCATTTTTTCTTTGCTTAAAATCTAATCGCAAATCTTCCTCTAGGCTTTTTAAATGTTGCATTTTTTTCTCGAGGTTATTTTGGATTTGGGTATTTTCTTGGATTAAAGATTGCAATTTTCTCTCTAATCTTGATGAATTTTCAATTAATTCATTGAGTTTTTCTTTATCTTCCCCATAAAGTTTTTTTGCCTCATTAATGAGCGTTTTGGGAATCCCATAACGCAAAGCAGTTTCAAAAGCATAGCTTTTCCCAATTGTGCCGCTTAAAAAACTAAAAGTTGGCATTTCTCTTTTTTCATCAAATAGGGCAGCTAAAAGCTGAACTTTAGGATTCCCTGCCATAAGAGCTGCTAATCGCTTATGGTGAGTAGTGATAATGATTTTGTTATTTTTGCTCATCAAATTTTCTAGCAAAACCTTAAATAAACTTGCCGCTTCATCACTATCAGTGCCTAATTCAATCTCATCAATCCCGATGATTCCTTCTCTTTGCTGCAAAATACGGCTAAAGAGCAACATTCTTCCCCCAAAAGTTGAAATATCATTTTTGCTATTTTGCGGGTCTTCTAAAATCAAATCGAGATTTTTAAAATTCCCAATGCACGATTGATTAGCATTAATGGGCATAGGAATTAGGGCTTTAGCGAGAAAAACTGCGGCTAAAACAGACTTAAGCAGCATTGTTTTACCGCCGGCATTAACGCCAGTTATCATTAAAATTTGCTCACTAAAATCTAATGTAATAGATTTTGGCTCTTTTAAGGCGGGGTGTTTAAACTCTTTTAAAACAATCAACCCATTTTTAGTATTTGGAGCAAGAAATTCTAAACCTTTACTTTTGGCAAACAATAATCGTGCTTGATACGCATCAAAGCGGTCAAATTCTTTGTTGATAAATTTTAAAAACAATAGGTTTTTTTGAAAAAGTGTTGAAATTTCTCTGCAAATCAAAAAAAGCTGTTCTTCTTTTTTGTTATTTAAATCATTCTGCCTTGTTTTTAAAGCGGCGATACTTTGGGGTAAAACATAAAAAAATCCTCCGCTTGAGCGATTGATGATATTCCCTTTAAGGACATTATGAAATCCTGCTTTAAGCAGCAAACACTCCTCTTCATTGATAAAATGCACCTGTTTATCAACCAAAAAAGGAATCAATCTTTCTTGATTTAAAAGGACACTTAGGTGATTGTTAATTTCTTTTTTAATCCGCTCTAGTGCTTCATTGAGAGAATCAAGCTCCAAATAAATCCCATTTTTAAATTCGCCCTTATTATTAAAAGATTGAGCGATTTCTAAAATAGAGGGAATGAGATTGATTTGACTCCACCATTGCTGTAAAATCCCCTCAACTTTGAGATTCTTAAGATAAAAAAAATAAGAAATGATTTTAGAAAACTCATAAATTTCATCAAGCTTCAAATAGCCAAACTTTTTTAAAAGCCCTAAAGCTAAATCAAGATTTTTAATGCAAGGTGGCGGAGTAAATTCCAAATCCTCTAGGGCTTGAATATATTTGAGATGAATCTTACAATCCCCTTGCAGAGCTAAATCTTTAGGACGTGCTAAAAAGTTATTAAATGATTCGATAAAAGCCTCTAAATCAAGCTTTTTTATAAGGCTCATTTATTCCCCTAAATCGCAAGCTTTAAGAGGAATGTTTTTGCGATAATACTCTCCTCCCTCTTTTCCCATAAAAGTTAATGTCCCGCTCACAAAATTAAAATGAGTCTGATTCACATCAAGATTTTGTGTGCCAACTTGGCATTTAAGATTGCGTCCTCTTAGAAATTCTTGTGCGAGATTAGTGATTTTATTTTCTTGTTTTTCTTGTTTTTGTGTGAAAAGCACAATTCCTAAAATAAGCAATAACGCACTCCCACTAAGGATTAATTTAGTTTTTGTGTTAATCATTTGGTGGCGAGAGAGCGTCTCAAGCAGTAAAATAAGTGCAATTACCAAAAAAAAGATAATTAAGCCATAAATCATACAATCCCTCCTCGCAGCTGATAGGTAAGATTACCTGCATTAAATCCTACGATAATCCCTTCTTGGATTGTAAAAAGCACTTCATTATTTTTAAGAAGTTTGATTTGGTTTTTTTCTCTTTGGATACAATCTGCAAAAACAGGATTATAATGTGAGAATAACCCTTCAAAATCAATGGGAATCGCTGCTTCCCCTGCACTATAAACAGGTAAAATAACTAATTGATTAACCCCCTCAAAACAAGTAATAAAATCCTCTAAATTATCTAAAATGCGGGAATATTTATGTGGCTGCCAAATCGCACAAATTTCTTTTTGATTAATAAGTTCTTGGTATTTTTTGATTGCTTTGAGTGTTGCTCTAATTTCTGTGGGATGATGGGCATAATCATCGATAATCACGCATTTTTCACTCTCTAATATATCAAAACGTTTTTTTATCCCTTTGTAATTTTGAAGATTTTGAGCAATCAAGTCTTTAGGCATAAAATCCACCACTGATAAAATCGCTAAAGCCGCATCTATGGCAATGTGTTCTCCCAAACCATAAACTTCAAAATAACCATAATCCTTTCCTTGATGAATTAGGCGGAATCGCGTTTGGGGTTGATTGTCTTTAAGTGTATAAGAAATCTCACAAATCTCTTTGCTAGGATAGAGCCGAATTGCCTCCAAATCTAACTTCCCTAAGAACTCATCTTCAGCATTAATCACACGCTTTTTAGCAAGTTTTAAAAAATCATAATAGGCTTGATGAAATTCCTCTAAATTATGCCCATAAGTTTCCATATGCTCAGGCTCTGCGTTTGTAACAATCGCACAATAAGGATTGCAAAACAAAAAACTTTTGTCTGATTCATCAGCCTCAAAAACAACTAAAGGACTATTAAGTGTGCGAGCATTAGAATGGAATTCCTTGCTTTCTGCTCCAATTAAAGCACTTGCTTCCTTTAAAATCGCACTTAAAATCGCTGTGGTTGTGCTTTTCCCGTGTGCTCCTGCGATAGCATAGACTTGCTTTTCACCCAAAATCATACACAAAGCCTCTTTACGAGAAAGCACGGGAATACCTAATTCCTTTGCCCTAAGGATTTCAATATTATCCGACTTAATAATAGCCGAATGTATGACTAAATCAGCACCTTCTGGGGCTTCTTTGCAATGAGGGATATTCACAGCAATCCCCATTGATTTGAGTTGCTTTGTTACTGCTCCCTCTGCCATATCAGAACCGCTGACTTCTATCCCTTGTGCTTTTAAAAATCTTGCTAAAGCTGAAATGCCAATCCCACCAATCCCGATAAAATGAATTTTTTGAGGTTTTAGAGACACTTTTTAATCCTTAAGAGAGCATCTTTGATAATTTCTTTTTCATAAACCAAAGCCAATCGCACATAACCTTTTCCCGGATTAATCCCCTTAGAATCTGTACGTGAGAGGTAGCTACCGGGCAAAACTAAAATTTCTTCTTTAGTTAAAAGCTCCCTTGTCCATTGCAAATCATCACCCACAAAAAGCCAAACATAAAAAGTCGCACAAGGCACTTGCACCCCTAAAATCTCTTGGGCTAAAGCGAGATTTTCTTTGTATTGCTCTTGGAAAAATTTTGAGTGCCCCTCATCAGCCCACGCTACTGCAGCAGCATATTGTAAAGGAAGAGGAATCGCACAACCCACATAAGTGCGATAGCGGGCATAATCTTTTAAGATTGCTTTATCTCCTGCGATAAATCCGCTTCTAAGTCCGGGAGCACTAGAACGTTTAGAAATAGAATTAAGGGCTAAAATATTTTTAAACTCTTGATTCCCCACAGCCCAACTTGCCTCCAAAATAGAAGCAGGAGGTTTGTGAGAATAAATTTCACTATAACATTCATCGCTTAAAATCACAAAATCATATTCTAGGGCATTTTGCACCCAAACTTTTAACTCCTCTAAACTTAATGTCGAACCCGTAGGATTGTTAGGAGAATTTAAAATCACTAAATCGCAAGCTTTCATCTGCTCTTTTGTCAAATGCGGCTTAAAATCATTTTGAGCAGTGAGGTTCATATAAATGCTCTTTGCTCTTGAAGCAATCGCTGCTCCCTCATAGATTTGATAGAAAGGATTAGGATAAGCTAGCGTGGGATTAGTTTTGTTAAAAAGAAAAAATTGAGGAAAATTAAACAAAACCTCGCGTGTCCCAAAAGTCGCTATGATATTGTCAAAATCCATTGTTAAGCTAAATCGCGTTTGTAAAAATTGCAATAAAGCCTCTTTAAGCACATTTTCACCTGCAGTTTTGGGATATTTATTGAGCGTTTCTACTTTTTTGCAAAGTGCTTCACAAATCAAAGCAGGAGTAGGAAATTGTGGCTCTCCAATAGTAAGTGAGATTTTAGGTGTTTGGGGAATATCACTCACAAGAGCTTGTAGCTTTTCAAAAGGATAAGTTTGAAAATTCATTATTTTTTACTCCTTGTGGATTTTTTGGTGAGGTTTTTGGATTGATTTTTGTGAGTGGATTGATTTTTTCGTGATTGATTCTTATGGGGACTCTGTGATATTTTTTGCTTGTTAGAAGTTTTGCTTTTTTCAAGGTAAGACTTTTTATGCTTTATTTTACCCGAATCTTTTTGGTCTAGCACAAATTGAAGTTGATTTAAATCTTGTTTGTCTAGCCCTATTTTATTAGGTTCTATGATTTTTGTCTCTTTTAAAACCATAGAGAGCAATTTACAGACAAGCTGGGTCATATCCGCACTTGAGCGAACTTGCTCATAAACCCTTAGGGCATCATCGCTGATTTCGTATTTTAAGATTTTTTCTAAGATTGAGGAATCCTGTCTGCTTGTTGTGTCTTGCAAACTTGGAATCTCATAGAGTTGGATTTTTGCCTTAGTGTTTTCTTTAATTCTTCTAATCTCCTTAAACTCTAAAGGTGTTGCTAAAGTAATAGCAATCCCTTTTTGTCCTGCTCTCCCTGTCCTTCCGATACGATGCACATAAGATTCAGGATTAAGAGGAATATGAAAATTAAACACGTGGCTCACTCCTGAAATATCAAGCCCTCTTGCTGCAATATCAGTAGCGACAAGGATTTGAATCTTGGAATCCCTAAAAGCCTTAATAGATTTTTGTCGCTCTCTTTGTTCCATATCTCCGTGTAAAGCCCCCGATTTATATCCCCTCTCAATAAGCCTTTTTGAAAGAATATCAGCTTCCTTTTTCATACGCACAAAGATGATAGTTTTTTTTGGCATTTCACTATCAATCAAACGCACAATAGCCGCTTCACGCTCACTTTCATTAACAATATAATAACGTTGGGAAATATCTTGATTGGTGGTTTCTTCTTGTGCGATTTTAATCCATCTAGGATTATCCAAAATCCTTTGGGCTAGGTGTTTGATAGGCGTTGGCATTGTAGCAGAAAAAAGCAGAGTTTGACGCTCATTAGAGAGGTATTGAAAAATCTCCTCAATGCTGTCTAAAAATCCCATATCTAGCATTTCATCAGATTCATCAAGCACAACGATGCGAGGAAAGAAATTTTGAAGTCTCTCATTTCTCAAATGGTCAAGCAATCTCCCCGGTGTAGCAACAATAATTTGGGGTTTCTTTTTGAGTAGCTCAATTTGTCGGCGAATGGGCTGCCCACCATAGAGTGAAAGGGTGCGAACTTTATTATATTTTCCAAGTTTAAAAATCTCATCGCTAATTTGCATTGCTAATTCTCGTGTTGGCGTAACAATAAGAGCTTCAATCTCACCATTGTGCTTAAGATTATTAATAAGAGGTAATCCAAAAGCAGCGGTTTTTCCTGTGCCGGTTTGGGCTTGTGCAATCACATCTAAGCCGTCCATAATCAAAGGGATTGCTTCCTTTTGGATTGGACTAGGCTCTAAAAATCCAGCCTCATTAATACCTTTGAGTATATTTTTCTTAAATCCAAATATCTCAAACCCTTGCTGTAGATTATCTTTAGTTGGTCTGATACTTCTTTTTTTCTCCATTTGTGCCACTCTATTTTAAATTTAGCGATTATA
>JAFLSC010000029.1 GCA_022511145.1 Helicobacter sp.
AGAAAAAGACACTAAAATTTTAATTCAAAAAGTTTTTGAAAGCAGATTGGTTTTTTGTGTGCAGAGCGTGAAAATCCAAAGTGATTATATTTGGCAGGGTAAAAAATGCTCTGAAGAAGAGATACAAATCACTTTTAAGACAAAAGCAAAATATTATCCCAAACTCAAAAAGCTTATCAAAAAATTCCACTCTTATGAAATTCCAGAAATTATTGCCCTTAAAATTAATAAAGTCTCCAAAGCTTATAAAAAATGGGCTTTAGAGAGCATTAAAGAATCTGTAACAACGCTCAATTAGCTTTTTTGGTTTTCCTGTATTCCATAATCATCGCATAGGCTTCATCTTTGAGACGAAGTTTTTCGCGTTTTAACTCACCTAATCTTGCATCTGTCGCAGGCTCTCGCCCCTCTTCAATATCAATAATTTGTTGGTCTAGCTCATTGTGTTCATCAAATATTTTAGCAAAATGAGCATCCTCTTGTTTTAAAGTAGTAATTTCTTCTCGGTATTCGTGAAACATAAAACTCCTTTGAATTTTAGAATAAATGGATTATAAAATAAAGTAGCTTAAATAACAGCATTTCTAATTATTTTTTAGTTTATAGTTTTAAAATTTAGGTTTAAAAATGCTTAAAATTTTTAATGAGATTCTTTTTAACAAGCTTTTTTTAGAACAAGAGAGTAAAAATTCTGCAATTTCTTTATGCCCAAACATTATGGCAAAAGTATAAGGAGTCATTCCCAAGCCATTGTTTTTATCAATATTTGCTCCATTCTTTACTAAAAGCTTGCACATTTCTAAATATCCTTTAAAACACACTCCTGCTAAAGGGGTTTGTCCTCTTTGATTTTTTTCATCAACTCTTGCCCCTTTTTGCAAAAGCATAGCCGCAGTTTTAAGGCTATTGTTATAAGCTGCAAGCATTAAGAGTGTATCGCCCCTGTGGGTTTTAAGATTCACGCTTAATCCGGCATCAATCATAATTCTAAGATTTTCACATTCATCATTTCTTGCAAAATCAAATGCCATATTGCAAAGCTCTGCAAATCTCTTTTCTTCTTCTAAGGTTAAAATTTCCACGATATATCCTTAAAATTTCGCTACTAGGTAGCGAAAATTTATTTTCCAAGTGCCTTTTTCACACCTTCTTTATAAGCGGGGGAGATTTTTTCAAAATGTCCTAAAGCTCTATCAATGATTTTAGAATTCACACCTTCCATAGAAGCAGCGATATTGCTGAAAAGCTGTGCTTTTTGACTATCATTCATCAAGTTAAATAAAGCTCTTGGTTGAGTATAAAAATCATCATCAAGTGGTTTATACTTTTGCACACTACCTTCTAAAGCTAAATCAGGCTCTAAGTAACTTTTATCCTCTTTTGGGCTTTGTTCATAGCTGTTTGGCTCATAATAAGCTGGTCCATTTCTGTAAGTATCAAAATTCATAGCACCCGCGACATTATAGGTATTTACCTCGCTTTTTGCACGATTAACAGGAAGTAGATGATAATTTGTGCCTATTCTGTATCTTTGTGCATCAGCATAACTAAAAACTCTAGCTTGGAGCATTTTATCAGGACTAAAGCCAATGCCCGGAACGATATTGCTTGGAGCAAAAGCTGCTTGTTCAACTTCATTGAAGTAATTTTCAACATTTTTATTAAGCACCATTTCTCCAATATCCCTAAGTGGCACTATGCTATGAGGCCAAACTTTAGTTAAATCAAAAGGATTAAAGCCAAGTTTATCCACTTCATTTTCAGCTAAAATCTGAATTTGCACCCTCCATTTTGGAAAATCTCCTCTCTCAATAGCCTCAAATAAATCTCTTTGATGACTTTCTCTATCTTTAGCAATAATAGCCTCTGCTTCTTTGTTAGTGAGATTTTTAATACCTTGCTCGGTTTTGAAGTGGAATTTCACCCAAAATCTTTCATTTTTATTATTGATAAGACTATAAGTGTGGCTTCCAAATCCGTGCATATGACGATAACTTGCAGGAATCCCCCTATCACTCATTAAAATTGTAACTTGGTGCAAGCTTTCAGGGCATAAAGTCCAAAAATCCCACGCTGCATTGTTGCTTCTTAAGTGAGTTCTAGGGTCGCGTTTTTGTGTATGGATAAAATCAGGAAATTTATAAGCATCGCGGATAAAAAAGGTTGGGGTATTATTTCCTACCAAATCCCAATTTCCCTCTTTAGTGTAAAATTTGATTGCAAAACCTCGAACATCTCTTTCAGCATCAGCTGCTCCTGCCTCTCCTGCAACGGTAGAAAAGCGAAGAATAAGAGGAGTAACCTCTCCTTTTTGCAAAACTTTTGCTTTAGTGTATTGAGAAAGGTCTGCTGTGATTTTAAGTTCTCCATAAGCTGCACTTCCTTTAGCGTGAACCGTTCTCTCTGGGATTCTTTCACGATTTTGATGAGCAAGCTTTTCAAGTAAGATATAATCTTGCAATAAAAGTGGTCCTTTAGCACCTGCAGTAAGTGAATTTTGGTTGTCAGCGACAAAATTTCCAAAATCATTAGTCAATTTTTTCATCATTTCTCCTTAATCAATAAAAATTATTAATAAAAAAATTATATCTTTTAAAAATAAAGGTAAGCTTAATTAAGATTTTGCTTTAAATTTAAAACAAAAGGGATAAATCCCAAATGGTATATAAATTAATATTGAATTTTACTTTTATAGCTCTTTATGAAAAGTATTTTCAAGATTTTTAGTTTTATTGATTTTGCACTTTAACTTGTTTTTGACGCAAATGGATATAAAGATGCAAAACTTCTAAACTCGCTGGAGTTACACCACTGATTTGGCTTGCTTCAAAGAGGCTTTTAGGATTGAATTTCTTAAGTTTCTCAATCACTTCTAAACTCAATCCCGGAATATCATCAAAACAAAAATCTTGGGGAATTTTTATGCGGAGCATTTGCCCCATATTCTCGATTTGGTTTTGTTGTTTTTGGATATAACTTGCATATTTGGCTTGAACTAAGATTTCCTCTAAAGCCCTAGGAGAGAAATCCCCAAAAGGTGTGGGGGTTAATTCCCCAATACACATAAGTTTTTCTAAATCAAAACTCCTACGCCCCACAAGTGTTTTCCACACTGTTTTATCGCTGATTTTATCCTCGTTGATTTTATCTAGGAAGTTTAAGGATTCTAAATTAGGGGTGATAAAATGATTGTTAAGCCATTGCATACCGCAATCAATAGCCTTTTTATCAGCCTGCAGTAAATCATAACTCTTTTTATCCATAAGTCCGAGCTTATAAGCTAAATCCCCTAGCCGAAAGATTGCATTTCCCTCACGTAGCAAAAGCCGATATTCTGCCCTTGAAGTAAAGAGTCGGTAAGGCTCTTTTGTGCCTTTAGTAACCAAATCATCAATCATCACACCCAAATATGCCTCATCGCGTCTTAAAATCACTTCTTCTTGATTTTTCGTTGCTAAAGCCGCATTAATCCCCGCTAAGATTCCTTGTGCTGCGGCTTCTTCATAGCCTGTTGTTCCATTAATTTGCCCCGCACAATAGAGATTTTGAATCTTTTTTGTCTCTAGGGTATGTTTAAGTTCTGTTGGATTGATATAATCATACTCAATCGCATAGCCATAGCGGACAATCTGGGCTTTTTCTAGTCCCTCAATGCTGTGAATCATCGCTTCTTGCACATCAAAGGGTAGGGAGGTTGTTAATCCATTGATATAGTATTCATTAGCTTCAAGAGTTTGAGGCTCCAAGAAAAGCTGATGCCTTTCTTTTTGGCTAAAGCGATTGACTTTATCTTCGATGCTCGGACAATATCGCGGTCCCACGCCTTGGATTTGCCCTGTAAAAAGTGGGGCTTTATGGAAGTTTTGGCGGATAATTTCGTGCGTTTTTTCATTCGTATAAGTTACATAGCAGGGAAGCTGTGTTGGCATAAAGGCTTTTCCCTCAAGTTTTTGTGCTGTTTTGTAGCTAAAATAAGGCGTAGGTGTGTCCCCATAGTGTTGTTCCAAAGAGGTAAAATCAATACTACTTGCTTTAATCCTCGCACAAGTGCCTGTTTTGAGTCTTCCCACTTCTAAACCCAAGTCTCTTAAATATTCTCCAAGCTCGCTTGAAGGCGGTTCTCCTGCTCTTCCATTAGGGGAGATATGTTTCCCAATATGGATTTTCCCTTGCAAAAAAGTTCCGGTTGTTAAAATCACTTTTTTTGCATAATAAGTCTTGCCAATAGCGGTTTTAACGCCTAAGATTGCGTTATTTTGGCAAATTAAAGAAGAAACCATTTGTTGTGAAATTTCCAAGTTTGGGGTGTTATAACAAAAATTTCGTGCAAGGATTTTATAGCGGTCCATATCAATTTGTGCTCTTGTTCCTCTTACAGCAGGTCCTTTTGAGGCATTAAGAGTGCGAAATTGAATCCCGCATAAATCTGTGATTTCTCCCATAACACCCCCTAATGCATCGACTTCTTTAACCAAATGCCCTTTACCTAATCCGCCAATAGCGGGATTGCAGCTTGCTGCTCCGATTTGCTCAACTAAAATTGTCAAAAGTAAGGTTTTGCAGCCCATTTTGGCAGCTACAATACTTGCTTCAATCCCAGCGTGTCCCCCACCTATTACAATAACATCGTATTGCATTACTTATCCTTATAAAAAATTCTCAAATTCTACAAAAAGATTGCTTTATTTGCGATTTTATGCGTTACCTTCCATTGCAATTCCTGATTTCAAAACCCTAAAATAATTTTCATCAAGATAATAAATATTTTTACAACCTAATGCAATGAGTTTATCTCCAAATTCCGCCGCCGTTGCCCCACTATGACAATAAAGCAAAATCTTTTTATCCGCATTTTCTTGTGCGATAAAACTAATGCGTTGGAGCGATTGAATATTAATGGAATCTTTAATATGGCTAATGAGATAATAGCCGCGTGAGCGAATATCAATCACAATATAATCGCTAGGATTAAAAGAATCCAAAGTAACTCTAAAGGCTTGACTTTTGTTTTTGGTTGGCATAAAAATCCTCAATTTGAATATATTTTAAATATATTTAAAATATAATTTCTTGATGAAAAAAGTTTATTATATCACAGAGATGACAACAAAGCAGCAACAAGATGAGATTTTACTTCCTCTCCTTGAGACAAAAATCCTTAAAGATGAGGCATTAGAGGATAAGCTCAAAAAATGTGATAGTTTGATTTTTACTTCTAAAAATGCCATTTTAGCTTTAGAATCTCTTAACCAACAATGGCATAACCTGCCTTGTTATGTTTTGGGTAAAGGAAGCAATAGAGCATTAAAAAATCTCGGGATTGAAGCTTTTTATGTGGGAAGTGAAGCCTATGGGGAGAATTTTGCTAAAGCAATTTGCGCTAAGTTACACAATAAAAATCCCTTATTTATAAGAGGGGAGAGGGTTGCCTCTAGTCTCTCTGTTATTTTAAAAAATGAGGGCGTGAATGTAACAGAAAGTATCGTGTATCAAACGCGTATTCTTAAACTCACACAATCCCAAAAAGCACATTTGCAGCCTCTCCCTCAAAGTGTGATTTTTTTTAGCGCACCCTCACGCATTGAAGCATTTTTGGAAAATTTTAAATGGCAGGAGGGAAACTTAGCCTTATGTATTGGCAAAACAACGGCAAAAAAATTGCAAGAGGTAATGCCAAATCTCAAACCCATTATTGCTCCAACAACTAATATCAAAGAATGTTTAGCTTTTGCTAAAACACTTTAGAGTGGGCATTATGATAAGTATAAGGAATCTTAATGCTAAAGCTTGATTTAAAAACCGCTCCGATTTATCGGCTTTTTCTCTCTTATTTTTTACCCTCTTTAATAGCGATGTTAGCTCTCTCGACTTATTCTACTTTTGATGGCATTTTTATTGGTAAAAAATTAGGAGAAAATGCTTTAGCCGCAGTAGGGATTGCTTGGCCTATTTTTCCTGTGTTAATTGCTTATGAATTACTCTTTAGTGTCGGGGCAGCCTCGATGAGTTCTTATTTTCTAGGTAGAGATAATCCTCATCGTGCAAGGGTTGTGTTTAGTTCAGTCTTTTATTTTGCTCTTTTTAGTGGCGTAATAGTGGGCTGGACTTTGTATTTTTGGAGTGAAAATATTGCTTTGTTTTTAGGAGCTTCTGAAATTCTTTTACCCTTAGTGGTGGATTATATTGAGATTATTTTTTTGGGTGCTTTTGTGATTGTTTTGCACCCTTTATTGGATATTTTTGCCATTAATGATAAACAACCTGTTTTAGCAATGGTAGCGATGGTTATTGGTTCAGGAATGAATATAGGGCTTAATTTTATCTTTATTTTTATTTTAGAGTGGGGATTAAGCGGGGCAGCTTTAGCGACAATACTTGGACACGGGATTGGAATGATAATCTTATTGCAATATTTTTTACGCAAAAAAGGGCAGCTATTTTTGATTTGGGTTTTTGATAAATACGCTTTTTTGATGTCTGCTAAAAACGGAATCCCTCAAAGCAGCTCTGAAATTAGCGTGGCTTTGGTAATGCTGATTTTTAATCATATTATAGGCAATGTGAGTGGTGAGCGAGGGTTAGCAATTTATAGTTTATTAATGTATATTGGGGTTGTGCCCTTTACAATTTTGCTTTCAATGGCTCAAGGTGTGCAACCTATTGCGAGTTTTAATTATGGGGCTAAATTAATTAAACGCGTAAAATCAATCTTTTTCTTTGGTTTGGGGGTAAGCTTTTTTGGCGGGATTGTTTTGTATGCAATCTTTTATTATTTTGGAGATTATGCGATTTCGTGGTTTATGCAAGGGAATATTGTAGAGAGAGATTTAAGTTTTTTATCGGATAGTAAAAGAGCGATGAATATTTATTTTTTAGGCTATGCTCTTTTGGGAGTTAATATTGTGAGTGCAATCTTTTTTCAGTCAATTCAAGCGACTTTGAGTTCCTTTATTATTACTTTAGCTTATAATCTCATTTTTGTTTTGATTTTTGTTTTGATTTTGCCACAATACTATGGTTTTGTGGGTGTTATGAGTGCTTATCCCATAGGAATGTTTTGTGCTACATTGGTAACTTTTGGCATTATTTTTATGGAATTTAAAAGAGGAGTTTTAACGAAAATTTAGGATAAAATTCAAAACGATAAGATTCAGATTTTACAAATTATTTTGGAAAAATTTTAAAGTAGTCTTTATTTTTCTGATTAATATCAATTTTATAGACTTGGTTAAGAAAAAGTATATTATAATCGCAAAATAAGTCAAGATAAAGACTTAAATTTTGGAATGAGGTTGATTGATGGGAAGGAAAGAACACGATTTTATTGGGGAATTAGAAATTCCAGATGATGTGTATTATGGTGTCCAGACTTTTAGGGCTGTTGATAACTTTAAAATGACAGGAAGGCAGTTAAAGAATTATCCTTATTTTGTTAAAGCTTTTGCACAGATTAAAAAAGCTGCTGCTTTAAGTAATAAAGAAGTCGGGGTGCTTGATGCTCCTAAGGCTGATGCTATCGCAAAGGCGTGTGATAGATTGATAGCAGGAGAATTTTCTGAACAATTTGTTGTGGATATGATTCAAGGAGGAGCAGGAACTTCTACAAATATGAATGTCAATGAAGTAATAACCAATATCGCTTTGGAGAGTATGGGGCATAAAAAGGGAGAATACCAATACTTACACCCTAATGACCACACAAACTTAGGACAATCTACTAATGATACTTATCCTAGCTCCATTAAAGTAGCGGCTTGGAATAAACTCGGTGATTTGACAAAAGCGATGGAGGAGTTAAAATCTCAACTAGAAAACAAAGCTAAAGAGTTTAAAGATTTTATCAAAATGGGACGCACCGAGCTTGAAGATGCTGTGCCTACAACTTTGGGTAATACCTTTGGGGCTTTTGCTTCTTACATTAAAACAGATTTGGCTAATGTTGCTTATGCTAGGGAAGTAATGAGTACTCTTAATCTTGGAGCAACGGCTATTGGCACGGGGATTAACTGCCACCCTGATTATAAAAATGTCGTTGAGAAAAAACTCAATGAAATCACAGGAGGGAATTTCAAACCCGCAGAGAATTTTATCGCTGCCACACAAGATACAGCAGACTTTGTTTTAGTTAGTGGTATCCTAAAAGCAATTGCTGTTCGTCTCAATAAGATTGCTAATGATTTAAGAATGATGAATTCTGGTCCTCGTTGCGGATTAGGTGAGATTAATCTGCCTAAAATGCAGCCGGGAAGCTCTATTATGCCTGGAAAAGTCAATCCCGTTATTTGTGAAGTAGTGCAAGAAGCGTGTTATGAGGTTATCGGTAGTGATACGACTATTATGCTTTGTAGCCAAAGAGGAGAATTTGAGCTTAATGCCGTAGAACCCGGTATTGCTTATGCTCTCTTTAATGCTTTAGTGCTTTTAGAAAATGCGATGAAAACACTCGCACAAAAAGCCATTAAAGACCTTAGTGCTAATCCTGAAGCGTGCAAAAAATCTGTGCTTAATTCTATTGGGATTGTTACAGCTTTCAATCCTGTTTTGGGTTATGAAAAATCCGCAAGTATTGCTAAAGAAGCCTTACAAAGTGGTAAATCCGTAGGAGATATTTGTTTAGAGAGAGGGTATTTACCTAAAGAAGAGATTGATAAAATCCTCGACCCTCAAAATATGCTTAACCCACAAATGAAAAAGAAAAGGCAAGAGTAGGGTAAAGCTAAATCTTGATAAGAGGTAAGCTGTAAGGATTTTTAGAAGTTTTAATTTAAAAACTTTTATTACAAAGGAAGATTTGACTCTAAAGAGGAGAAATTATGTTGTTATTTACTTTGCAAGTTGTTGTTTTGCTGGGTGCGATTTTTATCGGTATCCGCTTAGGTGGGATTGCTATTGGTTATTGTGGCGGTCTTGGTGTTATTTTATTGGGATTGTTACTGGGAATGAAGCCCGGAAATATCCCTTGGGATGTTATTTTGATTATTATGTCTGTGATTGCGGCTATCTCTGCAATGCAACTTGCTGGGGGATTGGATTATCTTGTTATGATTGCAGAGAGGATTTTGCGAGCCAACCCTAAATATATCAATTATCTTGCCCCAACGGTTACTTATTTCCTCACAATTCTAGCAGGGACAGGGCATACTGCATTTTCTATGATTCCTGTTATTGTTGAAGTGGCAAAAGAGCAAAATATCAAACCTTCCGCACCACTTTCAATCGCCGTAGTGGCTTCACAGATTGCTATTACAGCAAGTCCTGTTTCCGCAGCGGTCATTTATATGGCAGGAGAATTAGAAAAATTTGGTTGGAGTTACCCTTTATTGCTTGGGATTTGGATTCCTACTACTTTTATTGGTTGTATGCTGACAGCTTTTATTATTACACTTGTTAGGAATTTGGATTTAAGTAAAGATGAAATTTATCAAGAACGTTTAGCCAAAGGCTTAGTAAAAGCACCTTTGGGTGCGTCTAATATGCAACTAAATTCAGGTGCTAAGCTTTCTGTTGTGATTTTCTTGCTTGGGGTATTGTGTATCGTTCTTTATGCCACAGCGATTTCTAATGTCGGTGGCTCAACGATTATTAGTAAAATTGTTTCTACTTTTAAGGGTGAATCAATTAATATTGAAACTATTGTTCCTCGCGATGCGGCGATTATGAGTTTTATGCTCGGGATTGCAACTTTAATTACAATATTTTGCAAAATCGACCCGAGTCGAATCTCTGATACAAGTGTTTTCAAAAGTGGTATGATAGCTTGCGTATGTGTGCTTGGTGTTGCGTGGTTAGGGAATACCTTTGTGGGAGGCTATACTGAAGAAATTAAAACATTATCAGGAGATTGGGTTAAACAAGCCCCAGCTCTTTTAGCGGTTATTTTCTTTTTTGCTGCTACTTTGCTTTATTCCCAAGCGGCTACGGCTAAGGCTATTACACCTGTGGTTATTACTGCTTTGGGGATTACTGCGGCAAATCCGCAAGATTCTTATATTCTTGTCGCTTCTTTCGCTGCGGTGTCAGCCTTGTTCGTGCTTCCTACTTATCCGACTTTGTTAGGGGCTGTGCAAATGGACGATACAGGCTCAACGCGTCTAGGAAAATATGTTTTTAACCACGCCTTTCTTGTTCCGGGTATATTAGCGATTGCTTTTAGTGTTGCTTTGGGCTTCCTCTTTGCAATCTTATTTGCCTAAACCTCTCTCCTTTTAGGGGAGGGAGACTTGTCAATCAGTTTTATGTAAATGTTGTAATATTTTTAGCTTTATTATTTCAAATGAATTGTTTGCTAGAATTTAATGAGACAAGATAGGCTATAGCCACTGGTACGAATATAGCCTTTGTTTATTTTTAATTATTTGTTATGAGCCTGTTTGCTTTATCTGCAAAATCTTCGTAGGTTTTTATGATTTTGCTTTCTTCTAGCTTTTTCTTTAATATCTCTTTGAGTTCGCTATCACTCTTGCGTAAGCTCTCAAAATATTCATCTTTTTTATCAAACAGTGGCACTGAATATATATAATAATAGCCCTCATATTCGTCTAAATCATTATAGCCAAGCTCTTCAGCAAGAGTAAGAAGTTTCTTTCGTTGTTTGTTTGCATTATCATCTTTAGGGTCTCTAATGGCAAAACAAGCCTTGATATTGTCCATTTTTATCTGAAAATCTGCTGTAAGAATCGTGTCGGATTTTATCCACTCATCTGCTTTTGAGATTTTTAAAGAATCATAATCACCATCAACTTTTTTACTTATAAATGCAACCCATTCGTCTTTACAGGTTTCTAAAGCAAGAGAGTTATTTTCATTAATTATCTCTTGAAGTATTCCACTTATTCTGCCATTATAGTCCTTTATAGCTTTATTTATTGCCTCAATAGCTTCCTTGTGTTTGTTATATATCTTTAAGCATAAACCAAGTATTTCATTATCCATACTCCCCATAATATTCCTTTCTACCATTTCTTTATAATCCTCTATGAAGTATCTTATTTTATCACACATTGCATTAGTTTGTCTTTTAAAGAGGTTGTCTATTGCCTGACACACTTTTTTATAACTTAAGCACATATAATTTTTGTAGAGTTTGCCATAATCGTTACGAGGATTTGGGGCTAGGTATATAAAGAGTTTATGTTTGTAATTTTTAGAATCTATATATGCTTGATAATGCTCTAATTGATTATTTGTATCTTTTGTCCAAACCTTATTTTCAATTACACAAACAAAATCATTGCTTTCGCTTTCTATAAAAATATCTATGCGTCTGCCTTCATCTGTCCTCTTTTCACGCTCAACTTTGGCATCATTAAAATTATTAAGGATAATATCAAAAAGTTTTATTGTTATCTCGGGGTTTTTTGAATACTCTTTTAATACAATTTGTAATAATTCTTTCAAAAAAGCATCACCGAGTTTATGGCTTTCATTTGGGTTTAAGAGCCAAGCTAAGAAACTAGAGTGCCTTATTTCTTGGTTTTGAAGTTGTAGAGCGTAAATACATTTAATCTGCCTGTTTTTGATGTGAGGGTAATAATCCTCATCTAACAATAGCTCTTCTAAAAGCGTTTCTTTATTCACTAAATCACTCATTCTTTGCTTTGCTTTTTGTTTCTTCCCGCACAGTTACTTTTTTACCCTTTTGCTGTGCTTTTTGGTATTCTTGTAAATGCTTAATTTGGGCAGTAAAATCAATCCCACTAAGATAATCCATTACTTTTTTTGCCTTTTGGACTTCATTGAAATTGAGGGTTGCTAATACTACTTTATCACTCTCTTTAGCTTTAGATAACACCTTACCCTTAGGGTTAATAATCCTAGAGCGACCACAAAAATCTAATTTTTGATAATAAGGATTTATCTCACTCCCGCAGTGATTAGTGGCTAAAACAAAGACATTGTTTTCTAATGCCCTAGCACGACTAGAGATATTCCATACATATTTTGCTGCTTTGGGGAATGCTGAAGGGTAGATGAGAATCTCTGCTCCTTTTAATGCAAGGATTTTTGCACCTTCGTTTAAGCCAATCTCATAGCCAATTTGCAATCCCACTTTGGTTGAAAAATCTTTAAATTTTAGTTCAAAAATCGGATAGTCCTCTCCCTTTTGAAAACGTTGTGATTCCTCTTCCCAAAGGTAGATTTTGCGATATTTTCCAACAATGCCTTTTTTGTCCATAATAAAGGCGGTGTTATAGAAATTTTCTCCTTCTTTTTCAATAACACAACCCACCAAATAAACTTGGTATTTTTTAGCAAACCCTAATAAAGCCTGAAAAGTCTTGGATTCCATTGAATCAAAATTAATCGCAAAATCTTTGCTTTTGACACAATAACCGGTATCAAAATTTTCTGAAAAAACAAGGAGTTTTGCTCCTTTTTGGACTGCCTCTTCAGCGAGTTTTAAAACATTTTTAAGATTTTCGCTGATTTTGGTGCTTTGAGATTGTGCCTGAATGAGTGCAACTTGAAGTTCTTTTTTCATCTGATGTGCCTTTGTGAAAATATTAAATGCTAAAATTATAACAAAGCTATTAACAAAAAACGCTAAAAAAATAAAAATAATTTATTTTTGTGAAATTATTATAGATTTTGAATAAAAAATATGGTAAAATAAAAGGCAATTTTCAAATGGAGTATTTAAAATGCCAATAGGACAAGTTAGCGGATTTGGTAATTCCCCCTTGTATCAGTCTTATTATCGTCAAAATGAAAATAAAACATTAGGAGATTTTATTGACACTAGTCGGCAAGATTCCTCTAATGAAGCAGAAAATAAAGAAAATACTCAAAATATCAATGGGAAAGAATTAGATAATTCCGAAGTTCAGCAAGTCAGAGAATTGCAACAAATTGATAGGGAAGTAAGAGCACACGAAGCAGCTCATATTGCAGCAGGAGGAGGTGTAGTAAGTGGCGGAGCAAGTTTCAGCTACACGAAGGGACCTGATGATAAAATGTATGCCACAGCAGGAGAGGTTCCTATATCAATGAAAACAGGCGGTTCGCCCGAAGAAACAATCCAAAATGCAAGACAGATTATTGCTGCTGCAATGGCACCTTCAAATCCAAGCCCACAAGATTATAAAGTTGCTGCAAGTGCGGTTCAAATGGAATCTCGAGCTCGGATTGAGATGAGTCAGCAAGCTAATGAGGAAATGAGAGAAAAATTAAACACACAAGACACACAAGAATCTCAAGATTTACAAAAAGTGCGAAATACAAGAGATTCGCAAGAGTTTAGAGAAGCTCAAATCTCCTCTCAAAGTGCTCAAATGCGAGAAAGAGAGATTGCTATAAGAACTTACAGCCAAAATATCAATACAAATTCTTTAGATTATACAAGTCGCTTTGAAATTGCGGGTTAATTGATACAAACACATAATCAAAGTTTCTATCTGCGTTATAAACACCGCCAAGAAAGACTTAAAAAAGCAATATCAAGTATTTCAAAGGTTCATAAACATAGATAAGGAACACTTTTTGCTTACCTTTTTGTAAATTTTTACAAAAGGGGAAGCAATGCAAATTAACAATTCTTATAAACCTTTGGAGATACAGAGTAATTACTCTGTATCTGATGAACGCAAGGAAATTTACACTCAAACAATTCAAAATGAAATGAAAGAAAAAGGATTGAGTGGAGTTGCACAATGGTATATTCCTCCAGAATCTTTTATTCAAGCTCATTCTTATCTTACTTCAAATGCAGATAATCCTCTTAGCTTTAAAAACACATTAGAGCAAGAACAACTTCTAGCTTCAAAAGCAATAAATCAAATGCAAAATTTTTTATCCTCTCCCTATTTTGCTACCTTAAGAGGAAATCAACAATCTCATCTAACCAATAATGCAGATTCTAAAAATACCTTTGGTGGATACAGCACAGATGAATATGGATTTATGGGGGAAGATTTCAATAAAGCAGCAAATTTACCGAGTGATTATAAGATTCATAAAAATGCTTTGCAGGCTTTAAATGACTTTTACACAGTTTCAATACTTTCTAGCTATGAATCCATTGATATAATTGCAGGAATATCTTATGCAAATCAAGAACTAAATTCTTTATTAACAAGTAATAAAAAATATTACACTAAAGAAGAGATTATGCAGATGACAAAAGGAAGTAAAGGGGAATTTTATCAAGATGACTTTGAAACCTTATTAATGCAAGATTATAGCAATGAAAAGGGAGAATTTCAAATCGAGGGAGTATTGTTAATGTATGCTATGAAAAGTGGAGCTTTTGAAAACTCTCAATCTGCTTATACTATTAAAAGAGAGAGCGAAAGTAACCCCACGATAGTTAATGAACAAGAAAAAACTCCCGAAGAAAAAGCCAAAGCAATGAAAGATTCCTTAATGGAATATTATATGAATGCCATTGAAGCTTCAAGAAAAGAGAGTGAAAATCAAGAGGAAAACATTGTATTTTCTAATGGTATTATGCAAAAAATAAAAGATAGAGCTAATCAATTAGAAATAAACAACCAAACTGAAAAAATGAAAAATTATTCTGCGGGTGGAGAATGGATAAAAGTGCAAATATAGAAAGTAAAAGTGTAATGAAATTTTAGTATAATGCTAAAATTTTAAAAACACAAATATTAATTTTAGGAGGCTTTTATGGAAAATATTAATACAAATATCACTCCACTAAATCATACACTATTTACCCTCTCTAGTGATTTTATTGTCCCAAATAATTCTATGAGTTTTGCGGATATGCTAAACAAAGGTGGAGATGAACTAAAAGGTTCGACATCACTTTTGGGCGATAAAATAAACTCAAATGATTATCAAGAGAGCTTAAAAAATATGGCATTAGCACAGATGAGGGAGTTTCAAAGGCTTTAAGTAAGCCATATAAAGCAAAAAGCTTTGAAAGTCGCCGTTGATTTATGTGATTTACCTAAAAAACGCTTCATTAGGAAATTCTAAATCTTTAATAATGGGTTTAAAATTTTCTTTAGCGACAACAAGAGCAAATCCACCCGTGTGATTTCTATCCCATACGGAATAAAACTCTTTTTTGGTTGCTTTATATGCTCCAAAATTAGGGTCAAAAACTTGAATAAAATCTCCCTTGTAATTGATAATTACGACAAAGTGAGGAAATCTAGGGTCATTTTCTATTCTTACAAGCAAGGGATAGGAGGTTTGCTCTAATATTTCCCTTGAGAGTTGAAATCCTTTAGTGGTGTAGCCTAGAGTATTTGCTATTTCTTGTAATTCTTTAAAGCTTAGCATATCCGTTTTTTGATTAAGGAGGGTAAGTATATCTTGTTCGGTATATTGCTTAAACTCAAAGAGATTGAGTAAAGTTGCCAAAGCAGAAGCACCGCAAGATTCCTCAAATTGCTGTCTTATGACATTTTGATTGTGAAATTCTTGGAGCGATTGAACGCTAAAAGCAAATCCCAAGCTTGTTATGCAAAAATAAATCACAAAAATGTGCCATAAAAATAATTTTTGCATTACACTTTTGCTTTCCTGATGACTTCATTAACAAAATCATTGATTTCTTTAGAGGCTTTGGGGGTTAAAGGATTAGATTTATAATCATCATAAGCTTTTTTTG
>JAFLSC010000003.1 GCA_022511145.1 Helicobacter sp.
TTTTGTGCTCTATAAGAAACCGCCTTACCTTTGTTAATAATCATAATAGTTTTATAGAATTTTGTTCCTACTGATTCAATCACTGGCACAACCATTGTTAAAGCATAACGGCAAGAGAGTTGCATTAGCATTTCATTTTGATTTTTAAAATCTTTGTGAAGCTGTGTTTTTTTTAAGGTTTCAAAATTTTTAAAAAAAGGATTGAGGAGATATTCTCCAAAAAGCACGAGCTTAACTTTTTGGGCTAAACAAGTTTGTAGATAAACTTCCAAATCTTTTTGGGATTTGATAGTTGTGAGTTGAAGTGCCGCAATTTTCATTTATTCCCCCTTGTTTGCTTCTTGAAATTGCTTTTTTAGCTCATCACATTGAAATTGTGCATTTTCTAGCATATTTTGAGCTTTTTTAAGATGAATCATTCCTTCTTTATAGAGTTGCAAACTCTCGTGCAATGAGAGATTTTCATCTCCAAGTTTTTCTAAACATTGTGTAATGATAGCCAAATACTTCTCAAAATTTTCTTGAATGGGATTTTGATTTTCATTGTTGTGTTGCATTTTGTTCCTTTGGTGGATTTTCTTGTTCTAGCAAATCTTTAGCATCACCACAAAGCTTTTTCCAAGGGGAATCTACCTCGACTTTGGAGCATTCATCATAGGCTTTGAGAGCTTGTGTGGGATTATTTAATTTTTGATTCAAATACCCTTGCAAATAAAAGATTTGAATTGCCTCTTGAGGAGTTTTAGTGCGGGTTTGTGCTTGATTGATTTGTTCTAGTGCCTCTTGAAATTTTCCCTCACGAATTAAAGCTTCACTTAAACTTAATTCTACCCAAGGTGAATATTCGTAACGTTGATGTTTGGTTTGGAGTTTTATTAGATTATTAGCATAGCTTTGGATTGCTACATCATCTTTTTTGGCAAGCATATCTTGCAATACCAAACGATAAACTTCAATCATTTTATCCTCTTCCCCTAATTTTTCCTCCAAAGTTGGCAGCAAAGTAAAGGCTTCTTCTTTGCGTCCGAGTTTTTCTAAAGACATAAACAAAATCCACACAGCATCATTATGGGCGGGATTTTGCGACATTGTTACAACATCGCGTGCAGCAAGGGCAGATTTGGGATAATTTTGCAATTCATATTCCGCCCACGCTAGACGATAAAGCCAATCTTCGTTATCTTTGGCATTTTTTACCTTTTGGGATTGCAAAGCCGCAATTTTTTGTGCAGGAATGTATTGCTTATTAGCAAACAAGCAATCAAAAAGGGCTAATTGTCCCTCATTATCAAGCGGTAGTTTATCTTCAAATAAATTCCCATAATAAGCGGCTTCTTTGCAATTTTCATCTTTGAGAGATTGTAGCGTGAGGGCTTTAACAGAATTAAGCAAATAGGTGTTATTTGCTTCTAATTGTTCTCTTAAATTAAAAAGTTCTTTGTGTTTTCCTTCTTCATAGAGCGTTTGTGCCTTTTTCTCTAAGGCTCTTTTGGCTTCGTCTTTACCTGCATAATTTTCTAGGACATAATCATAATGTTCCAAACGCTTAGTGGCGTTAAGCTCATCATAACGCAATATCAATAAATCATCTAATGCCTTGATTTGGGCGTATTCCTCATCTTTTGTAAATTCATCTAAAAATCTTTGGTAATATTGATGAGCTTTGGGGAGATTGCCACTATTATCATACCAAATCCCTACATCTTTGAGTATATTGCGATATTCAGGATTATCTGAAGGAGTATTTTGCAACATTGCTTCTAGGATTATTGCGGGGGTATTATAGATATTAGATTCTACCCAAGTTTGCAAAAATTCATACTTTTTGGGAATATCTTTGAAAAAATATTGAGGATTAGCATCAAAAATCGTTTTTAAATAACGCTCGGCTTCTTTGGGGGATTCATTATGGCGGTAAAATTCAGCAAGTCTTAAGGCCGCTTGAGTAGCGACTTCTACTTCTTGAGTTTCACTAAGAACAGAGTTATAAAGCTCCAAAACGAGTTTTCTATCTCCTCGCTCATAAAGTCTATCAGCATAATCTAATCGGGCTAGGTATTCGTAGCGATTCCCTTTATATTCTCTAAAAAGGCGGTCATAATAATATTTCGCCTCCTCAAAGAAATTCATATTCGCATAGGTTTTTGCTAAAATATAAAGGATTTGTGGAACGTGAATATCAGCAGGATAAGCGTCTAACCAAAGCTTGGCTAATTCTACAATATCTTCGTAATTATCAGGATTATTGAGTCCGTCTAAAGCGAGAGTTTTATAGTATAATACATCGCGTTTAAAAATACTATCAGGATAGAGTGAAAACATCTCATCAATCGTGCTTAAAGCCTCATTAAAAGATTCGCGTTCAATAAAAGATTGAATCCTTAAAAAATAATCCCTATCCGCACCCACTTCATTATTCATTGGTCGCATTTGAAAATCCAAAGTTCCAATAGAGGGGTAGCCTATTGTTTTTTCAAAGCTAATGGGAAAATTAATGCCTTCTTCAGCTTGTTTTTCTAAAAAAGGGATTTTGCCCTCATAGCCTACAATTTGCCAATGTGATGATTTGGGATTGCGTTCCATTGGTATTAATCCATTAGATTTTAAATCAATACCGACATTAAAGAGTTTCATTTGTTTTTTGGGAGTAATTTGCATAGTAAAGCCCTTTTCTTGACTTTGCAAATCAATCGTAAAAAATAAAGTGCTACTTTTGGAAAACTTTGAGATTAGGATATTATCAAAATGGCATTGAATAAGCACCACAGCAGAATATTCGTTTAAGGTTTCTTCACACGCAAAAGGCTGGGAATCCACGAGATTTAAAACTGCAAAATTGCTTCCTTCTTCTCTGCCGCTATTAATATAAAGCTCTAATCCAAAGGCAAAAGGCGTCAAACATAACAAACATAAAATAACAAATTTGATTTTTTTCATAACTATCCAAAATTTTTGATTTTTTATTATACTTGTTTTTTTCTAAAATCTTATTGATTTAACTTTATTACTTTTGTTTAATTTTATTCATTTTTATCAGTTAAGGGGACAAGTTCAAAATAAGTGATTTCCGCCCTTGTTAAAACACGCATTTGGGGTCCCCAAAATCCTGTTCCACGATTCACATAAATTTGCGTTTGGGGATTATGCTGATAGAGTCCTTGAATGTAAGGTTGGTTAAGAGGAATTAAAAATCTAAAAGGGAAAATCTGTCCCCCGTGTGTGTGTCCGCTTAAAATCAAATCAACTTTATGTTCTTCTTGCACCTCAAGGGCAAATTTGGGCTGATGAGCTAAAAGAATCGTAGGTAATTCTTCTTTTCTTTGGGATAGGGCTTGGTTTAAGTTTGGCTCTAAACCCACTCTCCTGCCATATAAATCATACACCCCCGCAAGATTAAAAAGCTCCACGCCTTCTTTTTGAATTACCACATTTTCATTTTCTAAAACCTGAATCCCCAACTTTTTTAATGTCCCTAACAAATCCCCTATGCCGTGAAAAAACTCGTGATTACCGATAACAAAATAAACACCCAAAGGGGCAGAGAGCTTACTTAACTCTTCAAGAGATTTTTGGGTTTTTATGATATTCGCATCGATAATATCGCCGGTTAAAAAGATAATATCACTCTTTAGGGCATTAGTTTGTTGAACGATTTTAGCTACCTTTGTTTCCTCCATTAAGGTGCCAATATGCAAATCACTAATTTGTGCAGCTCTGATAGTTTGGGGTAGGTTAGGGATTAAGATTTTGACTTTCTCTATTTGGGGCTGCATTGCACCTTCTATTAAACCCCACCCCAAATAACTACCAGAGAATGCTAGACTCATTGTTCCTATTGTTTTTTGAAGAAACGCACGTCTTGTTTTTGAAAAAAGCGGAATGAAAGATAGGGGTTGATAAACCAAAGTAGCAACCGCTAAAATAAAAGTAATCCCAATAGAGAGGGTAACTAAAAAGTATAATGCAGGAGGCATATTCACATAATGGCGTCCAAAAAAATACATCAAGCTTCCTCCATAATTAAGGATTAAAAAATATCGTGCAATCCTTAAAAATAGGGGATTTTTTATGATTCTTTTGAAATAGAAAAAATAAATCCCCAAATGGGTGATTAAAAATACAGCAAGTGCGATGAAAGGAAAGGAATGCTTCATCGCTATCCTTTGGGGCGATGGTCTTTGATAATCGCATTAAATCTTTGGAGGAATATAGGATTGCTTGAAATTTCAAAATCTGCTAAAACCTTTCTCACATCGCGTTCTTCAAGGACATCTAAGGCGTCTTGAATAATCCTAGCAAAAGCAAATTCATCATCACTTACCATTACTTCGCTCACTTGTCTTATAAATTGTTTGATATAGTTTTTCTCTTCTTTTTCTTTTTGACTATCCTCTACCAAAACTTTCTCGATATTTCTTAAGGCTTCAAGCTTTTTGGCTTTGAGTTGCTGCCTTTTATAAGCTCCAGTGAGACTCATAATCCGCTCAATCACTTCATTTTTTTGCTCAATATCCTCAAAAAATTCCTCATAATTCTCATTCATAGAATCAGGGTAATAATTTTTAATAATTTCAAATTTCAGTTGAGCGATTGTTGAGAGGTTTTTTTGGTTATGTTGCATTGTCTCAATGGTTTTTTTGAGAAAATTCACATTATCGCGTCTATCGCTATAAAATTTCACTTGCTCTAACCTTTCTTGTATCGGGTAAAATTCACAAAGTTTTTCAATCTTATCAAGTAAAATTTCTTGATAAGCACGATAGCTAATTTCAACGATTTGCGTTAATGTTTTATAGTGCTTATCGTTGGTTTGCGTAAGGACTAATTCAATGGTTTCATTGATTCCAAAATCATCAAAAAGCTTTTCAATCGTATCATAAATGACGTTATAATCAATCTCTTCTCCCACAAAAGCTTCACGAATCTTATCGAGCTGTTCTTTTGTATTTTCATTATTATCCACACTAATTTCAAAGCCAATATCTTCTTTTGTGCTTTCTAAAAAACCTGTCAAAAAGGCTTTGGATTCTTTTTTGAATAAAATTTGAAGTTCATTAGTTGTCATTTTATCGAGTGAATCTTGCGAATGCCCGTGTTTTTTTAACTGCCAAATCAATTCCCGTCTTTGCATTAAAATAACTCCTTCCAAACTTTTAGTGCTTGAATATGCTCTTTAGTATCGTGGCAGCGGATAATATCTGCCCCATTCCTTAAAGCTTCTAGGTGGATTGCTAAAGTCCCACCCAAACGCTCCTCTATCTTACTAGGTGCAATCTCATTAATCAAAGATTTACGACTTGCCCCCACAAGCAAAGGTAGCCCAAAATGCTTAAAATGCCTTAGATTGCGAATTAGCTCACAATTATGTTGCAAATTTTTACCAAAACCAATCCCCACATCTAAGATGATATTATGTATCCCTTTGGTTTGCAATACCTCAATCTGCCTAGCAAAAAAACTATCAATCTCTAAAAACAAATTGTCATAAGAAGGATTTTCTTGCATTTTTTGAGGATTTTTTTGCATATGCATTATAACACATTGACACTCATAACCCAAAACTGCCTCTTGCATTAAAGGATTTTGGAATCCTGTAATATCATTAACCATACCAAAGCCCTTCTCAAGGCAAAATTGAGCCACTTTGGGTGTGTAAGTATCAATGCTAAAAATTGTTTTTTGAAACAAAGATTCTTTAGCGATAAATTCAGCAATAGGGGCGATTCGTTTTAATTCCTCTTTTTCATCAATAAAAGTGCTTCCCGGTCGGCTTGAAGCCCCACCTATATCAATAATATCCACTCCCTCTTCAATCATTTCTAAAATCTTATTGAATGCCTCTTTTCCACTTTTGCGTGAGTTGGTATAGAAGCTATCAGGTGTTGCATTAATAATCCCCATAATTTTATGAGATTTTGAGTTTTGAGGATTTTGTAAATCTCTCAGATTTTGCGAGTTTTGGGGATAATTGTCCAAATGGTTTTGAATTGTTAAAGCAAGAGTTTTTAAGCCAAAGGGTTGAATTTTGAGCTTTTTAAGCAGAGGTTTGCTTTGGGATTGTGTAAGGATTAAAATCCCTTTGTAATGTTCTTGTTGAGATAAGATTGCTTCTTTAGGCAGTGCAAAATCCCCACCACACGCTAGTGCTTCTTGTTTTAGAATATGAGCAGCGGGAGCTTTAATATTTTCAATCAAAAAGCAAAAGTGATTGATTTTGGGAGATAAGATACCTAGCCCCACTTTATCACAGCCCAAAATTTCTAGCTCTTTGTGTGCGTTTTGTAAATATTTAACAAACATTATTTACCTAAGCTTAAGTTTTGATTTCTTTTTTCTAAAATCATTAACAATAAAGGCAGAAAAATATAATGTGGCTTTTCATATTGAGTACTCCACAAAATCGCTTCTTCAAACATTTGAGCTTGGTTTGGGGTAAAGCTTATCCCTAATTTCACGCAATCTAAATAAAGACTTTGAATCTCCTCTTTTAAATGAGGGTTATTAAAATCTTTTTGTTTTTCTTTAAGATAAGTGTAGATTTTTTGGAGATTAAGCGTTGCAATATCCAAAGCAAAAGGAGGCAGCTTTTCTTTATGGAATTGATTAATAAGAGGGAGACGAGAACGGATTGTAGAGAGTAGAGTGAGTTTTCTTTGTGTTAGTAAAAGAAAAACGATGCCGCTAGGAGGCTCCTCTAAAATCTTTAAGAGGGCATTTTGGGCTGGGATATTGTAAGAATTAGCAGCAATTACAATCGTTTTTGTGTTTTCATTGGCAATATAACATTCATCAATAATAGCCCTAGCAATATCAATACTTAATTCATTGGCACAAAAAAGCTTGTAATTTTTGGGATTTTTATCTTGCATATAAGCGGTTGCGTATTCTAGGGGTTCATTGACAAGCAGGATATGCCCATTTGTGTTTAAGTTTTCCATTAAAGTGAGATTTGTCCTAATATCGCAGCATTCAAGGTTAAGTTAAAGATATTATACATTTGCATTAGTTTAATATCTAAAAGCGGGTCTGTGGATTGCAAAGTAAAATTATTTTGGAGATTTTTATCAAATATCCACAAAAAGCTTCCTTCTTTGCTTAAAGCAAGGGTGGAGAGAGAGCGTTCATCTTTTCCGATATACCAAAAAAAGTAATGTTGCGGAAAGAGATTGTCTAAATAGTCGTAAATTAGCATTTGCTCGGTTTCATCACTCTCGAGTTTTTGGCTTTGAGGTAAGATTGATTTCATACTCAAAATGGGAAAATAAGGGCGATTGCTACTACGATTGATAGAAGTCGTGATATATTGCATAAACCAATCTCTTTCTTTGTCGGTGATAATAATCAAACTCTCTCCGCTAAAAAGGCGAGTGAGTGTATTTTTAACTAAAGGAATCCACTCAAATTTTCGCTCTTCAAGCCAAGTGGGAAGGCTTTTATCCTGCCTTAGGGTTTGAATCGTCCATTGAGAAATATTTTCCATTTATTTTTCAAGCTCATAAACAGAATGGAGGGTTCGCACCGCAAGTTCAGCATATTTTAATCCAATAATCATTGACACTTTGATTTCGCTAGTGCTAATCATCATAATATTAATATTATCTTGCGCTAAGGCTTGAAATGCTTTAGCAGCAACGCCACTATGGGATTTCATTCCTACTCCTACAACAGAGACTTTCGCAATATCAGAATCATAATCAATACTTTCTACACTGCCTTCAAAGCTTTTTAAAACGCGTTTGGTGCTTTCTAGCTCAATTTCAGGAATGGTAAAATCTAAATCTGTTTTCCCGTCTCTCCCAATAGTTTGAACTATCATATCAACATTAATATTTGCCTCCGCTAAAGCCCCAAAAATCTCTGCGGCGATTCCGGGTCTATCCTCAACATTACAAATACTAATGCGAGCTTGATTTTTATCCAGTGCGATTCCGCTAACAATCGGATTTTCCATAATTTCTTCTTCCTTTGTGATTAAAGTTCCTTCATTGTGATTAAAACTATTTCTCGTAACGAGATTGACATTAAGTTTTTTTGCCATTTCTACGGAACGATTAAGCAAGACTTTTGCCCCCATTGAAGCAAGTTCAAGCATTTCATCATAACTGATTTTATCAATCTTTTTGGCTTTTGATTCAATGCGTGGG
Organism: Helicobacter sp.; assembly: GCA_022511145.1. Lineage (GTDB taxonomy): Bacteria > Campylobacterota > Campylobacteria > Campylobacterales > Helicobacteraceae > Helicobacter_D. The sequence continues at coordinate 8,145 of JAFLSC010000003.1, forward strand.
TCAGTGGTATAAACCCCATCAACATCAGTGTAAATTTCGCATAATTCTGCCTTTAAAGCTCCCGCTAAAGCAACAGCAGAGAGGTCGCTCCCGCCTCTACCAAGCGTGGTTACTTCACCCTTTTTAGTTACACCTTGAAATCCCGCTACCACAACGATATAATCTTGTGCTAAAAGTTCCTTAAGGCGAGTTGTGTCAATATGCTGAATATGGGCTTTGGTATGAAAATCATCAGTGATTATTCCTGCACCGCGTCCGCTTAGTGAGATTGCCTTGAAGCCTAACTCCTCTAAAGCAATAGCAAGTAAAGCACTTGTTATTCTCTCTCCTGCACTTAGTGCCATATCAGTTTCGCGTGCATTGGGAAGTTTTGAAAAAAATTTTGTGTATTCAAGCAATCTATCGGTTTCTCCGCTCATCGCAGAGACAACCACCACCACACTATGCCCATTTTTTTTCGTCTGACTTACGCGTTTAGCAACATTAGCAATCCTTTGACAATCGCCCACACTTGTCCCGCCATATTTTTGCACAATAAGCATTACAAATAACCTTTTTTCTTGAAATAATCCAAAACCTGCCGATACACTGGTCTTTTAAAATAAGTGATATGCTGAAATATCTCTTCTAAGCTCACAAATTTATAGTCATCAAATTCTGGCTTTTCTGTCTCTATATTGATATTACCGCTCTCTTTTAAACGCACAAGAAAATATTTTTGAATCTGTCCATCATAAGGATACATTTTTTTGACAACAGAGGGAGGGAAATCATAGCTAACCCATTGAGGATATTCAGCAATAATATCAATCTCATTCGTTCCTATCTCTTCTTTTAACTCCCTAAATAACGCTTCTTTGGGTGTTTCTGTTTTATCAATCCCACCTTGAGGGAATTGCCACGCATTTTTAATATCACTCCGACTAGCGATAAATAATTCGCACTCTAAAGGGTATCTTGAGGAGAGGATAACAGCTGCCACATTAGGACGATAGGTTTTTACTTCACATTCCATTGTTCATCTCCTTTAATAAAAAATTATTATAGAATAATAGTTTATTGCATTTGATATTAAGCTGAATTTGAATAAAATTACAAAAGCTTTTAAATCTTAGAATTGTTTAAGGATAGGTATGGTTATTGATAAAACGCTTTTAGAAAAATTACAAAGACTCGCTAGTTTAGAACTTAGCGAAAAAGAACAAGAAACCGCAAAGGAAAATCTAAGTGAAATTGTTAATTTCATAGAAAATATCAATAAGCTTGATTTAGAGGGCATTCCTGCTTCTTTTAATCCCTTAGATACAAAGCTACCTATGCGTGATGATACACCTCATAACAATCCTAAAATTGCTCAAAGTATCCTCAAAAATGCACCTTTGAGTGAAGATAATTTTTTTATTGTGCCTAAAATTATTGAATAAAAAATGCAAGATATTACAATCCGTTTGGATAAAATCAAGATTGAGGAATCGTGGAAAGAGGCTTTAAAAGAGGAATTCCTTAAGCCTTATTTTTTAGAAATCAAAAAAAATTATCTCTATGCCAAAGGGCAGGGTAAAATCCTCTATCCGCCACCCCATTTGATTTTTAATGCTTTTAACCTTACGCCTTTTAAACAGCTTAAAGTGGTTTTACTAGGACAAGACCCTTATCACAATCCTAATCAAGCAATGGGTTTATCTTTCTCTGTCCCCAAAGGTATAGCTCTCCCTCCTTCACTTAAAAATATTTACAAAGAATTAGAGCAAGATTTAGGGATTTCTCCTTCACCTAATGGCGATTTGACACAATGGGCAAAACAAGGGGTATTGCTGCTTAATAGTATTTTAAGCGTTGAGCAAAATAAGCCGGGTTCTCATCAGCATTTTGGTTGGCAAACTTTCACCGATAGCGTTATTGCGATTATTAGCCAAAAATGTGAGGGGATTGTGTTTTTGCTATGGGGGAATTATGCTAAGGCTAAGAGGAATCTTATTGATTCCCGCAAACATTTTATACTTCAAGCCGCACACCCTTCGCCTCTTGCTCGGAGTGGGTTTTTAGGTTGTCGGCATTTTTCAATGACAAACAAAATCCTACAAGAGCAGGGAAAAGAACCTATTGATTGGAAAATCGATGAGGTTTGATATTATGAGGTTTTATTGATAAATTAATAATTAATATAAGAATCTAGGCAATTAATCTTTTATGATAAAACTATCCTAATCTTATTAAAATTCTTAATGTTTTTTACAAATATTCTTTTATTTTTCTCTATGAATTAAGGATTAAAATCCATATGTGAAAAAATTATCATTTCTTTCTTTATTGAAAATTATTCTATATTCATTTTCTCTGTAAATTTAAAATTCCGTTACATCTTTTGTTTCTATAGATTCTAAAGCTTTTTGTATGTAATTTACTAAATAGAGTTTTTTAAAGACCAATATTTTGGATACCCCAAAGATTTTTAAGACAAAAGAAACCAGCAATGTCAATAAAGAAAAATTGTTACACCATAATCAAAAAGTATGTTGCAAAGTTGAAAGAAAACAAAATCCACTCTCTAAGGAGAAAGTCTAAGCAATTTAGCTATGTTAATTAGGGCAAAGCCCTAATTAACACTAAGCTATGATATTGAGTAAATCTTGGCTCATTTGATTTGCAGTATTAACGCTTTGTGCATTAGCTGCAAAGCTATTTTGGCTCACGATTTGATTGGTTGCACTTTGAGTCAAATCGGTATTAGAGGTTTCTAATGCTGAGCTTTGAATATTGTTTTGAGTGCTACCTTGTGTATTTCCATAAACATAAGGATTGTAACTACTACTTGTACTGATTGGATCCATAATCCACCTCCTAGTTAATTTTATGAAATTATATCCTTTTAAAAACAAAAAGAAACTTAAATGCTCTTTTTTATGTTCTAATTTTCCAAAGCCTTTAAAATCTCTTGACTATCATCAAATTCAATCGTCTTATCCCCTAAGATTTGGTAGGTTTCATCACCTTTACCAAGCACTAAAAGGATTTCATTGGCTTTAAGGGATTGAACAGCGGCTTTAATAGCATAAGAGCGGTTTTCCTCTAAAATGATTGTGCGTTTTTCCCTCAAAGTTTCTGGGATTCCTCCTAAGATTTCTTGCATAATTGTTTGAGGATTTTCTGAACGCGGGTTATCGCTAGTAATATAAATTCGCTTTGCAAAAGAAGCAGCACAAAATCCCATTTTAGGGCGTTTTGTCCTATCTCTATCGCCGCCTGCTCCAAAAACCACGACAATATCTTGGTGCAAAAACGCTTGAAAGATTTTTTCCATTCCATCGTGTGTGTGTGCGAAATCAACGATAATAAGAGGCTTAGTAGAGACAATTTGCATTCTCCCTTTTACCCCACCAAAATTTTCTAAAGCTTTAGCGATTTCACATAGAGGCTTTTCCTCAAGGATTTTAACTGCCCCGATAGCGGCAAGGGCATTATAAAGATTGTATTTACCAAAAAGTTCTAAATCAAGATGAGCTTCTTCTTTGCCATAATTAATTTGGGCAGTAATGCCGTGTGTGAGGCTGTAAGCTTTGACATTCAAAGTGGCGGGATTTTCAATCCCATAGGTTTGTGTATTATTTAAGGTATAGTGAGCATTAGGCTCATCTTTATTGATGAGTTTTTTTGTTTGAGAATCTGCAAAAAAGGCGTTTTTAACTGCGATATAATTTTCTAAAGTTTTATGATAGTCTAAATGGTCGCCCGTGATATTTGTGAGAATCTTTAGAGCAAAATCTAAGCCTTCAATGCGATTTTGCACGATAGCGTGAGAACTCACTTCCATTACAAAATATTCACAACCCTGTGCTTTAGCTTGAGCTATGGCAGAATAGATTTCTAACAAACAAGGTGTTGTTAAGCCTTTTGGGCGAATTTGCTTCTCTTGAATAAAAAACCCCCTTGTGCCAAGCAATCCCACTTTATAACCCATATCAATAAGGATAGAATAAATCATCGCTGCTGTTGTTGTTTTGCCATTTGTTCCGGTAATTCCAATGATTTTAAGGTTTAAATCCCAGTATTGTTTTAAATCTTTTGGCGTTATAAAATGCAAAAAGCCTCTTTCTTTGGCTTGTTTAAGATATTTAGAAGAACTTTGCGTGCAAAGAAAGGCACAATCTTTCGGGTCTTCTCGGCTATCATCGCAAATAAAATGAAAGGCAGATGACGCTTGATTTTGTGAAAATAATTCACTTTGTAAAGAGACTTTCATTTTTTATTTCCTTGCAATAAAATCTTTTTATACATTTTCATAAATTCTTGGTCATAAAAGATTGTAATACCGATATTTTCAAAATAATTAATTGCAATTTCCTCAAAGCCATTTTTGACAAGATTTTGAATAAAAACCAAAAAATCCTCTTTATTAGTAAAAATAATTTTACTGCTAAACATTAAATCCTCAAATGCTTCTTTAAAGCCGACTTTATCAGAGAGTTCTTTAAAATCACGATATAAAATTCCATCACTGCTTTCTACTTCAGAATCTTGGAATCCCTTAATAGCTTCGCTAATTTCAAAAATATTTTGGTCAAAATTTTTGATAAGCTCTAGTATCGTTATTTCAGCTTTTTTGTCGCGATTGACTTTAATGACTTGATAATATTCAAACAAAGCTTTTGCTTCTTCCTCGTGTTCTAATGCCATATCAGAGAGCATTGCAAGCATTTTAAGCTGATGAGATTCTTTTTCTTTGGTTTGAGGAGATTTGAAATGAATTTCTTGAAATGCGTTTAAGGCAAAGGAGTAATATTGCAAGGCTGCGAGGTATTTTCTTGCCGCGAAAGCTTCTTTGGCTTTATTTTTGAAGTCTTGATAAACTTTCACTTCCAAAATCCTAAGCCGTTGTTACATTGATAATTTCAATATCGGGGTGAATTTCATCTTTAAGTGCCCTTTCTATCCCGTGTTTAAGCGTAATAGAACTACTTGGACAACCTTTACAGGCACCCTCTAGTTTCACATAAACTTTACCTTCTTGGATTTTTATTAAGCTGACATTTCCACCATCATTAACAAGCATAGGGCGGATTTTATCTAAAACAAGGCAAACGGGTTTAAAAAGCTCTTCATCACTAAAAGGTAACATTACAAATCCTTGAATAAATATAATCTGAAAACTTGATATTTAAAAAGTTTTTTGTTTAATTTAATACGATAATGCTTCAAAAAAACTTAAAGTTCAGGAATTTTTATTTTGGGTAATTTTGTGATTTTAGAATTTCTAACCCAGTTTAAAATTTAGAATTTTTAATTAAAATTTATTAAAATTTGTTTATAATTTATAGTTATTACTTTTAGAAGTGGCGTTGTGCGAAAGCATTGCAATATTTTCTACTTTAATGGAGAACTTGCAGGAGGATTTTATGCAAAATGATGAAGTAGTGATTCAGGGCTATTTGGGTATTACAAGCGAAAGAAAAAAAAGTAAATTACCCGCAAGGTTAGATTTTTGGCAAAGTGCAACGGGGCTGTTCCTAGGATTATTTATGATAGGGCATATGTTCTTTGTTTCTAGCATTTTGCTTGGTGAAGAGGTAATGTATAAAGTTGCTAAACTTTTTGAAGGGAGTTTGTTTCTTGAAAAAGAGCAACCTATTATTGTGAGTTTTGTTGCGATTGTGGTTATCATCGCCTTTGTCGCTCACGCTTTTTTAGCATTAAGAAAATTCCCTATTAATTTTAGGCAATTTAGTATTTTTAAGGCTCATAAAATCGTAATGAAACACGGCGATACCTCTTTATGGTGGATTCAAGCAGGGACTGGCTTTACTTTATTTTTCTTAGCAAGCATACATTTATTTATTATGCTTACACAACCTAGCACGATTGGTCCTAATGCCTCTGCTTTCCGATTTGTGCATCAGCATTTTTGGATTTTGTATATTTTCCTTTTATTTGCTGTGGAGCTTCACGCTTCTATCGGACTTTATCGTTTATGTGTCAAATGGGGTTGGTTTGAAAGTTTAGGTTTATCAACACTTCGCAATATTAAAAAAGCAATGAGTGCTTTCTTTATTGTGTTAGGATTGCTTACATTTGGTGCTTATGTGAAAATAGGGCTTTCACAAAGTGTTGATTCTAATTCAAGCATTGAACAATTTAGAGCTTTAGACACACAACAATACGGACATTAAGAGGAGGCTAAGTATGAAAATAATCTATTGTGATTCATTAGTTATAGGGGGAGGTTTAGCAGGACTTAGGTCTGCAGTTGCCTGTAAAAGTCGAGGATTAAATACAATTGTTTTAAGTTTGATTCCTGTTAAAAGAAGCCACTCTGCAGCTGCACAAGGGGGTATGCAAGCAAGTTTGGGAAACTCTAAAATGAGTGATGGTGACAATGAGGATTTGCACTTTGCTGATACCGTAAAAGGTAGCGATTGGGGTTGCGACCAAAAAGTTGCAAGAATGTTTGTAACAACCGCTCCAAAAGCAATCCGACAGCTTGCTGCTTGGGGAGTTCCTTGGACAAGAATCCAAAAAGGCGATAGAACAGCAGTTATTAATGCTCAAAAAACAACAATTACCGAAGAAGAGTTCCGCCACGGATTGATTCATTCCCGAGATTTTGGGGGAACAAAAAAATGGAGAACTTGTTATACTGCTGATGCGACAGGACACACAATGCTTTTTGCAGTTGCTAATGAAGCTCTTAAACACGGCGTAGAAATCCACGATAGAAAAGAAGCAGTTGCTATTATCCATAAAGACGGAAGATGTTATGGGGCAGTGGTGCGAGATTTAGTCAGTGGCGAGCTTATCGGTTATGTTGCTAGAGGCACCTTAATTGCCACAGGTGGTTATGGAAGAATTTACAAAGACACTACAAATGCGGTAATTTGTGAAGGAACAGGGACAGCTATCGCTCTTGAAACCGGCGTAGCAAAATTAGGTAATATGGAAGCGGTGCAATTCCACCCAACTGGGCTTTTCCCTAGTGGTATCTTGCTTACAGAAGGTTGTCGTGGCGATGGTGGGATTTTAAGAGATGTTGATGGCTATCGTTTTATGCCCGATAAAGAACCTGAAAAGAAAGAGCTTGCAAGCCGTGATGTTGTTTCAAGAAGAATGATAGAAAGAATCCGCGAGGGTAAAGGAGTTCCTTCTATTTATGGTGAGCATTTATGGCTTGATATTTCAATCTTAGGACGCAAACACATTGAAACAAACTTGAGAGATGTGCAAGAAATTTGTGAAGTTTTTGCTGGGATTGACCCTGCTGACAAATGGGCTCCTGTTAAACCAATGCAACACTATTGTATGGGTGGAATCCGCACAAATTACAGAGGCGAAACAGCACTTAAAGGTTTATTCTCCGCAGGTGAAGCTGCTTGCTGGGATTTGCACGGATTTAATCGCTTAGGTGGAAACTCTGTGAGTGAAGCGGTAGTTAGCGGAATGATTATCGGAGATTATTTTGCGGAAAGTTGTCAAGGTGCTTATGCTGATATTGAGACAAAACTCGTTGAACAATTTATTCAAAAACAACAAGATTATCTTCAAAGTATTTTGGATAACAAGGGCAATGAAAATGTTTTTGAAATCAAAAATCGTATGAAAGAGATTATGGGAGATAAAGTAGGTATTTTCCGCGATGGCAAGCACCTTGAAGAAGCAGTTAAAGAATTAGAAGAACTCTTTATCCGCTCTAGAAAAATCAGCATTAAAACCAAAAGACTTGAAGCAAATCCCGAATTAGAAGAAGCTTATCGTGTGCCAAGAATGCTTAAGATTGCACTTTGTGTAGCTAAAGGAGCGTTGGATAGAACAGAATCTCGAGGAGCACACAGCCGTGAGGATTATCCTAAACGCGATGATGTTAAATGGCTTAAACGCACCTTAGCAAGTTGGGAAGACCCTAACCAAACTCTACCGACTTTAACTTATGAACCGCTTGATATTTCTACAATGGAAATTGCACCAGCATTCCGTGGTTATGGAGCTAAAGGAATGATTATTGAAAATCCTGAAAGCTTAAGAAGGGAAGAGGAAATCAACAAAATTAGAGCAGAGATGGAAGCACAAGGCAAAGACCGCTACGAAATTCAAGAAGCCTTAATGCCTTTTGAGTTGCAACCTTATTATAAAGCACGTAATCAAAGAATAGGAGACAAACAATGAGTGGAGCAGTAACAGATAGTGGAAGAACTCTAACTATTAGAGTATTGAAATTTAATCCTAATAGTGCGGTTTCAAAACCTCACTTTGAGGAATACAAACTCAAAGAAGCACATTCTATGACGGTATTTATTGTTTTGAATATGATTCGAGAACAATTTGACCCTGATTTGAGTTTTGACTTTGTTTGTCGTGCAGGGATTTGTGGGAGTTGCGGAATGATGATTAATGGACGCCCAAGACTTGCTTGTCGGACTCTTACTAAAGATTTTCCTGATGGCGTTATTACTTTAATGCCGCTCCCTGCCTTTAAACTTCTTAAAGATTTATCTGTAGATACAGGAAATTGGTTTAATGGAATGAGTAAGCGTGTGGAAAGTTGGATTCACTCTCAAGAAAAAAGTGAAGAGTTTATGAGCCAAGTTGAAATGCGTGTTGAACCTGAAGTCGCTCAAGAAGTTTTTGAGTTAGACCGATGCATTGAATGCGGTTGTTGTATCGCAGCGTGTGGGACAAAACTAATGCGAGAAGATTTTGTTGGAGCAGCAGGATTAAATCGTGTAATGCGATTTATGCTTGACCCACACGATGAGCGGACTGATGCGGATTATTATGAGTTGGTGGGCGATGATAATGGGGTATTTGGTTGTATGAGCTTGTTAGCTTGCCACGATGTTTGCCCTAAAAATCTTCCTCTTCAAAGTAAAATCGCTTACTTACGCCGTAAGTTAGTATCAGCACAATAATTACAAGGGATTTTCCCTTGTAAATTTTAAAGAGAGGTGTCCGAGCGGTTGAAGGAGCACGCCTGGAACGCGTGTAAAGTGCGAGCTTTCGAGGGTTCGAATCCCTTCCTCTCTGCCACTTTTTTAATCAATGCTTCCCCAATAATTTTAAAATCTTTGAAATATTTGTTATAAGTTTTTATTCTGTTATAAGGAATAACCAATGAAAAAATCAAAAAGCCATTCATTTACCAAGACAAGAAGCCCTCAAAGATTTAAGTCTTTGAGGTTTAGTTTCTTTATCTTTAGGGACTTTAAAATATAAAAGCCTTTGTGGATTTTTACCTTTCATTATATCACTAATTTCACTTTCAGGTTTATCTTTTGTAAAGATTCTAAAATTTAAGCCCTTGTTGAATTTTTCTTTATAGTTTTGGTAGTTTTGGTTGTAGAGGGAATAGATTTGGTTTTGTTTAAGGATTGGGATTTCGTGGGTTTCTAGGGTTAGAAAGAGCAAATAAAGCACTCCAAAGTAGAGGGAGGATAAAGAAGGCTTATTGTGGGCTATCATAGAGAGCTTTAAGATTTTTATTGGTAGCAATTTTGTGAGCCATATCAATGGGGGTAATTGATAAAATATTGGAGCTTTCTAAAAGAGAGGGAGGATATATTGGGGATTTTAGCAGGATAATAGAATCTCGCACTTCCTTTTGCCGCACAAGGAAGCTTTTAAACCCACACAAAAAAGCAGTATAGAGCATAGAGGAATTTTGACTATAAGTTGTGAGGAGGCAATCCTCATTAGTGAGTGCAAAAAGCATTTTAAAATACTCATAGCTCCAAAGAGTTGAATTTTTTTTGGGACTAAAGGCATCTTGAAAAACAATATCAAATTTTGTTTTTAAGGTGGGTAGAATCTCCCTAGCATCCCCGATATGCAAAGTAATAGAGAGATTGTTTTTACAATAATAATGTTTTTGTATCAAAGAAAGCAAGATTTTTGAATCTAAAAGACTAGGGTAAGGGTGGGCAGTGAGTGAGGAGAGGAGTGTAATATTTTTTTCAGGGCTATGGATTTCAAGATTGCCACAAAAATTGTGTGCTTTAGCATAAGCGATAAAGCAGAGCGTGTTAAATCCAAGCCCAAAACAAATATCAAGAATTTTAAGCTCGGATTTATCTTTAGCAAAATTAAAGGCAGGGATAATGTGTTTATGGAGCGTTTCTTTCAAAGCACCATCGCTAATGCAATGATAGGCTTCTTGAAATTCGTTACTAAATTGCGTAAAACTTTTATCTTGTGTTAGGACTTTCATTTTTGTTTATCTTGAATTAACAGAATTTTGATTAGAATTTTATCAATTTTTTTATTGGTAAGGTGTAAGTTTGGAGATTTTATCAGCGATTTTACAAGCAAGTGCGGTAATACACAAAGAGTTAAAAACAGGAGGTGAGAGATTTTTGGAGCCTTATGGAGTGGGTGCTGGAGGTGATATAGGGATTATAGCCGATAAAAGAGCAGAGGAAATTTTTGTGGATTTTCTTAAGCCTTTTGGTGAAATTATTTCCGAAGAAAGCGGTGTTATTAAGGGTGAAAATAGGGAGAATATTTTTTGTCTTGACCCGCTTGATGGGAGCAATAACTATGCTTGTTCTTTTCCTTATTATGGGGCAAGTATTCACTCTAAGGGTAAAGAAAATCTAGCGGTGGTGGTAAATTTTTGCAACTTAGAGGTGATTTATCGGGATTGTAAGGGTGTGTTTATCGGGGATTTGAATACCCAAGATTTTAAGCCTTTTGTGAGTTCACCTCAATCAACTAAAATCGGGATTTTTGAGGGGGCTTATCAAAATGCCAAAGAAGTGGAGAAGTTTTTTTCTTTGGGATTAAAATTCCGCTCACCCGGAGCTTTAGCTCTGTCTTTGGCAAATGCTAGACGCGTGAATTTTGTATTTTTTAAAGGGGAGATAAGAGATTATGATATTTTAGCGGGACTTGCTATTTCACAAGATTTGTATCATTTTCAAGATAAAAATCTGCTTCTTATAAGTCAGCATAAGAATGTATTTGATAAAATATTATCCTTTATTTGAATTAAGGAATGAAAGTGGGATTTGCAGATTTTTTTAAAAATTTCAAAAAAGAAGATAGAGCCGCTCCCAAAGAAGCACCAAGTCATTGGGTTAAATGCCCAAGCTGCAATGCTTTGATGTATTATAAAGAAGTGGTTGCCCAGCACCATACTTGCCCTAAATGTAATTTTCATATGCGGATAGGATTGCAAGAGAGGATTGCTTTAATGTGTGATGAAGGAAGTTTTATCGAGTATGATAAAGCACTCGCTCCAACAGACCCTCTAAATTTCGTGGATAAAAAGAGTTACAAAAAACGCATTGAGGAATACGAAAAAAAATGCGGACGCCCTAGCTCTGTGGTAAGTGGAGAATGCACAATCAATGGCATTGGAGTGCAAATCGTCTTATTTGATTTTGGCTTTATGGGCGGTTCATTGGGTTCTGTGGAAGGGGAAAAGATTGTCCGCTCTATCAATCGTGCGATTGAAAAAAGACAAGGTTTGGTTATTGTTAGTGCAAGTGGGGGTGCAAGAATGCAAGAATCAACTTATTCTTTAATGCAAATGGCAAAAACTTCAGCCGCCCTTAATCGCCTCTCTGAAAGTCGCTTACCTTTTATTTCCGTTTTGAGCGACCCTACAATGGGTGGTGTGAGTGCGTCTTTTGCATTTTTGGGTGATATTATTATGGCAGAACCCGGTGCAATGATTGGATTTGCAGGGGCTAGAGTGATTAAACAAACCATAAGGGAAGATTTACCACAAGGCTTTCAAACTGCGGAATTTTTGCTCGATTGTGGGTTGATTGATATGATTGTGCAAAGAAAGGAAATGAAAAATACCATTGCACAATTGCTTTATTATCTTAATAATTAGGTGTTTAGTGATTAAAGTTTTTGTGTATTATATCGCTAAGCAAACGCAAGACATAAGTGAGGCAATTTGTCAAGAATTTGCCCTTTTGTGCGGGGGTTTTGGTGTGCAGTTAGAGTTTATTAATGCTTTTTGCAAAACAATCAAAGAGGGACAAAAGGTTAATGCTAAACTCGCTCAAGCGTCTTATTCTCAAGTTTTTTTAAAATCTTTTAAAAATCATCAATACCGAATTGCTCTTGCACCTCAAGGGAAGGTTTTGGATTCTTATGGTTTTGCTGAATTGTTACAAAATAAAACAGAGATTGTATTTTTTATCGGGGGAGCGTATGGACTAGAGGAATCATTTTTGCAACAATGCCATCAATGTGTGAGTTTATCGAATCTAACTTTGAGTCATAAGGTGGCAAAAGTGGTTTTAAGTGAGCAAATTTACAGGGGGTTTGGATTACTCAATCATCACCCTTATCATAAATAAGGGCTATAATAAGGTCGGAGGTTAAATGGAAGAGAATGATTTAAATGAGTTCAAAAATATTTTGTTAGCTAAGAGGGAGGCGATTTTACATAACAATCAAGAACATCACGCGAGAATGAAAATAGTGCGGGAAAATTCACTGGGTGATGAAGCGGATTTTGCGGCAATACAAATGACAAATGTGCTAGAGGGTTCAATCTTTAGGCAGCATTATCAAGATTTAGAATACATTAACCAAGCTTTAAAAAAGATAGAAGAAGGCGGTTATGGAATCTGTGAAATGTGTGATGAGCCTATCGGGATTGAGAGACTAAAAGCAAAACCTTACGCAAAATATTGTATAGTTTGTAGAGAAATTGTAGAAAAAAATCAAAAGGAGACTAAATGAAGTTAAAATATTATATTGGAGCATTATTTGTTTTTATTGTTTTGTTGGGATTGTATGTGTATAGTTTAAGCGGAGAATCTTATACGATTCATCTGCCTTTTTCAGAAACAAGTATTACCTTACTCGTAGCCCTTTGGTATGTGATTCCTGTTATTATCTTTTTCTTTATTGTGGTGTTTTTGGAATTTGGCGGAAAATATCGCCTATGGCGTAAAAGAAGCAAATATAAACAAGATTATCGATTGATTTTAGAGCAAATCGAAAATCAACTACTTTCTAAAAATATCTCGCTTAAACAGCCCATAATGAATCGTTACAAAGCCCTTTCAACTTTGTTACATAATTTAACATTTGATGTTAAAGAGGGCACACCTATTAAAAGTGGTGAAGCAAGGATTGATGAACTTATTGAAACTTTAGGTAATCTTAAGCGTGGTGAGTATGTTAATCTTAAAAAATTCTCGCCCCCTTCTACCTCTTCTTTTGTAAGGCAAAATATGATTAATCACATTCATAGTGATGAAAAGTTTGCTCTTGAGGTCCTTAAAAAATCAAGCTATGAGGAAGAATACCGCAAAGAAGCTTTTAAAAAACTCTTAGACAAAGAGGACAATATCAAAGAGCTAAAACGTTATGTGGGGGAAATTAAGTTTGATAAAGAAATGGCAAATCAAGTCTTAGGTATGTGCTATGCTAAAAAATTAGATTTCAATCAAGATGAGATTTTGCAACTTTGTGCCGAGATGAAATACACCAAAGAGGAATATTTGCATTTGGCAAGAAAAATGAAAGAATGCTATGAGCCTTCAAGCTGGGTAAGTTTGTTTGAAGCTTTAGCTAATAAAAATGAAGCCGCAGAGATTGCTTACTTTTATGTATTGTTAGAGCTAGAAATGATTGATGAAGCCAAAGAAAAGCTTGCAACCTACCCTGAAAATGAGTTTTTAAAAGTGAGGGCTTATTTGGATTTGAAAGATTTAGGTAAAAAATATCCCCTTGAACTTTTCTTACTTGATTAATTAGCTTATAGAGAAAATAAGCTTTAATAGTTAGCTTTTTTTGAAAGTAGAATTTAATAATACAGAGAGTATTATGGCGGACAGAGAGAGATTCGAACTCTCGGTAATCTTGCGACTACGCATCCTTAGCAGGGATGTGGTTTCAGCCAACTCACCCATCTGTCCAAAGAGTTTAAGAAAGTGAGATTATACTCAAAAAAATTAAAAAACTTCTTAATTAAAGCTCGCTTCCCTGTAAAGCTTCCACTTGAAAATAAGCGATAATAGGGTCAATCACGCTATCTAAATTCCCACTAAGCATAATTTCCTCTAGGCTGTAAAGTGTCAATCCTACGCGGTGGTCGCTTAAGCGATTTTGAGGATAATTATAAGTGCGGATTCGCTCACTTCTATCCCCGCTTCCTACTTGCGATTTTCTTACATCGGCATTTTGCTGCATTTGAGTTTGCATTTGGACTTCATAGATTCTTGCTTTAAGGATTTTTAAAGCTTTGTCTTTATTTTTGTGTTGAGATTTCTCATCTTGCATAGAGACGCTAATACCTGTGGGAATATGTGTGATTCTTACTGCGGAATCGGTTGTATTAACGCATTGTCCGCCGTGTCCCCCCGCTCTAAAAACATCAATCCTTAAATCATTGGGATTAATCGTTACTTCCACATCATCAACTTCAGGCATAATTGCCACTGTGATAGCAGAAGTGTGAATTCTTCCTTGTGATTCTGTTTCAGGGACGCGTTGCACTCGGTGCGTGCCGCCTTCATATTTCAATCTTGAATAAGCTCCTTTGCCTTTAATGAGGGCAATAACTTCCTTGTAGCCTCCCACATTATTTTCACTTGAACTTATGATTTCTACTTTCCAACCTCTAATTTCAGCGTATCGCACATAGGTGCGGAATAAATCCCCTACAAATATCCCCGCTTCATCACCCCCTGTGCCTGCTCTGATTTCTAAATAAATATTTTTATCATCATTAGGGTCTTTGGGTAAAAGCAAAATTTTGATTTCAGATTCTAAAGTAATGTTTTGAGTCTCTGCTTCTTTAATCTCTTCTTTGGCTAATTCGCCTAACTCTTTATCATCAAGCAAGGCTTTGTTGTCTTCTATGGTTTGCAGATTTTTTAAGAATTGTTTTGCTTTTAAGACAAGCTCTTCTAAATCGCTTTGCTCTTTGCTTAACTCTGCAATCTTTTTGGTATCACTAAGGATTTGAGGAGAAACGAGCAATCGATTAATCTCCTCATAACGTTGAATAAAAGGCTCGAGTTTTGAGGCTAACATAAGAAAAATAATTTCAGATAATACCCAAAGTATTACTTAGCGGTTGCGGCTTTTTTTAGAGCTGCATTAAGTCGGCTTACTTTTCTAGCGGCGGTGTTTTTTGTCAAAATCCCTTTGCTAATGTAGCTATGAAAAGTTTGATTAGCTTGTTTGAAAATTTCTTGTGCCTTTGTTATATCTTGAGCTTTGATTGCTTCATTAAAGCTTCTTGTGATATTTTTGATTCGGGTTTTGTAGTAGCGATTTCTTTCTGTGCGTGTTTTTGTCTGCCGAATGCGTTTTTGTGCTGATTTATGATTTGCCATAGGGTGTTAATCCTTTTATAAAAAAATTTAAGCTAAAATTTTATTTGAATTTTTATTAAAAGCAAATAAAAACTTAAAGGTGAATGATGGGCTTAGTAGAAAAACTCTTTGGGACAGATGGTGTTCGTGGAAAGGCGGGAGTGAAGTTAAATTCTTTTTGTGCGTTGAAACTTGGAATCTCTGCGGGGATTTATTATCGCAAACACGCGACAACTAATAGGATTTTGATTGGAAAAGACACGCGAAGAAGTGGTTATATGCTTGAAAATGCCCTTGTTAGTGGTTTAACAGCAGTGGGCTATAATGTGATTCAAATCGGTCCTATGCCTACTCCCGCGATTGCTTACTTAACCGAGGATATGCGGTGTGATGGTGGGATTATGGTGAGTGCAAGTCATAACCCTTATGCGGATAATGGGATTAAATTCTTTGGTAAGAGTGGTTATAAAATCAACGAAAAAGACGAAGAAGAAATCGAGCAGATTTATTATGATGATGCTCTTTTGGAGTCTGCACAAAAAACCGGTAAAGCCATTGGTTCAAGTAAAAGGATTGATGATGTGGTGGGACGCTATATCGTGCATATTAAAAATTCTTTTCCCAAAGAGCTATCCCTCTATGGAATCCGTATTGTGATTGATTGTGCTAATGGGGCAGCTTATAAGGTTGCTCCTACGATTTTTAGTGAGCTGGGTGCGGAAGTCTTTGTGATTAATGATGAACCTAATGGGTTTAATATTAATGAGGGTTGCGGGGCAACGCAACCTTTAATGTTACAAGAGGAAGTTAGAAAAGTGCGGGCAGATATTGGATTTGCTCTTGATGGTGATGCTGATAGGCTTGTGGTGGTTGATGAAAAGGGTGAGGTGGTTAATGGCGATAAACTGATAGGGATTTTAGCCCTAGCGTGTAAAAACAATAAGACGCTCCAAAGTAATAGCATTGTAGCAACCACAATGAGTAATTATGCCCTAGAGGAATTCCTCGCTCGTCATAAAATTCAACTTATTCGCTCTAATATCGGGGATAAATATGTGCTTGAAGAAATGCTTAAAAACAATCTTAATTTTGGCGGTGAGCAAAGCGGGCATATTATTTTTAGTGATTTTGCAAAAACAGGTGATGGTTTAGTCTCTGCTTTGCAAACAATCGCTTATGTGATTAAATCGCAAAAATGTGCATCAGAGGCATTAAATTGCTTTGAGCTTTATCCTCAAGTGCTAAAAAATCTCAATATTCAATCCAAGCCCCCTTTGGAATCTCTAAAAGGTTATAGTGATTTTCTTAAAAGTATAGAAGCTCAAAAAATAAGGCATCTTATTCGGTATAGCGGGACAGAAAATAAACTCCGCATTCTCTTAGAAGGCAAAGATTCTAAAAAGCTTGATTTGGCACTCAAACAAGCTCAAGAGTATTTTAAAGGAAAAATTTATTAATGAGAGATTTTTTCTTGCTCCCTTTTCTTTTGTGTTTTTGCGGTGTTTTTTTGATTGACCAAGCTATTAAGTGGTTTTTTTTGCTTAGTGAATATACCTTTGAGGGGAATGTGATTTCACTTATTCTTGTTTTTAATAAAGGCGTTGCATTTTCACTCTTAGCTTTTTTGCAAGAATGGTTAAAATATCTGCAAATCGTGCTTTTAGTGGGGATTTTTGTCTTTTTGTGGAGACATCAAACAATCCTTAAAGCTCACCTTTATCCTCTTGGAATTATCTTTGGAGCGGGTGCGTCTAATATCCTTGACCGCTTTATTCACGGGGGTGTTGTGGATTATGTTTATTGGCATTATCTCTTTAATTTTGCGATTTTTAATTTCGCTGATGCGATGATTAATATTGGAGTAGTCATTATTTTTTATCAAATCTTTTTAAGAAAAACTAAAAGCAAAAGTCGATAAAATCTAACATTTCAAAATATTTGATATTTTGGATTGCTTCTTTATTTATTACTTCTTGTTTAGGTCGCGTAGCTCAGTTGGTAGAGCACTACCTTGACATGGTAGTGGTCGCTGGTTCAAGTCCAGTCGTGGCCACCATAAAATCTTTAAAATCAAAACTAAGACAGAGGAAAAATATATAACAAGTCTAGGTTGGAAACCACAAGCATTATCAAATTATGAAAAAACAAAATCTTATCCCGATAGATACCCAATTAATACTGATAGTATAGGGGTTGAGGTGGTGGCTGATTACAAAAATAATCAATGGGAAGAGATTACTAAAAAGCAAAAAGAATCTCTGACTTGATATAAGATGTGCATATATTTCCTATAAAAACAAGCAAGGTTTGCTTATAGAGCATTCACTTGGACAAAAAGTCATTGATACATACAAGAAATATGTATTTTTTATAGATGAATTTTCCTTTGCAAAAGATGAGGAGTATAAAGATATTAAAAATTATACTTTTTTTAAAGCTTAAAAGATAAAGTTAAAGAGATAAGTTTGGGGTTCGAGCTATAAATATGAAAAAAATTATCATTTCATTTTGTTTTGCAAGTTGTTTAATATTAGGCTATTGTTATTACAATCAAGAAAATTTTATTCTTATGGAATATAAACCACAATCTGCCTAACATAGTAGCTAAAAAAGATAATACAAAGCAAGAAACAAAAAATGTAATCTATATTGATACACCTAAGATATATTTTCATTCTTTAAAGAAAGATGATTTTTTGAGGATTAGGGGGTAAAATTAAGATAAATTGCAGTGGTAAAAGCAACTAAAAGTAAAAAATATTTTAAATAATATTAAATCAAGGAGACAAAAAAATAATTTGGGATTGCAATTAATATAAAAAAGTTAGAAAATCTCATAAAGTGAATTAGCTTTTGCCATCCAAGTTTCTAGCTCTTCCCACGATTCTTCTTTAATGAGCTTTTGGGCTTTTTGCATTTCTTCTTCAAAAACTTTTAGAGATTTAAGCAATTCATTGCGATTTTGCTTAGCAATATCACGCCACATTTTAGGTGAGCTCTTAGCAATCCTTACCATACCCTTAAAACCACCTCCTGCTAGGGCAAGAATATCTTGTGGATTTTGTTGGCTTAGCACAGTGTTAGCAAGAGCATAGCTGATAATATGAGGGAGGTGGCTAATGAAAGCAGCGTGATTATCGTGAGATAGGGAATCCATTTTGATAATCGTCATTTTTAATGCTAAAAAGATTTCTTTAGCTAAAGCAACTTGGTATTCCCCGCTTTGTTCTAAATCGGTTAAAACAACGATATGGTGAGAGAGTAAATCTTTAAAAGCTGCTTTGGGTCCGAAATTTTCAGTCCCACTCATCGGGTGAGCGGCAACGAAATTTTTTCTGATTTCTTTGGGGACACTTTGTGAAATAAGGGATTTGGTGCTTCCTAAATCAATAATAGTCGTGTGATTGGCAATCCCGATAAGTTGAGGAAGGATTTGTAAAATCGCCTCAACAGGTGTGGCTAAAAAAATCACATCACACGCTTTGATTTCCTCTAAGCTTGCCTCTTCATCAATGAGTCCTAAAGACAAAGCTTGCTGTAAATGGAGCAAATCAGAATCTAAACCAATAATTTTTTTAAACATTCCAATTTCTCTTAAGCCCAACCCTAAAGAGCCTCCAATCAAACCTAAACCGATAATTCCTGCTTGCATAACAACCTCATAATAAATTTTTTGAAATTATATAGCGGATTTGCTTTAGTTTTGTTAGCTTTAATCTCAAAAAAGATATAATTTGCAAATTTTTATTTTTTATTTAGAGGTTTTTAATGAAAATTATCTCCCAAAAAGCACTATTAGGCGGCGTTTTGCCGTGTATTTTGTCCGTTTCTTTTGCTTCTGCAGAATCTTTTAAGATTCAAACGATTGAATATGAGGGATTAAATCATCTCTCTCCTTTAATCGCTAATGAAATTATCCAAATCAAAGCAGGAGATACTTTTGATGTGCAAAAAGTGGATTCCTCTATCAAAAATCTTTATCAGCAAGGCTATTTTAAAGATATTTGGGTAACAGAGGAAAAAGGAAGATTGGTTTATCATTTTGTAGAAAAACCTATCATTGCAAGTTTGATTGTTAGTGGTTATGGAGCGGGGAAAGAACCCGAAGTTTTAGAAGCAGAGATTGGTCTTAAAAAGGGTGATGTTTTTGATGAACTCAAGATGGCTAATACCAAAAAACGCGTTATTGCACTTTTAGAATCCCAAGGTTTTTATGATACGATTGTAGAGTTTAAAACAGAAGAAATATCAGAAAAAGCTCTTAAGGTTACACTTGAGATTAATAAGGGCGAAGAGATTATTATCCGCAAAGCTAATTATTATGGTAGAGAAAATGTTAAAATCTCAAGGATTGAATCAGTTACAGCGAATAAAGAGAGAGAATTTCTAGGTTGGATGTGGGGCTTTAATAGCGGAAAAGTCCAAATTAATGAATTAGAATCTGATGCTTTAAGGATTCAAGATATTTATCTGCAAAAGGGTTATTTAGATGCAAGGGTGGATACACCTTTTTTGCGGACTGATTTTACAACCTACAATGCGGAGTTAGATTATTACATTGAAGAAGGGCAGCAATATAAAATCTCTGAAGTTGAGATTGTGCAAGAAGAGGAAGTGATTGATAATAAAGAGCTTTATGATGAGCTAAAACTCACACAAAAGCAAGTGTTTAATATTGAGAAAATGCGTAAAGACACCGAGGCGATACGCACAAAGATTGGGGATTTGGGCTATGCTTTTGTGCGGGTTACTCCTGATTTGGATAAAAACCAAGACACAAAAGAAGTGCGGATTATTTATTATATTCAACCCGGAAGCAAGGTTAAAGTTAGAGATGTGATTATTTCAGGGAACTCTAGGACACTAGATAGAGTGATTCGGCGGAATGTCCTCCTTGCACCCGGTGATGAATATCAAATGAGTAAAATCCAACGTTCCAAAAATGCGATTATGCGGACGGGAGGATTTGATAGTGTTGAGATAGAGGAAAAACGTATCGATGAGGAACATTTGGATTTGCTTGTTAATATTAAAGAGGCAAAAACAGGGGAATTTCTCTTTGGTGTTGGGTATGGGAGTTATGATGGTTTAATGGGGAGTGTGTCAATTAAAGACAGGAATATTTTTGGGAGCGGACAAACCGCAGGGATTTATTTTGATAAAAGTGAAGTTTCAACTTCTTATCGGATTAACCTTTATAATCCCGCGGTTTTAGATAGTGATTATAGTCTTGCTACTGATGTGTATCAAACCGATTATACCGATTATGATTATCGTGAAAAAACAACGGGTTTTAGCCTTTTTGGAGGTAGAAATTTTACCGATGAGTTTAGCGGAAGTGTGGGGTATATCTTCCAAGAATCTGAATTATCTGATTTTCAAAATGACCTTTATAAAGATTATTATGATGGGAGATATACCAAATCCTCTATTGTTCCGGGACTCTCCTATGATAACACCGATGCGTATTTTTTCCCTCGTAATGGTTGGAAAGCTAGTGGTAGCGTAGAATTTGCCGGTGTTGGCGGGGATTCTGAATTTATTAAATATTTTGGAAGCCTTTATTATTATAAATCTTTGCTGGATTGGACAGATTTGGATTTGATTTTTAGGGTGCGTTCAAAGCTCGGATATATTGAGGATACGGGCTATTTATCTATTCTTGATAAATTTTATTTAGGGGGCGTAAGCACGCTAAGGGGTTATAAAAGCAGGTCGCTTACCCCGCGAGATAGTAGAGGTGCAAGGATTGGGGGTAAAGAGACTTGGTATAACTCTGTGGAATTAAGCTATGGTTTATTTGATACGGTGCAAATGCGTTTAGGGGCATTTTATGATTATGGTATGATAGGGCAGGAGCGATTTAATCAGATTGAGAGAAGTTCAGCAGGTGTGATGCTTGAGTGGATTTCACCTATCGGGGCGATTAATTTTATTGTGCCTAGAGCGTTGGATAAAAAACCCGGTGATGATACTTCTTCATTTGAATTTACAATGGGGAATCGATTTTAAGGATTATATTGTGAGCAAAGTAGAACAAAATGCGATTGTGAAAATAAAATTACCTCGCATAAGCAAAAAAGAGATTTTAGATTTAATGCAAAATGCCTCTCTTAAAGAATTAGGCAGAATGGCTTATCAAATCAAAAAACAGCTTCACCCTGATAATATAACGACTTTTGTCGTGGATAGGAATATTAATTATACTAATATTTGTTGGGTAGATTGTCAATTTTGTGCTTTTAAGAAAAAAATCAATGAAGAGGGAACTTATATTTTGAGCTTTGAGGAAATTGACAAAAAGATTGATGAACTCTTAGCTATCGGTGGGACACAGATTCTTTTTCAAGGCGGTGTGCATCCTAAACTTACTTTAGAGTGGTATGAAGATTTAGTCAGCCATATTGCACAAAAATATCCTCAAATAACCATTCACGGATTTTCTGCTATTGAGATTGATTACATTGCTAAAATCTCTAATTGCAGTATTCAAGAAGTTTTAATGCGTTTGCAAAAATGTGGTCTTTCTTCAATCCCCGGAGCAGGGGCAGAGATTTTAAGTGATAGGGTGCGAGATGTGATTGCTCCTAAAAAGTTAGATTCAGAGGAATGGATTGATGTGCATAGGACTGCCCATAAACTTGGCATTAAAAGCACGGCTACAATGATGTTTGGGAGCGTGGAGAGTGATGAGGAGATTATTGAGCATTGGGAGAGGATTCGCACTCTTCAAGAGGAGACTAATGGCTTTAGAGCCTTTATTTTATGGAGTTTTCAACCTGCTTTTACACCCCTACAAAAAACTTTTCCTAATCTCCATAAAGCTTCCTCAAATCGTTATTTAAGGCTTCTTGCGTGCAGTCGGATTTTTTTGGATAATTTTCAAAACATTCAAAGCAGTTGGGTAACGCAAGGTTCTTATATAGGACAGCTTGCTTTGCTTTTTGGTGCGAATGATTTAGGTAGCACAATGATGGAAGAAAATGTTGTAGCTGCAGCAGGTGCAAGAAATTCAATGAATCAGCAAGAAATGATTGAGCTTATCCGTGATATTGGAGAGTTGCCCGCTAAACGCAATACAGCTTATGAATATTTGGAGAAATTTTAGTGAAAAAAATCATCAGGGCTTTATTGTTGGGATTGTGTTTGAAAGGATTAGCAATGGCAGTAGAATTAAAAAATCTTGAGGTTAAGGGAGTGCAAATCCCCGTAATTTATGAAAAAAGCTCACAGCTCCCTTTGTTTCATATGCAAGTTATCTTTAAAGGAGCAGGGGCAGTGAGTAATCATCAATCCTATGGGTTATCAGATATAACAAGTTCACTCCTTAATGAAGGGACAAAAGCACTTGGGGCGACAAAATTTGCCCAAAAACTCGAGGAGAGAGCAATCACCTTGAATGTAGGAAGCGGTTTAGAGACGATGAATTTTACCCTTAGTGGAATGAAAGCCGAGCAAGAAAAGGCATTAGAATACCTTAAAGAATTAATACAATCCCCTAATTTTACACCCAAAGCATTAGAAAAAGTGAGGGAAAATGCCCTTATTACTCTTTTAGAAAAAGAAAATGACTTTGATTACCAAGCCCAAAAGGGTTTAAATGCAATGATTTTTAAGGGTTCTGCTATGGAATACCCGCTAGGAGGGACCACGCAATCTTTACAAAAAATCACACTCAAAGAGATTGAGGCTTTTTATAAGCATTATATTAATCTAAAATCAATGATTTTAGTAATCGGTGGTGATGTGGAATTTGAAACCCTTAAAAAGCGATTGCAAAATACTTTTGAATCTTTGCCTATCGGCGAGGAAGTAGCCATTCCTACGATTTTAGTTAGTGATAAAAGTGAGATGAAAACGCTCAAAAAAGACACCAAACAAGCTTATATTTATTTTGGTGCTCCCTTTTTTGTGCAAGATTTTCAAAAAGAAAGTGCGAAGATTAAAGTAGCTTCTTTTGTGCTAGGTGGCGGAGGATTTGGAAGCAGAATGCTTGAAGAAGTTAGAGTGAAGCGAGGTTTGGCGTATTCAGCAATGATGTATTTGAGTAGCCGTAATGCTTTCTCTTATGCACAAGGATATTTGCAAACTAGCCTAGAAAATCAAAAAGAAGCCCTTAAAATCGTGAAAGAAGTTGTTGGAGAATATTTAGCTAAAGGTATGACTCAAAAAGAATTAAATGAAGCTAAACAATACTTGCTTGGTAGTGAGCCTTTACGCAATGAAACGCTAGAGCAGCGATTAGGGAGTGCGTTTAATTATTATTATCGTGGGTTACCTTTGGATTTTGGCTCACAAGTCCTCCAAGAGATACAAAATCTTAAGTTGCAAGAAATTAATGATTATATTAAAAAACACCAAGAAATTAAAAATTTAAGTTTTTTTGTTGTAACCGAGTGATTTTTGGAAATTCCAGAGAATATTCAAAAGCTTGGGGTGGTAAGTCTTTTTGATTTTGTTTTAAAATTTCCACCCAAAGATTATCAAAATACTTGTTTAAGCAAGACTTTAGAGCCAGAGACAGAGAGCATTCTTGAAGTGATAGTGCAAAGTTATAGCCATTATAAAGTGGCTAAGACACTTTGCTATGCTCCTTTGTTTGATTGTGTGATAACCTTAGTGATTTTTAATGCTAAGCCTTATCATAAGGGAGTTTTTAAAGCAGGTGAAACACTCATCGTGAGCGGGAAGTTACAAAAACATTATGGGGATTATCATCTCTTACAACCCAAAATCCTTAAACAAACTGGTAAAATCTTACCGCAATTTAGCCTTAAAGGAGCTAAAGGATTGCAGTTACAAGAGTTTTCAAACACTCTTAAATTTGAAATATTAACTAAAATTTACCCTAATGTCCCAGAAAAATTCTTGAAGGCTTTAGAAGTCATTTATAATCCTGATGAGAATTTTTATAAAGCATTTAAGCACAATAAAGGTTGGTTTGGAGTTTATTTAGAGGCTTTGAAATTTGTTGAGATTTATGAATATATGCGAAAATTGCAAAGTAAAAAGATAGTTTTTTCAAGCCTTACTCCTTTAAAAGGGGAGATTGAATCTTGGATTGCAACCTTACCTTTTGTGCTAACACAGGGGCAAAAAAAGGCAATTAGTGAGATTAAAGCTTCACTCAATAGTGATAAATCTGCTAGACGCGTAATTGTTGGTGATGTGGGTTGTGGGAAAACAATGGTGATTTTTGCCTCTGTGATGATTGCTTTGCCTTACAGAAGCGTTTTAATGGTGCCTACTTCTATTTTAGCTAAGCAAATTTATCAAGAATCCCAAAAATATCTCTCTAACATTAAAGTTGCCCTTTTAAGCCAAACTGAAAAAATCGGGCAATGGGAAGATTGCGATTTTCTAATCGGCACACACGCTCTTTTGTTTCAAAATCTTAGCGGATTTTCTTTGGTAATGATTGATGAGCAACATCGTTTTGGAACCTCTCAAAGAAATGCTTTAGAGAAAATGTTTAAAGAGGGCGAGAGGAGAGCCCATATTTTGCAATTTTCAGCAACGCCAATTCCTAGAACTCTAGCGATGATTGAATCTAATTATTTGGATTTTAGCTTCATTTTAGATTTGCCTTTTCCCAAAGATATTACTTCTAAAGTCATAGGAAAACAAGATTTTAAGTATCTTTTAGAGCATATTAGAAGCGAGATTGCTAAAGAAAATCAAGTTATTATCGTGTATCCTTTAGTGGAGCAAAGTGAAAGTATGGATTATCTTTCATTAAAAGAGGGGGAATCTTATTGGCAAAAGCATTTTGAGGGTGTTTATGTAACGCACGGAAAAGATAAGGAAAAGGAAGTGATTTTAGAAGAGTTTAGGGAAAAGGGTAGGATTTTGCTTGCTACCACGGTGATTGAAGTGGGAATCTCCTTACCCAAGCTCTCAACAATCATAATTGTAGGGGCAGAGCGATTAGGACTTGCAACACTTCATCAACTACGTGGCAGGGTAAGCCGCAATGGTTTAAAGGGATATTGTTTTTTATACACTAATACGCCTCAAAATGAGCGTTTAGGGAGATTTTGCCGAACACTCAATGGTTTTGAGATTGCTAAAATGGATTTAGAATACCGCAATAGCGGGGATTTGCTAAGTGGGCAGCAACAAAGTGGAAAACCTTTTGAATTTGTCCATCTTGCCTATGACGCACCAATTATCGCCCTTGCTAAAGAAGCTTTAATTAACAAAGGTTAATAACTATAAAATTAAGGATAATTATTAAGTTAGCATAAGTTAATATATTTTTAAAATCCCATTAATTAGGGCATTTAGAATCTCTAAGAAAATTTAGAAATTTCATAATTTTTCTTATTTTTTTGTTAATTGATAAAAATCCACACCATTGATTTTGTTTTCAATCACTTTTTGTTCTTTACAAAGTCTCCTTAAAATTTCTTGCGTGTTTGAATCCCAAAGGGCTTTTATATCCTCTTGACTCATTGGACGCAAAGCAAGAGTTTTTAAGATTTCTTCTTCATTAAGAGTTAGATTTTCTTGGCTTTTTGTTGTTTCTCGTGTAGGTAAATTTGTTCGGATTCCGTGTTTTTGGAATAGGGCTTGAAATTCTTTTAGAGCTTCTTGCGAGACTTTTTGCACTTTATAAGCAGGAGGGCGGTCGATTGTGCCAATGTCTAGCCGAGTAACAAACAAAGGAAAAAGGAATTTTGCCATTTTTTCAATCTCTTTTAAATCATCATTGACACCCTTAACAAATAAAATCTCTGCATACAATTCCCCTCTAAAATCTTGGCGAAATTCATAAATACCGCGTAAGATTTGCTCTAAATTAATGGTGCTGTGAGGTCTGTCAATTTTCTTAAAAACTTCAGGAGTTACCGCATCAAGAGAGAATTTTACTTTATCAAACAATAAACACGCTCTAGAGACATTTAAATCCCAAAGTAAAGCCCCATTAGTTAAAAGCAGTGTTTTTGCTGCTCCTTTAATATCCTCTAGCCGCAACATTAACTCATACAAATGTGGGTAGAGTGTCGGCTCACCATTAGCGGTAATAGTGAGACATTCAATGGATTTGAATTTACTTAGAGCCTCTTGAATAGAAGTTAAGATTTCCTCAACGCTTAGGATTTCCTCCATAGTTTCTTGTGCTTTTTTGCCCTCAAGCTCACAATAGAGGCAGTCATAATTACATTGCTTATATTGGGGAGATAAATCCACACCCAAAGATTCCCCAAATCGTCTTGAATAAATTGGACCAAAAGTAACATTCATTTGCTTATCCTCAAAAAAATCAGATTTAAGATTTTATCTTTAAAATTAAAGCTATATTTTATCGCATTTTTTATATACTTTAAGCTCAAAATTTGTCAAAGGAGAAATTATGTCTGTAAAAATTACCGATATTTGTATCGCCTGTGGTGCGTGCATTGATGAATGTCCAGTAGAAGCTATCGTAGATGATGATGATAACCCCAATAATGATGGTTGTTATTTTGTCTATAAAGATAAATGCGTAGAGTGTGTAGGACACAATGATGAGCCAGCTTGTGCGAGTGCTTGTCCAACAGAAGGTTGCATTGTTTGGGACGCTATTAGCGGTTCTCAACCTCATCGCGATGATATTGGCGATGATAAAAGAAAATCTCACTCACCCGTTGTTGAGTAAAGTAATTCCCTCTTTTTTGAGGGATTAACTTCTGCAAATCAACCCCTTGTTTTTTAAAGATTAAGACAATGTATTAAGAATTTTTTAAATAATACAATCTTGCCAAATTCCATAGTTATGAGCCATAAATATAACATTAGGTGATAAAATATTATGCAATGCTTTTAAGAGTATTAAAGGAGATTTCATAATACATAAGATTATCTGTATATTTATTTGTATCTTAGCTTTGATTGCACTAAGGCTAAGAGTGAGGTTGAAAAGATGATATGTGGTGTGAGAGTGGAGAGCTTCAAAGGCTAGATAGGCTGTATTCTAAACTTTATTTTGCTATTCTTAAGATTATTCCAAAGGATACAGAGCAGGGGCAAAAAGTAAAAAATTTAAAAGAATTTAACAGATTAGTTATGGATAGTCGTAGTTCTAAACATTGCCCTAACATAACAACGAGAGAACCTATTTGCATATGTTCTGAAAATCCAAAAGATTTGTCCCATTGACCAATTTGCTTACGATAAAATTGATAATGTTATAGGTAAATGCACGAAACAAATTTATTTATCTGCTATATCTGCTTTAGCTCTCTATATGGTAAATGATAATGATGAGGACATTAAAAAATTAAATGATGAGTATTATAATACTCGTATAAATGAAGGTAACCTTATAGGAAATCGATTTTATGTTTGCGAAGAAAGATTATAGAAAATATTACAAAAAACCTGAAAAAGCTTTCAAAACAGATAAAAAACTTAAGAAATTATTAGGAGAATAAATGCTTATAATAACAAATCTAAAAAGCATCAAAAGCTTTTCTAAGATAGCAAATACTTCTTAATTTTGTTAGAATCTTATATTATCCTGATAAGTTTGGTATAATTTAAGATTTAATTTTTAATAAGATGAAAGTTTGGTATGAAAGATTTTTGTGTTGATGAAATCACTCCTAGTTTCAAGGAACTAGAGCATTATTCTAATGTTATTACTATTTTTGGCGGTGCGAGAATACCCAAAGAAAGCAAAGTGTATCGTAAGGTAAGAAAACTCGCAAGAAAGCTTGGCAAAGAGGGATACAGCATTATGACAGGTGGCGGACCGGGCATTATGGAAGCGGCGAATTGGGGATTAATGCAAGCCAAAAAGCAAACCCAAAGGGGCGATATTTACTCCATTGGGCTTAATATCCAACTTCCTTGTGAGCAAAAACTCAATCCCTATGTGGAAATTCCTTTAACCTTTGAATATTTTTTTAGCCGTAAGCTCGTTTTTGCCTACAATTCCACAGCTTTTATTGTCGCTGAAGGGGGATTTGGCACTTTAGATGAACTTTTTGAAGTGATAGTTTTAATCACGACAGGCAAACACAAGCCTACGCCTATTATCCTTTATGGTAAAAAGTTTTGGGGTGGGTTAGTTGCATGGCTTAAGCAAGAGTTACTTCAAAAAGATTTGATTGAGGATTTAGACTGCATTACTCTTGCTCATAGTCCCAAAGAAGTGCTAAAAATTTTAAAAGATTTTAAAGTTCAGGCTTGTTAGTGTGAATAAAATCATCATTGCAAGAAAATTCGCAAATTTCGTGGCAATCCCTCCTTTGTGAGATTTCAAGACAAGGCTAAAAAATGGGATTGCCTAAGCCATACATCATTATTAAAATCATAAGAATAGCGAATATTCCAAGCAAAATAGGAGTATAATTTGACATAAATTTCCTTTAAAGATAGAAAATGAAAGATTTAGCATACAATAAAAGACCTAAAAATTTTCAACAATTTCTTGGACAAAATCATCTTTTTGGCGAAAATGCTCCTTTTTTGAAGTTGATAAAAGAGGGGAATATTCCCCATAGCTTCTTTTTTGGTCCTCCGGGTTGTGGGAAAACAACAGCGGCGATTTTGATTGCTAAAGAGCTAGAGAAGCCCTTTTATCCGCTGAATGCGACAAATTTTAAGAGTGAGGATTTGCGCAATATCCTAAAAAATTATCAAAATACCTTGCAAAAGCCTTTGATTTTTATCGATGAGGTTCATCGGCTCAATAAAGCTCAACAAGAGCTTTTACTTCCTGTTATGGAAAATCATTATGCCCTAATCATCGGGGCTTCTACGGAAAATCCCTTTTTTGCTTTGAGTGGTGCGATTCGCTCTCGCTCAATGCTTTTTGAGTTTTATCCTCTAAATCAAGAGGATTTAGCGGTGATTTTGGAATCTTACTCTTTAGAAAAAGAGATTCAAGAATATCTTATTAAAACAAGCAATGGCGATGCTAGGGCGATGCTTAATCTCCTTGATTGTGCTTTAAGCACCCAAGAGGAAATAACACTTGATTTACTTCAATCTTTTCGCAAAACTTCACTTAATGATGGCACAAGTGAAGCAAGTGTGCACTATGATTTAATTTCAGCATTGATTAAAAGCATTCGAGGAAGTGATGAAAATGCCGCTATTTACTACCTTGCACGATTGATTCAAGGGGGAGAAAATCCAGAATTTATTGCAAGACGTTTGGTGATTTTAGCAAGTGAAGACATCGGTAATGCTAATCCTAATGCCCTAAATCTCGCTACTTCTACAATGTTAAGTGTGGCTAGGATTGGTTACCCTGAAGCAAGGATAATCCTTGCACAATGTGTGATTTATCTGTGTGCCTCTCCCAAATCCAACACGGCTTATTTAGCGATTGATGAGGCATTAGAGTATGTCAAAGGCGGCGGTATTTTGGAGATTCCCTCAAATATTCAATATTTTAGTCAAGATTACCTCTATCCCCACGATTTTGGGGGTTGGGTTAAGCAAAAGTATTTGAGCAAAAAGCTAGAATTTGTCAAATGGTTCCCCAAAGGATTTGAAAAAACACTCAAAGAATGGCTTGAAAAAATCCGAGGCAAAAAAGCAGAATAATCAAAAGCAGGTGTTAGTTTTGATATTTGCAAAGGTTTTAAAACTTCTTTGCTTTATTTGTAGCCAGTTTAGCCTCTATTCTTTAAGGGAGATAAAATATGAAAAAAATAGATTGAATCCCTAAATCCTTTTCTTATACTAAAGAAATCTAAATCCGTTTTTGACAATAAGTAGGGGATATGATAGAATACTAAGTGGAATCCTTTTGAAATAGAAATCATATTCTTTTTGAGAAAGTTAAAAATGTTTAAAATCTTTTTTCTTTTTTGCTTTGCTATTTTCTTTGTGTCTTGTTCTACGCATCAGCAAGATAATGACTTTTATCAATACCAGCTAAGCTCCCAAAATTGCGATAAGAACTTTTTTGCAAAGGAGCTTGGTGAGCTTAAGAAAGATAATGATACGATTTTTAGGGGTTTAAATGCGGGTTCTATCGCGAGAGATTGCAAGGAGTTTGAACTAAGTAATAAATTTTTTGACTTAAGTGAGGAAGCTTATAAATATGATGTTGATTTGCAAAGCACTGCAAGTAAAGCTCTAAAAACAGCTACTTCAACGTTTATTAACGATACGATTTTTGACTATGAGGGCTTTTATTACGAAAGGACTATGCTCAATGTTACTAAGGGCTTAAATTTTATGAGTTTGAATGATTTTGCTAACGCAAGAGTAGAATTTAATCGAGCCTTAATACGTCAAGAAAAAGCTAAAGAATATTTTGCCTATTATTTAGAAAAAAACCGCAAAGAGCTTGAAAAAGCCAAAAAGGAAAATAAAAATTTCAAGCAAAACATTGAGGAAAATTCTCAACTCATTGAAAAACAATACGAAAATCTTTTTGAAGATTTCAAAGCCACAGAAGATTTTATAAATCCCTATGTTACTTATGTTTCAGCTGTTTTTTTCTTTTTGGATAAAGATTATAAAAAAGCTTATGATTTGCTTAAAGAAGTTTTTGTGTTGCATAATAAAAATGCAGAAATGCAAAAACAATTCAAAGTATTTGATAAATATGCGAGCAGTTTAAAACCCAAAGGACTCAAAAAACATATTTTTGTGATTTACGAAAGCGGTTTAGCTCCGAGTTTTGAAGAAGTTAGTTTTAGTGTGCCTTTTATTGTTAATGATAATCTTGTTATGGCAAGTTTAGCTATGCCTATGCTAAAAAAACAAGCGGCTTCTTTTGAATCCCTTATTGCTATAAAACAAAATTTAAAAACTCAAAATTTATTTGATTTTGATTCCATTATCGCAAGTGAATTTAAAACCAATCTCACTTTCATTGTTACTAAGGCTTTACTTACGACAGCCTTAAAAACGAGTTTTAATATAGCGGTTGCAAAAAATGACAAGACGGGAGTTTTATCGCTATTAAGCAATCTTTTTAGCACTTTAAGCACAAGAGCGGATTTAAGATTTTGGAATTTTCTTCCTAAAAATGCTCAAATTTTAATGCTAGAAAATGAGGGTTTTATCGAGCTTGTTTCAAACAAATACGATTTAATTTACAAGGAAAATCTTGATAAAAATAAAGATATATTGATTTTGGTGCGTTCTTTTTCAAAAGAAATTCCTGCAAGAATTTACAAAATTGAAAACTAAAAAGGTATAATTACAAAAAGGAGAAAAGATGAAAAAAATTGCAATCTTATCGTTAGGCTTTTTAATGCTGTTTTTAGCGGCTTGTTCAGCTCCTATTTATACCGATGGCAAAGTTTCCCAAAAAAAGCAAAGTGATGCTTTAACCTTAGGGCTTGATAGAGAGGATTTTGAAAAAACTGCTGAAATAATGGTGGAGAGTATGTTAAAAGACCCCGCTTTTGCAAATATCCCAAGCGGACAAAGAAAAGTCATAGCCATAGGCAGAATTATCAATGATACCCCACAAAGAATTGATACAGACAAACTCATCTCTAAAATCACCATAGCCCTTAGAAAATCAGGTAAATTTATCCTCACAACTGCTGTGGCTGCAGGAGGAGCTAGAGATGAAATGAGTGAGGCAGTAAGAGAACTTAGGGATAATGAAGAATTTAATCAAAACACCATAGCACAAAAAGGGACTTTAGTCGCTCCTGATTTTTCTTTAAGCGGTAAAATTAGGCAAGATAATGTGAAGCTAAAAAATGGAGATATACAAGCGGAATATTTTTTCTACCTTAGTGTAACGGATTTAACTTCCGGCTTGGCTTTTTGGGAAGATGAACGCACGATTGATAAAGTCGGCACAAATAAATCGGTAACTTGGTAATGAGAACTTTTCTAGTTTTTTTGGGCTTTGTAAGTTTGGTTTTGGCATTTGATGAGAATCAAATCGGTGGGAATCATAAGGTAGAAGTGATAGAGATTATTAACACTGAAAATCCTGCCAAAGAGTCTAATTTGCCCGCTAGAGAACGCAATCTTAAAGAAGAAAATGTTAAGGATTTAGGCACACTAAGCCACCACAAGCCCAAAACCTTAAGCAAAGTCATAGAGGCTAAAGGCAGTGGGGCAAATGAGCAAGAAGCCCTCAATAATGCTTTAATAATGGCTTTATCACAGCTTAAAGGTGTAGGTGGAGAGAATCTAAGGCAGGAATTTAAAAGCGTGAAATTTGATGTTGGCTCTATCGGGCAGATTGAACAAAGTACCAATGAATTTTTGCAAAATATCTCCAAAGGACGCATTGATACTTATAAAATCAACGCTATCAATCAAACGCAACACGGCGTTGAAGTAGAGATTTCCGCTTATAAATATATTTTCGAAAACAATCAAAAAGCTAAACTTGTGCTTTATGATTTGAGCCGCACGACTTTGAGCGAAAATCTCAAAGAGGCTTTGAGCGATGTTTTTACTCAAAGTAAGAATTTTCAGCTTTTGCAAAGAGACAATGATTATAAAAGTGAAAATGATTTGCTCAAAAGCGAAGAGGCTTCAAGTGATGAGATTTACAAGCTTGGGAATGTTTTGGGGGCAGATTATATTTTGGAATTTAAGATTTTAGAGGGGCAAAAACTCCAAAATCCCATTAGCTCGGGCGAGAAACTAAGCCTTAATATTGCTTATAAACTCATCTTTTTCCCTACAAGAGAGGTGTTTTATTCAAAAACCCTAAATTCCAAAATTACCTTGAGTGAGGATATTAAAAAACAGCAAAAAGCCCTAGAAAAAATCGCCCTTGATTTTAATAAAGAATTAGAAAATCAGCTTTTCTTTAGCCAAAATGACGAAAACTTGAATCAAAGTAAAGAAAAATCTAATCAAAATAATGAAAAGCAAAAATCACCCCAAAATCCTAAAGCCACAAATTACAAACTTGGCGAAAAAGGCGGAGTCGATTTGGGATTTTAGGTTAAAACTAAATGACAATCAAAGGAGCTTAAGCTGACTCATACGATAGAGGGCGAAGTCATATTTTATCGGGTCTTTGGGGTCAAGACTCTTAAGAAAATGTGTAGCCTCTAGGGCGGATTTCAAATCATAAGTTTTGCGAGTGATGATTCCAAGCCTTTGAGAGATTTTAAAGGTATGCGTATCAAGGGGCAAAATCAAATCTGAAGGGCTAATATCCTGCCACAATCCCATATCAAGTTTATCTTTACGTACAAGCCACCGCAAAAGCATATTCCAACGTTTCAAGGGAGAAGCGGAGTGCGGCTTACCGATGAGAAATATCAAGCCTTTAGAATGCCTAAAAGATTGAGGTAAATGCTGATAAAATGCTTTTTGGAGTGCTTGAATTCCTGCAAGAATGCTACAAGATTGTAAGTAGGAATCCAAAAATAAAGTGTGGGGATTTTGGATTTCACAAAGGGTTTTAAAAAAGGCTTGAATTTCACTTTGGGTTTGAAAGCGATAGGGTTTATGGGTGCATATTTTTTGGGATTCCCTCTTTTTGAGTGCGGCTAAATCACAAGATTTTAAAAATTTTATCATCGCCCTCACATTCCCATAAGCAAACAAAGCACAAAAAATAGCCACTCTCTCCTCTTGATAATCCCGAGCAATCCCTAAAGGGTCAAGTTGAGATTCTGAAATGCGACAAGGAGCATTAAAGTAACAATAAGCTTCCTCTAACAGAGTGTAGAGGAATTTTTTGGAAGGATTTTTAGGGATTGTGAGTGGCTTAGAAAAGTTGATTGTAGCCAAAATAAACCCCTACATTTGAGGTTTTGGATAAATCTAATTGCGTATTTGTAGGTGTTCCATTAATATCTAAAGTGCCAGATTTTTCGCCAAAATTTAAGCGGCGAGCTTGCACTCCAAATTCGAGTTCCCCAAATTCGAGTTCATAAAGCAACCCTGCTTTGACACCAAAAGTAAATCCCGTGTAAGTCAAAGATTCTAGTGAGCTATCATTAACCGTGAAACTACCTGAATCAAAGTTAGCTCTAGCAATCCCCGCATTAGCACCTAAGAGCAAACGCCAACTTTGTGTATTTGGTAATGCTGGGGTGAAAGCATAGCCGAGCGTGAATATATCATAAGAAAATCCATTCTTTTTGAAAAAATGTCCCAAATCCAACAGGATTCGGTGATTGCTAGAGAGTAAATAGCCAATTTGGATTCCCAAGCCAAGCTGATTTTCACTCAAATCGAAATTTTGTGTATCAAATCCTTCTATACTGAGCTTAGAGTCTGATTCTGCTCTTGCAAAAGAACCATAAATCCCTAGCAATTTATTGCGTCTTTGCTCAAGTAAGGGGTGGTTTTGGGATTGGTAGGCATACCCTAAAATCTGCGTAAAATAGCCCAAAAGGAATCCAATAACTAATAACTTTCGCATTATTTCTCCTTAAAATCCAAATCTTAGCTTATTCTAGCAAAAAGGATTCCAATTTTGGAATTTTTCTTTTTAATGTGAGGAATTTGCGGAATCCTCCAAAATATCTAGCTTTTTTGCTATAAAAGTCAGTGTCATTCCTTGCAATAAAACGGAGACTAGCACCATAAAGAATACGATATGAAAAATTGTTGCAGAATATTCAAGCTTATGCACATAGGGATAAGTTGCAAGAATAATAGGGACTGCTCCCCTTAAGCCTACCCAAGAAATGTAAGTCTTTTCTTTTGTGGTGTAGCGACTTTTGCAAAGTGAGATAAAAACACTCACAGGACGAGCAACAAAAATCAGCACAAAAGAGAGAAAAATTGCTTGTATTGCGACATTTGGGAGCTGTGAAGGAAAAACAAGCAATCCCAAAACAAGAAACACAATAATTTGCATCATCCAACCTAAAGCATCGTGAAAAGAGATGATATTACTTTTGTTGGGAAAAGCATATTTATTTGTGAGAATACCAGCGATATAGATTGTCAAGTAGCCATTTCCGCCCAAAGTAGAGGAAATCCCAAACATCATAAAAAGCCACGCTATACTAATGAGGGGATAAAGTCCGACTTGACTGATTTTTAAGTGTATGCAAATTTTGGGAAAAAGATAACCAAAAGCAATCCCCAAAATTCCCCCTAGTATAAATTGTGCAAAAAAGTGTAAAATCCAGCTCAAAGCGGAATCTGTTTGAGGCATTATAATCAGTTGCAAAATGGTAATGGTAAGAAAAATCGCCATTGGGTCATTACTTCCTGATTCTAATTCTAAAAGATTATCAATATTATTTTTGAGTTTAACCTTTTGACTTCTTAGAATCATAAAAACCGCTGCCGCATCAGTTGATGAGACAATCGAGCCTAAAAGTAAAGACTCCAAGAAAGAAAAGCCCAAAACAAAATAAATAAACATAGCCATCACTAAAGCAGTCAATAGTGTCCCAATGGTAGCGAGTAAAACGCCATTAACCACAGAGGTTTTAATATCGTGCCAATGCGTATCCAATCCTCCACTATAAAGGATAAAAATAAGAGCAATAATGCCGGTAATTTGAGCTAAAAGAGGATTATCAAATTTAATTCCTACAAGTCCCTCTGAACCAAGCAGCATTCCCAATCCCAAAAATATAAGCAAAAGAGGGATTCCTAGTTTTTCTGAAATTTTACTGGCATAGACACTAATAAATAAAGTAATTCCAATCCCTATAAGATGAAAGTCAAGATTATTGATAATTTCTGTCACAATATCCCTTTCTTAAATTTTTATACGCGATTGAAAAGCCCTAATGATAGAGAGTTGGTCGATATTCTCCAAACTTACTCCTGTGGGAACACCTTGTGCGATTTTAGTAAATTTTAATCCTAAATGGGCGAGTTTATCCTCCAAGTAGAGCATTAGGCTATCACTTCCCAAAGAGGGAGTAAAAGCAAAAATAATTTCTTTGATTTTTTCAGTTTCAATTCTTTTTTGCAGCAGTTGCAAATCCAAAGCTTCAAGTTTTTCAATCACAAAGTATTTGCCCCGAAATTCACCACTCTCCTCGATTAAAAAAATTTCACGCGGACTTGCTATTATACATAATTCTCCATTATTTCTTGTTGAATCCAAACAGATTTCACATAAATGATTTTGACTAATTCCGCCGCAAGATTCACAAATTTTTAATTCCTGAATACAAGTTTCAATGTTATGAGCAATTTTTAGGGCATTAAATTTGTCCTCAAAAGCAAGAAAATAGGCTAATCGGATAGAGGATTTTCTCCCAATACTAGGGAGTTTTTCTAAAGATTCGACGAGTTTGGCAAAATTTTCTGGGTATTTCATAGAAGAAGTTTAGCGGAGATTTTTTTAATAACTTATAAAACTAAATTAAGATAGAATAACAAACTTATTTTTTATAGAGGAGATGAGTTTTTGGAAGAATTTGATTATTATGAAGTCTTGGAAGTGCATAAAAGTGCAACTAATGATGAAATTAAAAAAGCTTATCGGAAAATGGCTTTAAAATACCACCCTGATAGGAATCCGGATAATAAAGAAGCCGAAGAAGCCTTTAAAAAAGTCAATGAAGCCTATCAAATCCTAAGCGATGCGGAAAAAAGACAAATTTATGACCGCTATGGCAAAAAAGGCTTAGAAAGTAGTGGCGTAAGTTTTGGTGATATGGATTTAGGCGGGATTTTTGATATTTTTAATTCTGTTTTTAGCGGAGGAAGCGGCTTTGGAGGTTTTGGGAGTGGTTTTGGAAGAAACACACGAAAGCAAGATAAATACTCAAGAGATTTAGCAATTACCTTAGAGCTAACCTTTAATGAAGCGATTTTTGGTTGCAAAAAAGAAATCGAGATTGTTTATAAAAAAGCGTGTAAAGCGTGTAAAGGAAGTGGAGCAAAAGAAGGCAAGGTTAGCACTTGCCCTACTTGTAAAGGAAGTGGGAGAGAATCTTTCACGCAAGGTTTTATGACTTTTGCTCAAACTTGCTCAACCTGTCAAGGAAGCGGACAAACTATTACTGAAAAATGTCCAGAATGTAGAGGAAAGGGCTTTGAGGAAGTCAAAGAAAGCTTTGAGGTTAATATCCCTGAAGGTGTGGATAGCCAAAATCAAATCCGCATTACAAAACGTGGCAACGAAATGAACGATGGGAGTCGTGGGGATTTGTATTTAGAAATTGAAGTAAAAGAAGATGAGCATTTTATCCGCCACAATAATGACCTTTATTTAGAAGTTCCTGTGTTTTTTACACTTGTAATGCTTGGTGGGGTGATAAAAGTCCCTACGCCTACTAAAGAGTTAGAGTTAAAAATCCCTGCAGGTGTCAAAGATAAGCAACAATTTGTCTTTCACGGCGAAGGGGTAAAAAGCGTATCTAGCGGGAGAAAAGGGAATTTTATTGCAGTAGTGAATATTGTTTATCCTCAAAAACTCGATGAAAAACAAAAGGAGCTTGTCAGCAATCTGCACCAATCTTTTGGCTATGAGGAATCAAAACCGATTAATTGCCTTGAGGGCTTAATGGAAAAAGTAAAAAAATGGTTTAAATAATTTTTGCTTAGATTGCAAAAGATTTAAGTCCAAATTGTCATTGCAAACTTTCCTATCGTCATTGCAAGGTGTTGCCAAAGCAATCCACCACCTTGCCATTGCAAGGAATGAAATGCCGAAGCAATCTTTCTCAAGCCTAAGCAAATCCAACTACCAAGTTTTAAGACAAGCTTAATCCCCAAAACGAGAAAGGATATTTTCTACAATGTCGGCTTTGAAATTTAAGGCTTTATTTTAAAAATATTTAAATCTTTAGTAAAGTTTCCTTAAAAATTTTAAGAAACTAAAAGCATTCTAAGCTAGATTGGAATAATATTATCATTTTAAGTGAGGATTTGATGAGTAAAAATTTGAGGCTTTGTGTGATTATGCTAAGTGCAATTGTTACAATTTCTAGTCTTTATATTACGCAACCCATTCAGCCCCTTTTGGTTAGTGAATTTCAAATCTCCAAAACGCAAGTCAGCCTTTTTACTTCTGTTGTGCTGCTTGCCTTAGCCTTTGCTCCGATTTTTTATGGTTATTTATTAGAGAAATTTCAAACACGTCTTATCCTCTCTACTTCATTGAGCTTAACAGGAATTTTTCAATGCCTTTTATGCCTAAGCATTAATTATGAAATGTTCCTTGCCCTTAGAATCCTTGAAGCTCTCGTGATTCCTGCTGCTCTAACAGCGACTTTGACGACTCTAATGCGACTTGATTTAAATAACACACAAAAATACATTAGTATTTATGTTGCCTCAACCGTTTTTGGTGGCGTTTTATCCCGTGTTGGAGGAGGATTACTAACAACTTTATTTTCTTGGCAATTTACTTTTATTACACTAGGTATTACCACCCTTATTATTGCAATCTTAACTTTTCGCTTCCCTAATGATAATGAAAAAATCCAAAGTGCTAAAATCACGCCCAAAATCATTTTAACTCTTTTAGGTGATAGACGCTATGTACTTTTGTATGGCGGTGCTTTCTTGGTGTGCTTTTGTTTTCAAGGTGCTCTTAATTTTATGCCTTTTGAAATCACACAAAATAATCCCTCTGTTACTCCTGCTCAAATAGGATTCCTCTATGTGGGCTATATTATTGGGATTATCACTGCTTTATTAGCCAGCAGAATCACAAAATTTATTGGAGGGGAGATAAGAACCATTGTGCTTGGTTTTATAATTTTTAGCATTGCCCTCTTGATTATGCTCTTAAAGGATTTTTGGTGGCTCTTTTTTGCTGTTTTTGTGATTTGTATTGGAATGTTTATTACTCATAGTGTGCTTTCTTCTTTTGTTAATTCAATCTCAACGCAAAAAAAGGGCATTACAAATGGCTTATATTTAGCTTTTTACTATACGGGAGGGACTTTTGGGACGACTCTCCCAAGTTATTTGTATCATCATTATGGTTGGAATGTTTTGTGCTGCTTTTTAAGCTTTATTCTTTTTATGAGTGCGTTTTGTTTTTGGAAACTTCAATTTATCTTTAAAGGAATCTAATGGAAACTTTTTCTCTTGAATCATATTTTCCCCAACTTCTCCCCTTGCAAAATTTTCATATTCTAAGTGATAATTTAGAAGATGATAGCGATATTTTAGCGATATTCCTAAGCCTTGATGCTCATCATTTTAACTTATTCTATCAAGCTCCTGTTTTATTGCATCTTTTTGATAAATACCTTAAAAAAGAGCCTAGTTTTAGACTTATTTTGCAGACTCAATACAGCATTTGTCTTTTACTCTCTAAATCAAATTCCAAACCCCTTATTCAAAAAACACTCCAAAAACTTGCCATCTTAAAGCAAAATCAACTCATAAACGGGGAGCATTTCAATAAGATTGAAAATATTTTAAACCAACTTGCTTTAACCACTAATGTATCCGATAAAACCTCTATTGCCTCTGCTTTGGAAAATCAATTGCAGGGGGATTTTTTCAATCAAAGCGTTAAAATCCTCTCACAGCAATCCCAAAAACTTCTTGATTGTGATTTGAGCGTGCAAGATTTGCTTAATTCCTTACTTGAAAATCTCCAAACACAAAAATTTTCACTCGGAATCACAGGTGTTTTAAGTGCAGGGAAAAGCACCTTTTTAAATGCACTTTTGGGACAAGAGGTTTTAGGAACTTCAACAATCCCTGAAACAGCCAACCTCACAATCCTCAAATACGCTCAAGAACCTTATGCCCAAATTACTTTTTGGAACACAAAAGAATGGGAGGAAATTCAAAATTATATGGACGAGGAGACTAAAGCAAAACTCCTCTCCTCTAGCGATTTTCAATCCCAAATCCAAAATTTTATTGCACCTCAAGCTATTACACAAAAAATTGCTATTAGCGATTTGCCCACTTACACTTCAGCAAATCACCCCAGCAAACTTTGCAATCTTATCAAGCAAACAACGCTTTTTACCCCTTTAGTTTTTTTAGAAAATAATGTTGAAATTGTCGATACTCCGGGACTTGATGACCCTATTATTTTAAGAGAGGAAATCACAAAAAGTTATATTCAAAAGTGCGATTTACTCATTCATACGATGAATGCCTCTCAAGCTGCCACACAAATTGATATTGATTTTATTCTTGAAACGCTGCAAACAAGCAATATTGCAAGAATCTTGATTTTACTCACTCATATTGATTTGCTCTCCCAAAAAGAGCTTGAGGGCGTGTTAAATTACACACAGCAAAGTATCCGCAATCAGCTTTTAAAAACAATGCCTAACAATCAAGCTTCCTTGCTCCTTAAGCGTTTGGATTTTATCCCTCTAGCGAGTTATCCTGCCCTCCTTACTCAAACTAATCCCCAAAAAGCCAAAGAGCTTGGATACACTTATGAGGATTCTAATTTTCCTGCCTTGCTTAATTATCTTGAAAACACACTCTTAGGAAGCAATAGCACCAAAGCAAAAGATATTATATTCCTTACCACAGAGGGTTTTAGCAAGATTGCAAAAAAAATCTTAGAAGAAATCACCCTTAAACAAAAGCTCCTTTTTAGCACTCAAGAGGAAATTAAGCAACTCATCAAAGAAGCAACCAAAGAGAGAGAAATTGCCCTTAAAGAATATCAAGAATCCCAAAATACCTTGCAAAATGCTAAGGCAGAAGTTCAAGATTATCTCCACACACTCCAAAATTTCCTTACTCAAAAGCTCAAAGAAGCTCAAAATATCCTAGCTCAAAGGATTTTTGATGATATAATTTATGATTTTGAAAAAAATAAAACCCCAAATCTTGAGAGATTGGAAAATATCCTCGCACAGGGTTTAAAAGATTTTCTCGTTGATATTTTGCGAAGTTATGGGCAAAATCTCAATAAAAAAATCACTCAAATCCAAAGCCGATTTGAAAACCTAAATACTAACATTCCCCACAATCTTTCTTTTAATCAAAGCAATCTTAATAAAACCCAAAAGCTCATTTTCTCTAAACTCCAAACT
Source organism: Helicobacter sp. (assembly GCA_022511145.1). GTDB lineage: Bacteria > Campylobacterota > Campylobacteria > Campylobacterales > Helicobacteraceae > Helicobacter_D. The sequence goes on from JAFLSC010000003.1 coordinate 49,258, forward strand.
TTAATTAAAAATGCTAACAAAAGCCAAAAAAACAGCCTTTTACTCGCTTTGCAAAATCTCTTTATAGAATCCTTTGGAGATTTTGAAAATCTCATTCTTACCCAAAGCAAACTTTTAGAAGAAAATTTAATTAAAGGATTTCAAGAAGCCTTAGAGAGCATTTATTTGGAGACTAAATCGCTTTTGGATTCCAAAGATGAAATTTTACAAAATGCCCTCAAACAAAATGATTCTAAGGAAATTCACAAAGAAGAGCAGCAAAAAATACTCAATGCCAAGCATATTCAAATCCAAGAATCTCTCCATTGCTTTGATGAACTTAAAAACTTTGCCACAAGGAATCTTTAATGCTTCAAAAATACATCACTCAATGCCAACAAATCCTCGCACAAAATAACACCCAAAGCCCGATTGAAAAGCTTATTTTAGCTTGCGAAAATACTCTTAATCCTAATGATTATGCTCTAAGTTTTTTTGAAAACCTCAAAACTCAAAGCAAAGAAGCAATGCAAATCGCTATTGTCGGGCAATTCTCAAGCGGTAAAAGCACCTTTTTAAATGCACTTTTGGGGCAGGATATTCTCCCTACAGGTGCTACGCCTATCACTTCTAAAGTTTGTAAAATTTGTTATGGTGAGGATTATATTTTGGAAATCCATTATAAAGATGGTAGAAAGATTTTACAAAATGTGAATTTCTTGCAAGAACTCACGCGTGAAAAATCCCAAAATATAGACCATTTTTGCCTCTATGTGCCTCTTTTGCTTCTTAAGGAGATTAATTTTTTGGATACGCCCGGATTTAATTCCCAAAATGAAGAAGACACTTTCACCACGCAAAAAATTTTAGAAAATGTTGATGGGATTATTTGGCTAACCCTCATTGATAATGCAGGTAAAAAAAGTGAAACTAATCTACTTAAAGCAATGATGAAGCATTACTCTCAAAAAAGCCTTTGCGTTTTAAATCAAAAAGACAGACTTAAAAATGAAGAAGAGGTGCAAACAAGCCTTGAATATGCTAAAAATGCTTTTAGTGGGATTTTTGCAGAGGTGATTCCTATTTCTGCTAAAACAGCCCTCAAAGCAAGGCTTAACACAGCACAACAAATTCTCGCACTCTCTCTTAACCATTTCGCCCAAGAACTCCAAGAGTTTTCTCGCCAAGAAGATTTGCAAATCCGCTACAACACTTCGTGGCTTGATAATCTCCATCAACAAACCAAAGAGCATATTAGCCAAGAGCAAAAACGACTTGAGTCCTCTAAAAGTTCTTATGAACAATTAATGCAAGATTCTAATATGCCTGCTATTTTTGAATTTTTAAAAACAACCATTAAACCTCAATCCAAAATTGCTAAACAATTCAGCATTGCAAGAAAACTAAGAGAACAGCATATTTTATTGCATTATCAATATCACAAAATCCTTCTTTGCTATAAAAAACTCAAAGTAATCCTTAAATTGCATCAAGAAAAAACCACTACCCTTTGCTACCAAGCACAAGAAAAAGAGCAAAAAGTCTTTAATGACCTCTATATTGGCTTAGATTCCCTTTTGGATTCCCTCTCCCAAAAAATCTATAATAGCCTTACTAAAAAATCTTTGACTTTTAGTGTGCAAGATAAAGGGTTGCTTGGAAGAGTAAAACTCAATAATCACACAAGTGAAGTAACGCTGCTTAATCTCGACCAACTTCGCCTTGAATTGCAAAATCCTGATACGCAATTAGTGAAAAATTTTAGAAGCTTAAGTGTGCAAATCAAAAACTTTTGTGAAGCATTTTTAAGCGGGATTGAGAAGTTTTCACAAAATCTTACATCAGAGATTTTAGAGTGGAAAACCAAAGAGATTCAAAAACAAGAGCTTTATAAATACGCCCCACAAAATCAAAGTCTTAAAGAATTAGAAAATTTCGCCCAAAAAAGCTATGAAAATTTACTCATTGATTTTTATAAAAATGATTTAATGGCAACCTCTTTTTTGCAAAGTGAGTTAAATTTTCTTAGCCAATTTATTTCCACAAACTACAATAACGCACTAGACTTAGCACTTAATAAACTCGATTCTAAAATCCAATATGCCCTTAAAAAACATCAAGAAAATCCCTTGGAATTTGCCCTTTTTAACCCGACATTAGAGAATATTCGAGATTTTCTTAATGAAGCTTTTTGTTTTGAGCAATTTCAAGCAAGACTTTTTGGACCAATGAATCTTTTGAAAAAAACTTATTCACAATTTCTGCATCAATTAGAAAAAATAACCACAAATAAGATACAATTCGTTATGCAAAATACCCTTGCTCCTCAACAAGAAATTCACAAGATTCAAGCGAGTTTAGGGGAAATCAAAGCATTTTTGCAAAAAATTGGAACTAATCTTGCTTAAAGTAAGATTAGATTTTGTATCAAGGAAGTAGTAATGAAAGTAGAGCTCTTAGAGCCTTACATACAAATCAGCATTGAAAAGGAATCGCAATTTGTAATGCGAGCCATTAATTTTGCCTATAAACATTTCTCAAAAGCCTATCGTCTCTCAAATTCTGTTTTGATTCTTGATGATGGGCATCGTTATAAGAAAGATTATTTGCTAAATTGGGCTTATCACGTAGGAATGCAAAGTGAAGGAAGAAAAGAAAGCGAGGATTTTCAAACTATTTTAGAGCATAGCTACTTACCCTTACGCATTAAAATCATTGAAAAAACGGGTATTTTAGAATATGTTTGTGTGTCTTTGCAAATCGTGCAAAGTAGCCTAGAAAATTCTCAAGTTTGCTTGAAATTAAGCCGTCCTAATCGCTTAGTGAGACGCTATTTGACTTCCTTATTCCAAGATTTTCTTTTAAGTTATACTAAACAAGAAGTCTTTTTGGATTCAGGAAGCCCTTATTTTTGGGAAAAATTAATCGGAGCAATTTCTCAAAAGGTTATTCATAATGTTGTTTTAGATTTTGATTATGAGACTTTCAAAACCCACAATACTTTTGAATGCTTTGAAGAATACCTAACTAAAGATGAAAAATTACTAAAGAAAAGTTACAAAATCCTTGGTTGTAGTTATAATGACGATTTTGAATCTGTCAAAAATCGCTATATCGAGTTAGCCAAACTTTATCACCCTGATAATGTTTATGGGCAGGATAAAAAGATTATTGATGGTTATACAGAGAAATTCAGAATCATCAAAGAAGCCTATGAAAATATTAAAACAAATTTTAGGCGTGTAGCATAAGGAGAGACAATGAGGAATGAGGAAATTAAAGTTGATTTTAATAACGAACCCCCAAGGGGTTTTTTGAGACGCTTATTTGTCGTTATTTTAGCTATTATTGCTTCATTTGGGATATTCCTCTATATCGTTGATCAACCCTATGGGGAAAAACTCATCAGTTACGCTCAAGAGATTTTAGGGATTCCTAATACTAACCCTGCCAAAATGCCTCTAGCGATAAATCCTAATGAAGACAATGCGGTTGTTTTGGCAAAAGATGAAGAGATTTTGCGTCTCCAACAAGCCTTAGCCCAAAAAGAAAATGAGCTAACTGCCCTTTCTGCATCGGTTAATGGGCTAAGCAGTTCCGTTGAACAAATGAAAAAAGACAGGCAAACCATAACTAATAATATGCGTTTTTCCATTAAACCTAAAAAACAAATTGTTACAGAATGCTACTCTATGGTTAGGGGCGAGTGGAAAATCCCCCAAGCTTGTTTGCTCTCTATTGCAACCAAAGTGAATGCGGAACTCGCTAATGATAAAAGAGTAGTGGCTTTTGAGGTAAGTGGAATCGTCGATAGTGTCCCTTATGGTGGCTTATCTCCCGAGTTAAAGCAAGAAGGTTTGGCAAGTTTTAGAGCGTGGGAAGCTATCCGTGAAATTAACAGAAAAATCCCCACTGCCACAGCATTTGAGGGTGCAAGCATACAATCCCCAGATAAGCGGGGATACAGTATTAAGGCATATTTTGTCGAATAAAATGCAAAATAATCCTATCCACACTTTAGGCGTATTCTTACGCCCTTCCTCTCCACAAATCAAAGATGATTTTTTAGAGTTCCAAGCCCTTGCTTTGGATTTAGGATTTTTAGTCTATTTGGATTCCATTAGTGCGGGAATGATAGGAATGCAAGGACTAGATTTCAAGGAACTTTGCAAAAAAAGCGATGCTCTTGTTACCTTAGGGGGTGATGGCACACTCATCTCTACGGCTCGCCGCTCCTTTTTGTATCAAAAACCAATTTTGGGGATTAATATGGGAAATCTAGGATTCCTGACAGATTTAAAGAAAGATGAAATTGCCACCTTTTTACCTCAACTCAAAATCGGGCATTATCGCATTGCTAATCATCTGCTTTTAGAAGGAAAAATTGAAAATGAAGAGCCTTTTTATGCTCTCAATGAAGTGCTTTTAATGCGACTTAGTGATTCCTCGATGATTCATATTAAAGCTTTTATTGATGGGGAATATTTCAATTCTTACTGGGGTGATGGCTTGATTGTTGCCACACCCACAGGCTCAACAGCTTACAATATCAGTGCGGGAGGTGCGGTTGTCTATCCCTTTTCTAACAACCTCCTTGTTACTCCCATTTGTCCGCACTCTCTTACCCAAAGACCTTTGATTTTACCCGGAGAATTTACCATACAAGCCGAATTAGGCGAAAGAGGGCGTTGCAATATTATTATTGATGGGCAAGAAAATAAAACCCTCAAACACGGACAAAGAATCCATATCAAAACCTTAAATGAGGGTGCAAAACTCATTCATAACGCACAATGGAATTATTTTAAAATCCTTAAAGAAAAATTTCATTGGGGGACTTGGGATTAATGCAAAAAATCATTATTGAAAAAATTGTCATTAAAGAATCGCCAAGCTTTCAAGAAGCCCATTTTTCGCCAAATCTCCATTTTAATGTCTTCAGTGGTGTAAGTGGGGCGGGAAAATCCGTGCTTATGGAATCTATTTTATCTCTTTTTGGGCTTAAAGAATGTAAAGCAAAATTCCTTGAAGCCACTTTAAAACTAGAGGGCTTAAAACCTGAATTTGAGGGATTTTTAGAAGAAGGGGAAGTGATTTTAACCCTCACAAAAAAAGACAAAATCCGCTATTTTTTAAACGCACAAAATCTCCCCAAAAAGAAAATAACAGAGCTTTTCTCGCCCTTTATTAAGCACTTAGGGGCAAAAGATGATAATGCCCTAAGCCAAGAAAATCTTTTTTTTGCCCTTGATTCTTTTTGCACTCTAAAAGAAGCTAGGCATTCAGAGATTTTACAAAATTACCGCCAAAGCTATACTGACTTCTTGCAGTCTCAAGAACAGCTCAAAACCCTGCAAGAGCAAGCACTCAAAATAGAAGAACTCAAAGAGTTTGTGCAATTTGAGATTCAAAAAATTCAATCCCTCTCGCCAAAAAGAGGTGAATATGAGGAATTACTTCAAATCAAAAAAGAACTCTCCAAAAAAGAAAAAATCGCTCAAAGCTTAGGAAAAGTGCAGGAATTTCTTAATCACAGCCATTGCGTTTATGAATTTTTAAATCTCATAGGGAAGGATTGTAAGAGTATTGAAGTGGCTTTTAATGAGCTTTGGGAGATACTTGAGACGCAAAACAATCTTTTAGAGACTCTTGATAATCTCAATCCCGAAGAAATACTCAATCGTCTTGAAGCCTTAAGTACTCTCAATCGCCGCTATGGTGGGATTGATGAAGCCCTAGCTTATTTGGAGAGCAAAAAAGAAGAATTACACTCTTATGAAAATTTTGAAAATCGCTTGCAAGAAGCCCAAAACTATTACCAAAAAGCCCAAGAAAATCTCCACAAACAAGCAAAATCCCTTAGTCAATCTCGCCAAAATTTTCTCCAAGAATTTACCCAAACCCTTAATGATGCCCTTACCCAACTCAAAATGCCAAATGCCCTCATTACGCTAGAGGAAATCCCACCTAATCTGTTAGGCACACAAAATCTAAAACTCCTCTTAGCCCCCAACACGCCTTTAAAGAATTTGAGTTCCGGTGAGTTTAATCGTATGCGTCTTGCTCTTTTACTCACACAAAAAAACACTCCCCATAATGCCCTTATTATCCTTGATGAAGTCGATGCTAACTTAAGTGGTGAGGAATCCGAAGGCGTTGCTCTCACTCTAGCACAGCTTTCACGCGATTTTCAAATCTTTGCTATCTCTCATCAATCTCATATGCCAAGCCTTGCTAATGAGCATTTTTTGATTGAAAAAACCCCGCAAGGCTCACAAATCAAAAAACTTGACAAACAAGGACGAATCCAAGAAATTGCTCGAATGATTAGCGGGAAAGAAATCACACAAGAAGCCCTAGATTTTGCTAAGCTCCGTTTAAAAGATTTACAATGAATCTCTCTTGCCTCAAAGCTTTTGCGGATTTTCTTAACCAAAATGCCCCGCAAAAAATCAATGCCATTAAACGCATAGGCGATAATCTCCTCAAATTTGAAATTCACAATCAATGCTTTTATTTTGATTTGACTAAAGGCAGAAGTCTGATTTTTATTGCTGATGATTCCCTTATTCCCCATAAAAATTACCAAGCCCCTTTTGATAAAAGTTTGCAAAAATACTGCCTCAAAGCTATGCTTAAGGAAGCAAAGATTGATGGATTTAATCGTATCTTGCAACTTTTTTTAGAAAACAAAAATCACTACAAAGCCCAAACAATCCTACTTCAAGCTGAATTTACAGGCAAAAATACTAATTTGATTTTGCTTGATTCCCAAAACAGGGTGCTTGATGCTCTAAGGCATATCACACCTTTACAATCTTTTAGGGAAGTGAAAATCGGAAAAACGCTTCTCCCACTCCCACAGCCAAAAACTCCCCCAAACCTTGATATATCTTGCAATTTACACCAAATCTTAAGACAAAATTACCTCAATTTGCAAGCCTCACTCTTAGAGCAAAAAAAACAAAAATCTATTACTACCCTCCAAAAAAAACTCACTCAAACCCAAAAACTCCTCTCTAACCTTGGTAATGAAACCCAGCTTTTAAGTGATTCTAAACAATACTTCACTTATGGGCAAAATCTCCTTGCCAATCTCTACCTTTATCCTGATTTTAAAGGCAGCACACTTAAGCTTAAAAATCTCACAATCCCTATTCCCAAAGAAGCAAAAAACCTAAGTAGTGCTGCACAAATTTACTTCAATCTTGCTAAAAAACTCGATAAAAAAGCAAAAAATCTTCACTTGCAAGCACAAAATTTACAAGCAAGGCTTGATTTTCAAAACCAACTTCTTATAATGATACAAAATGTTACAAATCTGCAAGATTTAGCCATTTTAAATTCTAACTTTCAAAAAGATTCTCACAAAAAGCAAAATCACGAAACAAAGAAATACGAAAGCTTTTTCATTGAGGGCTATAAAATCTCTGTGGGCAGAAATCAAAAGGAAAATATTGCTTTACTAAAAGACGCTAAAGCGGAAGATATGTGGCTACATATCCAAGATATTCCTAGCTCACATTTAATTATTCATTGCGGAAAAAGCAAAATTCCTGATATAATATTGCAAAAGGCTTCAAGGATTCTTGTAGGTTTTACAAAAAGTTTTGCTGGGAACTATGCGATAGATTATACCAAAAGGAAGTTTGTAAAAATCACGCAAGGGGCAAATGTCCTCTATAATCATCAGCAAACACTCCATATCACAAAGGATTGAAAATGGCAGTAACACCCATTAATAATGCTCTTTTTATCAATCAAAATGCTCAAGCAGGTTCTGTCCAACACGCTAATGCCCAAACAAAGCTTGATTTTCAAGCAATGGTTAATCTCCAAGCAATGCAAGATGCCCAAGATGAAATCCAAGAAGTGCGTCCCACAGAGGAAATCCAAAAAACCGATGAGGACGCAGAAGGAAGCAAACAAGAGCAAGAACAACAAGAAAGTAAAGATAAAGAAGAGGAAGAAGATAAAAATCTCCCCCAAAAAGACCCTGATATTATCCAAAAACACGAAGATGGAACGATTAAACACCTAAATATTTCTATCTAATCTCCCTTTTATTTGTTATTGTAAAAATAAACAGCCACCAAAGCTTTTAAGCACAAAAATGCAAAAATCAATATTTTGATAAAAAATCTTAAAAAATGTAACTATTTTACACATAACTACAATCAATTTATCCCAAACAAGGCAAATTTTTAAAATATAGTTTATTAATTAGTATTATTAAATATTTATAACTTTAAAAATTATTTTATGGTAGATTTCAACAAATTTTACAAAACATTAGATTTTTCCCCAAAATCGCTTCAAAATTGCACAAAAACAGAATTTTTAATCTTTTTTCATTTTGACAAATAAAAGCAATTTAAGAATATATTTTTATAAATACATATTGTATTTATAAAAATAATAGATTATAATTCTATAATTTTAAAACAAAAGGAGACAAAATGAATCGTAGAAATTTTTTATTAACTAGTGCGTTATTCTTTGGTGGCATAAGAAATTTTGGTTTTGCAAATCCCCAAACTGATTTTAAAACACTCAAAATCGGTTATTTGCCTATCACTGACCATCTGCTTGTTATTGCCAAAGATTTCAAAGGAAGTAATTTTACTCCTATCAAATTTCCTTCTTGGGTGGATTTGAGCGAGGCTTTAAGGAGCAAAAGTATCGATGGTGCGTTTATTCTCACACCTCTTGCTTTGCGATTAAAATCTCAAGGACTTGATATAAAAGCTATTATGGCTGCTCATCGCAATGGTTCAGCTTTGGTAGTAAAAAAAGGCTTTTTAGGGGATTCTAATAAAAGGGATATTACTCAACTTAAAGGTTTAAAAATAGCTATTCCAAGCCGTTTTTCAACCCATTATTTATTGCTTTCAAATCTGCTTTCTCAAGCCAACTTAACCACTGATGATGTTACTTTGATTGATATGGCACCCACAGAAATGCTCTCTGCCCTTTCTTCAAATAGCATTGATGCTTTTATTGTGGCAGAACCTTTTTGTATCGCTGCAGAAAATGCCAAACTCGCTGATGTTTTTATACTCTCAAAAGACATATTAAACAATCACATTTGCTGTGTTTTGACATTTCATCAACAAATCTTAGAGCAACAATCCCAAAATATTACCGCTCTTGTAGGGGATTTTTTAGAGAGTGCGAATTTTATTCACAATAAACCTCAAGAGGCAGCAAAGCTTTCTAATAAATTCTTGGGTCAAAGGGTGCCTTTGATAGAAAATCTTTTATCACAAGATAAGCGTGTGATTTATGAGCATCTCAAACTTACACCTGAAGATATATCTCACACGATTAAAAATATGGAAGATTTCAAGATTGCTAAACTTAATATTACCTTTGAGGATTTTGTGGATTCTCATTTTATTGATTTGGCAGGAAAAGCTTAATGAAAAAGCAATTCCCACACCTTATCTCTCTAGGTTTATTAATCCTATTGCTTGTTTATTGGCAATTTTTAAGCAATGCAAAAGAAAGTTTTGAACTTGGTGGGGCAATCCCACCTCCTAGCATTATTTGGGAATGCTTTTTAGAACTCACAAAAGAGGGGAGATTGCAAGCTTCCATTATTGATTCTTTATGGAGATTTGGCATTGGATTATTTCTAGGGGGCTTTTTAGCCATTATTTTAGGATTATTTTTTGGAAGATTTAAAATAATACATAATGTATTTGAACCTTTTATACAACTTTTCCGCCCCATTTCTCCTATTGCGTGGTTGCCTATTATTGTCTTTTTGCTAGGTATTGGCGAATGGGGGGCTATTTTTGTGATTGTGTATGCTGTCTTTTTTCCTGTGCTTTTACTTACTATCACGGGAGTTAGAGAGATTAACGCCACCCTTTTGCTAATGGCAGAAAATTTCAACGCTAAGGAAATGCTGATTTTTAGAAAAATCATTCTACCCGGAGCATTTTTGCATATTGCTAGTGGATTGAAGCTTGCTGCCTCTATTGCGTGGATTCATCTTGTAGCTGGAGAGATGCTAGGGATTCAAAGCGGACTTGGCTATCTTATTATTGATGGACGCAATTTAATGCGTATGGATATGGTTATTGTTGCAATGATTTGGATTGGCATTTTGGGATTATGTATCACGATTGTATTTAGCTTTATAGAAAAATGTATCCGAAAATTTTTAGGAGAGAGACAATGATAAATTTAAAAGGGATTTACAAGACTTATCAGCAAAATTGTGTTTTAGATAATATTAATTTATCTATACAAAAGGGAGAATTTGTCGTTTTGCTAGGGGCAAGCGGTTGTGGTAAAACCACGCTTTTAAATATTATCGGAGGCTTTGAGGAATTTCAAAAAGGACAAATTGCTATTGATAGTCAAACTTTTCATCATCAAACAAAACCCAAAGAATGCATTAAAATTTTTCAAGATTATGCCCTTCTACCTTGGCTTAATGTTTTGGATAATGTCTGCTTCTCACTTGAAGCACAAGGTAAATCAAAATCCCAAGCACAAACTATTGCCAAAGAGTATATTAAACTCGTGCATTTAGAATCTTTTGAGGAGCGATTTCCTTCACAGCTTAGCGGTGGGCAAAAACAAAGGGTAGCTTTAGCTAGGGCATTGTGCGTGAAACCCCAAATCTTGTTACTTGATGAACCATTTTCTGCTTTGGATAATTTTACACGCAATACCTTACAAAACGAACTCCTTAATATCCAAAGAGGATTAAAAACCACGATGATTTTTGTAACACACGATATTGAAGAGGCTATTTTTCTTGGCGATAGGGTAATTATTATGTCTCCAAATCCCGGAAAAATAGTTGCTGATATTCCTATTTTGATTGATAAGAATAATAGGGATTCTTTAGTGTTTTTGGAGCTTAAATTAGAGATTGCAAAATATTTGCAAACCTATCGCTTTAATCTTGAATATCAAATCTAAAATCTTAAAATCTTTAAAATTTTTGATTTTAAAGATTCTAGGATTTTCCTAGAAAATTTTACACAAAGGATAAAAAATGGAAATCGCACAAACAAGTTGTACAAGGTTAAGTCCTATCGATAAAAAGGGACTAGAGGAGCTTATTAAAGCCGGAAAAGAAAATCCTAATGTAATTAAAACGCTTAAATGTAAAACTATTGCTGAAGGAAAATTCCGCCACGCTAATTATATTCGCAATCTCCCTGCTTATATTGTTGATGAGCCTCCTACACTTTTAGGTGATGACACTGCCCCAAATCCTAGTGAAGCTTTACTAGCAGCACTTGGAAGTTGTTTGGCTGTGGGGATTCACGCTAATGCTATTGCACAAAATATCATCATTACAAAATTAGAGTTAGAGTTAGAAGGAGATTTGAATATAACTGCGGTATGGGGGACAGGAGACTTAAGCAAAGATAAGCCTTTGGGCTTTACTGATGTGCGTGTGAAAGTGATTTTAGAATCCAATGCGGACAAAAAAACACAAGATGCCCTTATTGCTCACGCTACGAAATATTCCCCTGTGGCTAACACGCTTTTAAGAGCAGTAAATTTGGAGGTAGGATAATGCAAAAATCTTACGAGCAAACTTTTAAAAGTTTGCACTCTCGCCTTATAGCCATTCATCAAGGGGAATACCCGCAAGATATTTTAGAAAATCTAGGTAAATTAGGATTTTACAACGCCTTTTTAAATCACAAAGAAAAAGGCTTACCTCAAGCTATCAAATCCATTTATGAAGTTTCAAAAGTATGCGGTAACACAGGATTTTGTGTTTGGTGTCAAAATGTTTTGGCTTGGTATTTATTTCACAATAAAAACACGCAAGAGCTTTTTTGTAAAGTCAGTAAGGGAGAAATTTTAGGAGGGACAGGTTTATCCAATCCTATTAAATCTTTTAATCAGATTGAATCAATTAAGCTCAAAGCCCAAAAAACAGAGGGAGGTTATCTCATTAATGGCACACTCCCTTGGGTTTCTAATATTCAATACGGGCATTATTTTGGCATTATTGCTCAATTAGAGGAAGATTATATAATGGGGATTGTTCAATGCGATAAAAATCACCTCACCTTAAAAGAAGAGGTGCATTTTATAGCATTAGAGGGTTCTGCAACTCAAGCAGTTTATTTTAAGGATTATTTTTTAAAAGAAGCTTTTGTGCTTAAATGGAGTGAAATCTCAAGCTACATAACACCCGGATTTATCCTTATGCAAGGGGGATTAGGGCTAGGAATCTTGCAAAAAGCTTTAGAAATCCTAGAACAACATAAAGATTCCAAAAATCAAATCAATGCTTTCTTGCCCTATGATATTTCAAATTTTTACGCCCAAAAAGAAGCTTTAACTAATAAGGCATTTCATCTTGCCTGCAATCCTTATGATTTATCGAAATCTTATTTACACCAATGCCTTAAATTGAAATTCGATTTAGCCACTCTGCTTCTTGAGAGTGCTCAAGCTGTGATGTTAGCCACAGGGACAAAAGGCTATCTCAAAGATTCTTTAGCTTCAAAACTTTTGCTTGAAGCCTATTTTGTCGCTATTGTAACACCTTCCTTAAAACATATCCAAAAAATACTCAAAGGATAGGCTTTTCCTTTGAGTCTTGTTGCCTAAAAAACCACCGCATTAACTCCCCAACAATAATCACACTCAAACTCACCACAATAATTTTAATCCACATTACAAGCGATAAGGGCGTTGTTTTAAAAGCATCTCCACCAAATTGCACAATGAGGATTTGCAAACCAAAGGCAAGAGCAAAAATCCAAAGCATTAAGGGATTTTTATTAAAACTTTTAAAAATACTTTGGTGCTGAAGTTCTCTAGCATTAAAGGCATTAAAAAGCTGAAACATCACAAAAAGAGCAAAAAGGACACTGCCTTGTTCCTCTGGAGTTGCATTAAGAAAATTTCCAAAATACTGCCCTAAACACACCAAAGTGATAAAAGTCCCACAAATCACAATCAAACCTAACATTTCTTTGGTGATGATATTAGAATTTCGCTTAATAGGCTTTTGTTTTAAAAGATTTTGAGAAATCGGCTCTAACCCTAAACTTAAAGCCGGTGGTCCGTCCATAATCAAATTAACCCACAAAAGCTGCAAAGCACTAAAAGGGGCACTAAAGCCAAAAATTACCACCACCAAAACAATCATCACTGAAGAAAAATTTACAGCGAGTTGAAACTGAATAAATCTCTGAAAATTTTGGTAGATTCCTCGCCCCCATTCTATGGCTTTAATGATTGTAGCAAAGCTATCATTAAGCAGGACAATATCACTCGCTTCTTTTGTAACTTCTGTCCCACTAATCCCCATTGCAATCCCCACATCAGCATTTTTCAATGCTGGTGCGTCATTTATCCCATCACCACTCAAAGCCACAACATTGCCTTGTGATTTTAACGCTTGAACGACTCGCATTTTCGTCATCGGTGTGGAGCGAGCAATCACTCTAACTTTTGGCAAAATCGCTAAAAACTCTTGCGGGTTAAGATTTTCTAAATCTTTGGCTTCTAAGACAAGGGTGTCTTTATCTAACAAATGCAATTTTTCGCTAATCGCCTTAGCAGTTTGGAGATTATCACCTGTTAAGATTTTAACCTCAATACCTGCTTCTTTACAGAGGGTAACCGCTTCATAAACTTCCTCTCTTAAAGGGTCGCTAATGGTAACAAAACCATCAAAAATCATTTGGGATTCTAAGGTTTCTCTTGAAAAATTAACAGGATTGTTAATTTTTTTGTGTGCAAAGGCAATGATACGATAGGCTTGTTGCTGCAAGGCTGAAATTTGCTGATTAATGCTATCAAAATCAATTTTTAAATCATTAGATTTAAAATTCCCGCAAAGCTCCAAAATCTTCTCGGGTGCCCCTTTGCTTAAAAGCAAAGCCTCCTTGTCTAAAGCAACTAGGGAGCTCATATATTTGGTTTGAGGCGAAAAGGGGAAAGTGTGAGTGATAGCATAATTTTGGCGGTATTGATGATAGTTATAACCTAGATTTTTGAGATAAGCAAGCAAGGCACATTCCGTTGGATTGCCAATAAAAGAGGAATCTTGTGCGAGTTCCGCGGTGGAGTTTAATGAAAAATTCAAAAACATCATCTCTAAAGTCTCTTTATTTTGATTTATCTCTTGAGCCTTTTTATCCCGCACAAAACAATGTTCCACACGCATTTTGTTTTGCGTTAATGTCCCTGTTTTGTCCGAACAAATAATATTCACACAACCGATTGTCTCACACGCAATCAGCTTTTTGACAAGAGCATTTTGCTTAGACATTTTAATCACATTCAAAGCTAAAGAAACCGCAACTATCGTAGGTAAGCCCTCTGGCACAGCTGCTACAATCAAAACTACGCTAGAAATAAATGCTGCTGAAATATTTTCAAAATCTGCCCTATCACCTAAAACAAAAAAAATCACTTGAATAACAAAAGCAAGAGCCGCAGCAATAATCCCAAAAAGTGTAATCTTGCCACTAAGCCTCTGGAGTTTTTCTTGCAAGGGCGTTGAGGTTTTAAGCGTCTGATTGAGAGCTTGGGCGATTTTTCCAAATTCTGTTTTATCACCCACACTCACACAAAGCACCTTTGCACTCCCTTGTGTAACAAAACAACCCCGATAAAGCTTATTTTGGGAATTTTGCATTGTGCTTTTATAAACTGGCATACTCTCGCCACTCAAAGCGGATTCATCGCACATTAAATCTTGAGATTGCAAAATCAAACCATCACTAGGAATCTTATCGCCACTCTCCAAAAACAAAATATCCCCCACGACAATTTCCTCTTGAGGAATAAGTTTAATATGCCCATCTCTTAATACTTTGATTAAATTACCTTGTGTGATTTTATTGAGAGCTTCAAAAGCCTTTTGGCTTTTATTTTCCATTACTAAAGTGATAAGCACAGAGAGAAAAATAGCAATAAAAATCCCCACACATTCCAAAAAATTGCTTTCTCTACCCATAAAAAATTCATAAAGATTGACGCCTAAAGCCAAAAAACTTGCAAAAAGCAAAAGTAAAAGCATCGGTTCTTTGAGGGCATCTAAAATCTGGATTAAAAGTTTAGGCGGCGGGGCTTTACTTAATACATTTTTGCCAAATTGAGCTTGGTTTTTTGCAACTTGCTCTTGGCTTAAGCCACAAATCTCATTACTAGAAAATTCTGCTAAAAGTTTTTGCAAAGGAAGTTCTTGCAAAGATTGTGCTGCCTCCAAAATGCTCCTTATGCGTCTCTTTACTAAGATTTTGAAAAATAAAGAGCAAGATTATAGCATAAAATCGCTTATTCCTCATATTTTTGTGTGTATTCTTCTAGGGTTTTACTAGAAGTTTTCCATTTGCCTATGCTTTTCCACTCATAGACTTTGCAATACTTGCAAAAAGGGATAGGACGAGCAAGAAAGTTTGAAATTTCAGCAAAAGAAGTCGCTTTGTGAATATCAATATAATCATTTGGGCTTTCCTCAAGAGTTTGGGTGAATTTTTTATTGAAAATCCACGCATTTGCAGCTACATTGCAAGTGTAGAGTCTGCCTTTGCGAAGTTGGACACACTGATTTGCCATATGACAACACGTGAAGCTGTTAAAAGTGTCTTGTTTGCCCTCTCTATCAAGCAAAAATTGAAGCGAGGTTTTTTCAACTCTAGCATTGTTATAGAAAATCAGTGGAATTTCATATTTTTCACACATTGCTTCAACACTTTCCCAATCAATTTTTATAGGATATTTTGTGGGGCGGATTTCGACTTTGTATTTTTTAGCATACTCCCAAAAATCTTCTTTTTGTTTGGGGAGTAAAATGCCATTAGTTACAAGCCAAATTGCACTTTGGGGGAAGTATTTTCGTGTGATTTTAAAAAACTCTTTGCATTTTGGGTGTAAAAGTGGCTCTCCACCTATTAAATGAAAGCGATTTATCCCCCCCCCCCCCGCAGATTAGGGCGAGTTGTTTCATATCTTTTTCGAAACTTGCTAAATCAGTGTATTCCTCATCAGCAAGTTGAGAAAAGTGAGAACAGCTAAAGCAATTTAAATTGCAGTGTTCTGCTAAATGAATTTCAACAAACGACAAATTTGCCTGTGGAGTGAGTTTTCGCAATGAATTTCTAAGTCCATTGTTTTCTTGCTTTAGAGAGTTGATTTCCTGATAATAAAGGTTTTGAGTTTCTCTTATATGGGCTAACTCTCCCCGAAGTTCCTGTATGGAATTTTGCATTTTTCTGTGTTGTGCTCTATTTTTAAAAAGCGACATTATCCATTGCTGTTTATCGTGAAAGAAGCCCATACAATCCCTTATTTATGCAAAGATTCAATATAAGATTTCACTGCATTAAGTCCCTCTTTTTGAGCGGTATTAAGAGATTTTGAGACAAAATCCCAATGAATATGGCTAAAGAATTTCTCCAAATAGCCCGGACGTGCGTTTTTGTAGTCAATATAATACGCGTGTTCCCAAACATCTACCACTAAGATAGGAATCAATCCTTGCGTGATAGGTGTCTGTGCGTTGCTTGTTTGGATAATTTCAAGCTTTTTTCTTGTAGGATTATACACTACCCAGCACCAACCTGAACCAAAAAGCGTTGTGGCTGATTGCAAAAAGTCTTCTTTGAACTTATCAAAGCTCCCAAAGCTTGAATCAATCAAGCTAGAGAGTTCGCTACTTGGTGATGAGCTTTTAGCACTCACACAATCCCAGTAAAAATCGTGATTGTAGATTTGTGCAGCATTATTGAACAATCCCCCTTGAGCTTTGGTAACAATATCAAAAAGGCTAGCATTTTCAAACTCTGTGCCTTTGATGAGATTGTTAAGATTGTTAATATAAGTTTGGTGGTGCTTACCATAGTGATATTCACAGGTTTGTGCACTGATAAAACCCTCAATTTCGCTAAAAGGTAATGAACGTAATTTAAACATAAGGTTTCCTTTAATCAATTTGAATAGTTTAGGGATAAAAATCCAGAACCATTCTATCTAAAAATTACTTGAATTATTTTTAAATCATTTGGATTTGAGTTATATCAATTTTATTTATTTTTGTTGAAACAAAAATCACCGCAGGGTTTTCACTCATCATTGCAATCGCCATTGTGAGAAAATTTTTAGAATTGCTGATATTCTTTAAGATAAAGGCTCTAAGTTGATTATGTATCTCAAAACTTGTTTTTTACAGGTTAATTTTAATATTACAAACATCAATGTCTTTCCTAGAAAAATAGCTCGAATGCTCACAAGATTGTTTTTTTAAGCTAAAATCTCCTGCAATGAGAGAAGCAATATTTTGCTTAAATAGCATAAAACCTTGCTTAAGATACTTAAAAATACAAATCCCTTGCACTATCATTAATATCAATCTTAAAAATTCTTTGAGCGATAATATCTCCTGTATCAATGCCATTATCGATTTTATGCAGAGTAACTCCGCTACTTATTTCGCCATTTAGAATCGGCGTAATCGAAGTATAAACGCCTTTATATTTTGGTAGGGCTGAAAATAGGCAAGATTCACACCAAGAGAGTAGGGTGAAGTGTTGCAGTTTTTGAAACCTATGCACAAATGTGTATTGAAAATGATGTTTGAATCTATACCAAAAATAACATTGCCATTTTTGGAATGAGAAAGAGAGAGTGAGAAAAGTGCAAAAGGAGGTTTGTTTATCCCACCTCATATAATTCATAGAAATAGTGTGCTATACTGTGTCCCCCAAAACCCTCTTTTTGGGATATTAAGCCTGAATTTAAAATCGTGCCATTAGATTCGGTGGAAATGCCAAAATCGAAATATTTTTTCGTGCTAGAAAACTTATCAATCAAAGTTTTAATGAGTAAATCTAACGCTCCTATTTTTCTTCCTTCTTCATTAACGGCAAGGTATTGAGTATGCACTAAATTTTCGTAGATAAAAATCAAAGTCCCCGCTAAAATGTTTGAATCAAGTCTTGCTACAAAAAGATTGATATTGTGAGGAAAATTTTGATATAAAAGCATTAATTCTTGTGCGTTATGCACCGCTGTTGTATGATGACGCGTTTGTAAGACTTCATTGAGCAAAAGCACAAAATCATAAAAATTCTCTGATTTTTCTATAATGATATTTTCTCTTTTTGCCCTTGAAATTTGAGCTTTTCTACCCTTTGGTAAGGCAATGGGGGACTTCATATCAATGCTTGATGAGCAGTCCATTCTGTATAATTTTGCATTGTGGATAAAGAGAGCATATAAATCCTCTTGAGCAGGTTTTTTGTGGTAGATATAAGGAATAACCTTATAAATCATCTTATCAAAACCTCTATTTTGCATATATTCTCGCAAAAGTTTAAAGCATTCTAGCATTTTTTCTTGCTTCATCTTTTCACCTGTGATAAACCCTCCAAAAGTGAGTCCTTGATGAGAATAGAGGATATTATCTTTGAGATTTAAGGGGAGCAGGGCTAATAATTCCTCATCTTCATAAAACATCAAAGAAGAATCTGTAAATCTATGGGCGTGATAGTCCATATAGTCCCTATTAAACATAAATAATCCATTTTTAGCTTTTTGATTAAATTCATTCCAAATGGACTTAGATTCTTTAGAATAAGGCTTTAGGGTAATCATCACACCTTCTTTCTTTTTGCATTAATAAAAATTTCTGCACCCAAATGAGGCATATATTTTACCATATTATCCAAACCTTCCAAAAGTTTTTCATCTAAAATTTGATTTTTAAGTAATGCTGACATTTTGGAATGATTGAGTAGTAAAGAAATTTGCATTTCTATAAAATCATTGATAATTTTTACTTTTTTATCTTGGCTAAAATCATTTTTGGCTTTATCGCAAAATTTTTTTGATGGCTCAACAATAGTGAATGAATCATACTCTTTATAGTAGTTTGCAATAGAATCTACGCCACAACCTATTTCTAAGATTCTTTTAGGCTGATAGTTTTGGAGAATAGACAACATCTTTTTGCGTCTATAATGAACCATTATCTCCTCAAAATCAGCGTAATTTTCTTGTAAATATACTTGCGTATAAGCCTCTATATCTCGGTTCATTTTAAGCTCTCCAAAAACTCATCATAATCCCTAATATACTCCCTCTCATCATAAAAATCACTTGCCAAAACCACCAAACGACAATCGTAAGAAAAATTTTTCATCTCCCGCCACATATTTTTACCAATATATAGCCCCACTTCAGGGGAATTAAGAATGACTTTTTCTTTATTTTTGCCATCATCTAAAATAAATTCACAAGAACCCGCTAGGCAAAGCATTAGCTGCTCTAAATTCGTATGAGCGTGTCCGCCTCTATCAAACTTTGGCGAAGTATCAAAGATATAATACACTCTTTTAATCTCAAAAGGCAAATTCTTTCCTCCCTCTAGTGCTATGAGTTTGCCTCTTTCATCTGCTGCTACTGCTTTGAAATTTATGATTTTGTAATTCATATATTTTTTTACTCTTTTTAGGTGAATTGATGTATCTTGTAATGTCAAATCTACATAACTATATTGGCATTACCTGACTTTATCTTGTGCTATTTTAAAACACTCTTCTTAATTTTAAAATATAGAATTTATAAAATTTAAGCTTAGGATTCTATAAAAACTCACTATTAACCACTTCAAGTTGGAGTTTATCTAAGGTTTTATTAAAATTATCATTGCGACATAGAATCGGGCATTGTTTGCAGTCAATACGCTCATAGATTTCTCTTATCTTGCTGCTTCTCCAAATCTCCTCCAAGCTTTGCTCCCTTAAATCTCCAAGCAAATGTGCAGGGCTTTGGCGGAAGTGCAGACAAGCCCATACTTTAAAATCCGCACTGATACAGGTGCTAAAAAACATTCCGTGGCATCGCTCATAGCCTCGATTGAGTGCATCGTGCATTTGATTGTATTTTTGATAACTTGCCAAAATTTTAAAATCCACCTCTTCATATTTGCTTTGTAGCTCTGCAAGTATTGGTGTGATATCAAAAGTATCGCCAGTAAATGGGCGAAATTGCACAAAATCAATTCCCTTTTGCCTTTTGGTAATATCCTTGATGAGCTTTACAAAGCTTTCCATATCGCTTTGTGTTTGCTTACTTGTCAAAAATCCTATTCCAAAGCTAGTTTTAGAATCTATTTGTGTTTTTATCCGCGCAAAAAGCTCAATGTTTTCTAAAGTCTTAGCAAAATGCTTTGATTTCATTCCGTGTGTTTTTTCATACATTGCCTCGCTTCCCGCATCAAGAGAGATTCTAAAATACTCTAGATTTGTCGCAATCACACGAGCTTTTTGCTCATCAAGTAATCCACCATTAGAATTTAGCCCGATATTCATTCCCGCGCGTTTTATTTCTTCTATGGCATAGCTAAAATATGGGCTTAGGGTTGGCTCACCTCCACCAGAGAGAATCACTCCCTTGTTTTCAAGGCTCTTTAAGCCCGCAATAATAACATCAATTTGCTCCTTGCTTAATTCTGCATTATTTTCATTATGCCCACAGCAACCCGGACAGCGATGATTACATTTATTTGTTAAATCTAGTTCGGTAACGACAAGCGTTTTATGTGCATTCATAAAATAATCTATCTTGTCGGTATAACGCAAAATTTTTTCGTGTGAATTAAAGTGATTAACTTTCATTGAAACTCCCTTTCTTGCAAGATTAAGGAAGTGTATAAGAAGTAATAAAAGAGGCAAAGGGTAAGAATTAAGAGTTTATATCCCCCCCCCATTAAATGTAGAATCAATCGAGAATGGAATCGAAGTATATTTTTTGATATAGAAATTTATGGTTTGGGAAAGATTGGCGTTAAAACCGCTTGGCTTAAACCCAAATAAATGCGACATTTTACTAAAATCAATCGCATAGCGTCTATCGTGCCCGGCTCTATCTTGCACAAATTCTATTAAAGAGGCATAGTTTTTACCATTTTTTCTAGGCACAAGAGTATCTAAAATTGCACAAATTTCCTTAGCAATCTCAAGATTTTTCTTTTCACAATTTCCACCTATATTAAAACTCTCTCCAAAAAACTCACTATGAAATACCTTATCAATACCCTCACAATGATCCCTCACAAAGAGCCAATCCCGCACATTTTGCCCATCTCCATAAATAGGAATTTTCTCCTCTCTTAAAGCCTTGCGTATAATCGTAGGGATAAGCTTTTCATCGTGCTGTTTGGGACCATAATTATTCGAGCAGTTTGTGATAAAAGTCTTTAGCCCATAAGTGTGATGAAAGCTCCTTACAAGCATATCACTCGAAGCCTTTGAGGCACTATAAGGGGAATTAGGCGCATAAGGGGTGGATTCTGTAAAATATCCTCCTTTTTCCTCTAAAGAGCCAAAAACCTCATCGGTGCTAATATGATGAAATATGCAGTTTTGCTTGTCTTTTTTGGGACTTAAAGGAGCATCAAACCAAGAAAGATAAGCTTGATGTAATAAATTAAAAGTCCCATTAACATTGGTTTTAATAAAGGCACTAGGATTAGCTATGGAGTTATCCACGTGAGATTCTGCAGCAAAATGAATCACGCTATCAATAGTATGAGTATCAAAAATTTCTCTCACCAACGCTTCATCACAAATATCACCCTTGATGAAATGATAGTGTGGATTTGTTTCTACTTCTTTGAGATTGGCTAAATCTGCGGCATAGGTAAGGGAATCTAAGTTAAAAAGCTCATATTGGGGGTATTTTTGCAAAAAATATGCAATAAAATTACTGCCTATAAACCCAGCTCCTCCTGTAATTAATACCTTTCGCATTGATTCTATCTTCCCTCTTTTATCACATTTAAAAGATATTGCCCATAACTGCTTTTATTAAGAATCTTCGCTCTCTCAAGCAATTTATCCTCATCAATCCACCCATTAGCATACGCAATTTCTTCTATACAAGCAATCTTATAGCCCTGCCTTGCCTCTATGGTTTGGACAAAACTTCCTGCTTCGAGCAAACTATCGTGTGTTCCTGTATCAAGCCACGCAAAACCACGATGTAGTATTTGCGCCTTAAGTCTTTTTGCTTTTAAATACGCGATATTCACATCAGTAATTTCAAGCTCTCCTCTTGGGCTAGGCTTAAGCTCTTTAGCAATACCAATCGCATCATTATCATAAAAATAAAGCCCAGTAGCTGCAAAATGGCTCTTAGGATTTTGTGGTTTTTCTTCTAGGCTTAAAACCTGCCCATTTTTATCAATCTCAACAACACCAAAAGCTTGAGGATTTTTAATATGATAGGCAAAAATTGTCGCTTGGTGATTTTTAGTGGCTTTTTTCGCATCATCTAAAATCGGGCTTAGTCCCTGCCCATAAAAGATATTATCGCCTAAAATCAAAGCCATTTCATCTTTTCCTACAAAATTTTCAGCTAAAATAAGTCCTTGTGCTAAGCCATCAGGGCTTTGCTGCACGCAATATTCAAATCTCACTCCTAGCCAATCCCCATTTCCAAAGATTTCTTGGAATCTCACTATATCCTTAGGCGTAGAAATGATGAGGATTTCGCGGATTTTAGCAAGCATCAAAACAGATAAAGGATAATAAATCATAGGCTTATCATAAATAGGCAAAAGCTGTTTGCAAAGTGCAATCGTACTAGGATATAGTCTTGTTCCACTTCCTCCTGCTAAGATGATACCTTTCAAATCTGCTCCCTTTCATTCTGTATGTTTTAAGTAAAACTTCAAAAAGTACCAAAAATTTACTAAGAATTTGCTTTATTGACTATAAAATGAGTGATTTTTGTTTTTAGAAGTTTAGTATTTCATAAATTTAAATTCATTTGATTTTTTTTGTGCAAATTTTAATAATCTACTCATTTTTTCTCCTTGATTAAATCATCCCTCTCTGAAAGAATAGGATTTTTTGTTGCCCAAGTTATACCGATTCTCTCATCATTCCAAGCATAAGTAAATTGCTCGTTTGCATCAACATATTTACCCTCATAAGCACATTTATAATAATACACCGCCTCTTTACTTCTGACACAATGAGCATTTCCAAACCCAGCAGGCACTAAAATGATGAGCTGATTTTTCTCATTGATGATGAATTTCTCCCATTTAAGATAAGTGGGCGAGTTTTCATTGCAATCCACCACTACTTGTTCAATCTCTCCATACACGCAAGTAGCGAGTTTATGAGTCTTTTTATCGCCGTGAATGCCACGAATCACATTTTGCTTAGAATGTATGAATTTATCGTGGATAAATTTTAACCCCTTTGGCAAAAGCTTATCAATGGCTTGGCTTGTAAAAGCTGTCCAAATTTCACCTCTTAGATCTCTAAATTTGTTTGGTTTTATCACTACCACGCCTTTTAAAAGTTTAGATTCTTTAATTTCAAATTCTATTGCCATTATGCCACCCTTAAATCTAAGAGTGGCAACGAGCAAGGGTTATTTACCCCCCCCCCCCCATTAATTCGTAAAAAGAATGCGTGATGGTGCGTCCGCCAAAACCCTCTTTTTGGGATATTAAGCCTGAATTTAAAATCGCGCCATTAGATTCGGTGGAAATGCCAAAATCGAA
>JAFLSC010000030.1 GCA_022511145.1 Helicobacter sp.
CAAGGGATCACACTTCCTAATCCTTGCGTAGGAGCTGTTATTACCGATGAGAGAGGAGCAATTTTATCCATTCAATCTCATAAAGAAGCAGGAAAACCTCACGCTGAAGTTTTAGCCCTGCGTGATGCGTTCGCTAAAATCAACGGAGATTTAGGGATTTTAGCCTTACAAGACGCACAAGAGATTCATAATTTTTTACTCCAAAATGCCCAAAATACTTTTAGAAATTGCGAACTTTATGTTACGCTTGAACCTTGCATTCACGAGGGTAAAACGCCCTCTTGCGCGAAACTTCTAAGTATCCTCAAACCCAAAAAAATTTTCATTGGCACAAAAGACCCCAACGAAAAAGCCTGTGGAGGCACTAAAATGCTTGAGGATTGCGGGATTCCTATCATCAAAGCGTGGGAAGAAGGCTCACTCAAAGCCATTCATCAAGCTTGTGAAAATCTCCTTTTACCCTTCAAAATCCTTCACCAAAAGCAAAAATTCTTGCTTTATAAATACGCCTCGCGTCTTGATGGCTCTTTAGAGGGTGGGCAAATCACACAAAAATTAGCCCAAAGTTTTATGCACAATATACGCTCCAAAGTGGATTTTTTACTCATTTCAGGCAAAACAATCCGCAAGGACAATCCTAGGCTTGATTGCCGCTTTGCTACCTTAGAAAACCCAAAATCTCCTGATATTTTAGTGCTAACAAGACAAAACGAACTCCCTAAGGATTCTCTAGTTTTTACAATCCCCAATCGCAAAGTGCAAATAATCCGCGAAATTTCCTCTCTTAAAGGCTTTGTAATGATTGAGGGAGGAAATAACTTGTTTCAAAATCTTTATCATCACATTGATTTACTCTTAGTATTTTTAAATCCAAGTTTAAGGGAGGATTTTCACCAAAGAATGCAGCTTAATGCTAACTTTAAAGTGCTTTTTAGCACTTTAGTGGGCGAGGATTTACTTTTGTGGCTTCTGCCTTTGAGGGATTGACTTTACAATCCAAACTTCAAAGCTTGTATTAAGCAAGGCAAGATTAGATTTTATTAGTGTTTTAAAGTTTAAGAGATTAGTTTGTATTCAAATCCCAAAACCGCCAAAGCTAGAATTGACTACAATCTAAATCTTAAATTTTCGCTGTAATCTCAAATCCAAGCTTAAATCAATCCCATTTTTTCTTTAGCGTCTTGGTAGGTTTTTTGGGCGATAATCTTTGCGTGATTTGCCCCTTGTTGCAGGATTTGCTGCAAATAGTCTTTAGCGTTTGTAAGTTTTAAATATTCCTCTTGTATAGGTTTTAATCCTTCAATGACCACTTCTGCCACACTTTTTTTCAAATCCCCATAACCTTTGTTAGCAAATTTTTGCTCAATTTGAGTGCGGGTTTCTTGCGTAAAACATTGATAAATCACCAAAAGATTATAGACTCCAGCCCTTGTTTCATCAAAAACGATAATACCCTCTGAATCCGTTGTGGCTTTTTTGAATTTTTTGACAATCTCATCAGGGCTATCTAGCAAGGAAATAAGGTGATTTGGCTTGTGTCCGGAGCTTTTAGACATTTTTTTACTTGGGTCATCAAGCCCCATAATCCTTGCTCCCTCCTTTTGAATCAAAGGTTCAGGCACCACAAAGGTTTCCCCAAAATCCCGATTAAATTTTATCGCACAATCGCGTGCAAGTTCAATATGCTGCTTTTGGTCTTCCCCCACAGGAACAAAATTTGTCTGATAGAGCAAAATATCCGCACTCATTAAATTAGGATAATTGAAAAGCCCAGCAAGGATTTGTTTGGGATTTTTTTGACTTTTGTCTTTGAATTGCGTCATACGACTTAAATCCCCCATTGGTGTGATGCAAGTAAGCAACCACGCTAAAGAAGTGTGTTCTTGCACTTCTGATTGAATAAAAAGCGTGGATTTTTGGGGATTAATCCCGCACGCAAGCAACATTGCACAAAGCTCAAAAGTCTTTAACCGCAAGGTTTTTGGCTCTTGCGGAAGTGTGATAGCGTGAGAATTTACCACACAAAAAATATTATCATAAGCTTCTTGCTGTTCCACCCAGTTTTTAACCGCACCCAAATAATTTCCCAAATGAATATTTCCCGTGGGCTGAATCCCTGAAAAAACGCGTGGCTTGTTTGTTTTAGATTGTTCTTGCATAAATTTCCTTAAGATTTAATGCTCTAATTATAACAAAAATTATAAATTTTTGCAGATTTGAGTTAGAATCTTTAAAAAAGCTTTAAGTCTATTTTATTTGCTTTTAGCTCATCTTGGGGATTTTTAAGCTAAAATTCAATCAAAAAAGGATTGCAATGGCATTAGCAAAACGCATTATCCCTTGTTTAGATATTAAAGCAGGACGGGTGGTTAAAGGGGTTAATTTTTTGGACTTAAAAGACGCAGGAGACCCTGTGGAAGTTGCTCAATGCTATAATGACAAGGGAGCTGATGAAATCACTTTTTTAGATATTACCGCTACTAATGAAGGGCGTCAGACGACTTTAGAGATTGTAAAACGTGTAGCAAAAGAAGTTTTTATTCCTCTTACCGTTGGAGGTGGAATTAGCACCCTAGAGGATATTTACAATCTTTTAAATGCGGGTTGTGATAAAGTAAGCTTAAATTCTGCCGCCCTAAAAAATCCTGATTTAATCACCCAAAGTGCCAAACGCTTTGGCTCTCAATGTATTGTAGTGGCAATCGATGCTAAAAGGAAAACATTAAGCACTGAAGAATGGGAAGTTTATACGCACGGGGGTAAAAATAACACAGGGATTGACTTACTCACTTGGGCAAAAGAAGCCTATAATCGTGGAGCGGGAGAGATTTTGCTTACCAGTATGGATTGTGATGGCACAAAAAAGGGTTATGATTTAAAACAGCTTCAAATAATTTCTCAAAATATTGCAATTCCCCTTATTGCTAGTGGTGGAGCGGGAAATGAGGAACATATTTATGAAGCTTTCATTAATGGAGCAGACGCTGCTTTAGCGGCTTCGATTTTTCACTATAAAACGCTTGAGATAGCCACACTCAAAGCATTTTTACAAAAAAGAGGCATCCCTGTCCGCTTATAAATGCTATTTATCCTAACAAATCCGAGAAAGGGGAAGTATGGATTTTGAATCCTTAGGCTATCTAGGCTTGTTTCTTGTTTGTTTTATTGCTAGTAGCCTATACCCCTTAGGTTCAGAAGTTTTTGTTATAGGATTTATTGCCCTAGATTATTCCTCTCTTGGAGTCTTAATAGTAGCCACTTGCGGGAATACACTAGGTAGCCTTAGCACTTATTATTTAGGCTATTTGGGGGAAAATTATGGTAAAAAATATGGGAGCAAAAAAATGCTTTTAAAAATCCAATATTATCAAGATAAAATGAATCGGTGGGGTTTTGTCTATGCGTTTTTTACCTTCTTACCCCTTATAGGTGATGGGTTTGCCTTTGTTTTAGGTTATATCAAATATCCTTTTTGGAAAGCTGTTTTGTTTATTGCCTTAGGAAAAGCTTTTCGTTACTATCTCCTTATTTTTGGGACTTTATGGGGCTTAGAGAAAGTTTAGATGAAATAAAAATTTTATGCTAATGATATAAAAAAATCTTAATTTATTTTTTAATATAATTATCTTTGTTAATCACACAAATTTTTAGATTAAGGAGAAACGATGGAAAGAAGAGAACTTTTCAAACTTGGTGCAACTGCGGCACTTGCTTTGGGTATGCCTACTTTAGCCCTCGCAGAAAAAGAAGCAAAAAAAGGCGATGAAACGACAAGTTTTAAAAAAAGAAGAGAATTCAAAGTCTCTTTTAAACACAAAATTTTAGAGCAAGGCGATTTGACAAGACTCTGGGTGCCTCTGCCATTTTTTAGGGACTATCAATATCTTGTAAGTGATATAAATTTTAGCGGAAATTGCACAAATGCTTATATTTCAAACACTAAAATTCCCACTTTGTATGCTGAATATAACAAAGTTAAAAATCCGAGCTTAGATATTGATTTTAGCATTGTTACGACAGAAAGACATACAAATTTTAAGGCGGTGAAATTTAATAAAAATGAAAAAATCCCCAAAGAAATTCAAGAATACCTCAAACCAACCCAACACATTCAAATTGATGGTATAGTCAAAGAGACTGCTTTGGAAATTTTAAAAGACTTAAAAAAGGCTGATGATTTGCAAAAAGCAAGAGCTTTGTTTGATTGGACGGCTAAAAATATGCAAAGAGATGAAAGCATTATAGGTTGTGGGGTTGGCGATGCAAAAGCGATTTTGGAATCCAAAAAGCTTGTTGGTAAATGCACTGATATAAGCTCGGTTTTTGTGGCTCTTTGTAGAAGTGTAGATATTCCTGCTAGAGAAGTTTTTGGAATCCGCTTGGGACAATCAAGATTTTCTAATGCAATGGGAAGTGCTAAAGACAAAGTCGCTAGTATCACAGGAGGACAGCATTGCCGTGCAGAAGTTTATATCAAAGGTTATGGCTTTATCCCTTGCGACCCGGGCGATGTGGCTAAGGTAAAATTAGCGGAAAATCTTAGCAATGATGACCCTAAAATCGTATCTTTAAGAGATTATCTCTTTGGAAACTGGGAAATGTGCTGGATGGGCTTTAATGAAGGTAGAGATTTCAATCTTACGCCAACGCCTGAACAAACACCTTTGAATAATTTTGGCTATCCTTACGCAGAAGTCGATGGGAATACTCTAAATTACTATGACGCTAAGACTTTTTCTTATACTTACACTTCGCAAGAGCAATAATGCGAAATAAAATTTTATTGCTTTTTGCTTATATTTTTGGGGGGTTAGCAACTCTGTGTTGTTTGCCTCCTTTGATTTTTTTATTATTTGGCTTAGGGATAAGCTTAAGTATAGGAGATGCCTTAGAGCCTTATCGTTGGTATTTGAGTGCTTTAGCGATTTTGTGTTTTTTGCTTTATTTGAAATATTTTCAAAAAACTTGCAAAACGCAAACTTGCACGAGAAATCCTAAGTTAAAATGGGTGCATTTTATTTTAGGATTTTTTTTGGGTGCGATTTTGTTTTACCCTGAATTTTTAGGTTGGTTTTATGCGTAAAATTTTATTTATTTTTCTTTTATGTCTTTCTTTAAAGGCGGAACAACAATACACGATATTTGTTGAGGGAATGCATTGCCCTTTATGCACGGCTATGGTTAGAAAAGCGATTTTGCAAGTTGAAGGAGTTACGAGCGTCAAAGCAAATCTAAAAGATAAAAGTGCCTTTGTAAAGTGTGAAGACAAGGTTGCAAAAGAGGATTTACTCAAAGCCGTTGAAACGACAGGTTACACCGGTGTTTTTGTAGATTGATTAGCTATGCTTTGCTAAAGACTTGGTCAGGTATTAGCAATCTGTGTGAAAAATAAGAGAGATTACTTTGGTTAAGTCTTGGTAACGACAAGGATTGATGAGGTAGCAAGATTGCTTTGGTTATTTGCCCTGCAATAGCAATTTAAAGAGATACCCTAAAGCTCATAATCAAACAATGGAAAAATAATCTAAATTTTAAATGTTACTTAAATTAATAATTTAATTAATTTGTGGTATAATTCCAACTCTATTTAATGAAAGAGGGAGAGGAAGGGACAAATGATTGTTAAAAAAATCATTATTTTTTGTTTTGTCGCATTCAGTATAGGTTTTGGTATTTTTATCGTTTCAAATTATTATACCTCCAAGCAAGATACTCTTGCCAATATTACCATTGGTAAGCAAGAATCCATTCAAAATGGTATGAATTTTGTCCATGAATTTTTTGGCACAAAACTCGGTTCCATTGAGGTTTTTGCTAAAGAAATAGAAAAAAGTGGGGATTTGAGTGTAGAAAATATCCAAAATATGCTCAAAAATGCTCTTCCTTATAGCAATCTTGCCGCTATTATTGTGGGTATAGAGGAAAATGGGTATTTTCTTATCACTGATTTTGATTCTAATAACACACCTCGCAGACGCCCAGATACTGATGCTCGCGTGCGTCCTTGGTATATACAGGCAAAACAAATGGGTAAGGCAGGATATACTTCGCCTTATATTGATGTTACCACCGGGGAGCTTTGTATTACCGTTTTTGCTCCTGTATATATTAATGGCAATTTAGTGGCAGTAGCGGGTGGGGATATATTTCTCACAGAATTGCAAGAAACTTTCTCGACACTTAAGGAAATAGGTAGCGGAACGACCTCGTTTTTTCTTGTTGATAGTGAATATAATGTAATGAGTCATTCCAATTCAGAGCTTGTAATGACAGAGGATTCTCGGATTATTGATATAGCAAAGTTTCTTTATGCTCAAACTAAGGGATACAACAATAAGCCCACAGATTTGATTACCTATACTTTAGGTAATGATACTCGGTTAGCCATATGTATGCTTGATTCAAACGAATGGTTAATGTGTTCTTCAAATTCTATACAAGATTATCAAAAAACATTTTCGGGTATTCTTTTGCATCAAATCCTTTTCTCCCTAGTATTTATGGTTGTTATTATGGTAAGCTTAACGCTCATTATTAGGCATTTCTTGAAACCTCTTAATATTATCCAAAAAGGCTTAGATTCTTTCTTTAATTTTATTAATCATAAAACTAGTGATGTTGGGATAATTGCTTATAATGTTAATGATGAACTTGGTGCTATGGCAAAGGCTATCAATCACAATGTAGAACGCACCAAAACCATTCTTCATCAAGATGAAGAAGCCATAGCCCAAGCGACACAAACAGCCCAAGAAATTGAAAATGGGAATTTAACAGCCCGTATTACACACAATCCTTCTAATCCTCAATTAGTAGAACTCAAAGAGGTAT
Organism: Helicobacter sp.; assembly: GCA_022511145.1. Lineage (GTDB taxonomy): Bacteria > Campylobacterota > Campylobacteria > Campylobacterales > Helicobacteraceae > Helicobacter_D. The sequence continues at coordinate 6,832 of JAFLSC010000030.1, forward strand.
TAAATGTAATGCTTAATACATTAGAACAAAAGATTGGTAGCAACCTTAATGAAATTGTGAGGGTATTTGATTCTTATGCTCAATTTGACTTTACCGCAGAAATCGAAAATGCAAGGGGTAGAATAGAGGTGGTTACAAATACCTTAGGACAAGAGATTAAAAAAATGCTAGAGGTAAGCCAAAGTTCCGCCAAAGAACTTAATACTCAATCAGAAGAGCTTAAATCTTCTATGCAAAAGCTTACTGATGATTCTAAATCTCAAGCAAATTCCCTAGAACAATCCGCAGTAGCCATAGAAGAGATAAGTTCCTCAATGCAATATATTAATGATAAGACTACACACGCTACCCAACAAGCAAATGATATTAAAAATATAGTGAGTGTCATTAAAGATATAGCTGACCAAACAAACCTGCTCGCACTCAATGCAGCCATTGAGGCTGCTCGTGCAGGAGAACACGGAAGAGGCTTTGCGGTGGTGGCTGATGAAGTGCGAAAACTCGCTGAGAGAACTACTAAATCCTTAGGAGAGATAGAAGCTAATGTCAATGTCCTAGTTCAAAGTGTTAATGAAGTGAGTGAATCCATTAGGGAGCAAACCGAAGGGCTATCTCAAATCAATCAAGCCATTACTCAACTTGAAGGGGCAACCCAAGAAAATGTCCAAGTAGCCAACAATACCAATGATATAACACATAAAGTTACCGCCATAGCAAATGGAATATTAGAGGATATAGAGAAGAAAAAATTCTAGCAATCCTACCTCTTCCTCTTGCCATTGCTAAGTTTCCCGTAATTGTGAGATTTCCCTCTCGCTATTACAAAATTTTCCTCATCATTGTATCTTTCTTTGTCGTTGCATTTTTCTCTCGTCAATGGCGATACTTATATTATTGCGTTTTTTCTCGTCATTGTGAGCGAAACGAAGCAATCTTTAAGTTATTCTTATTTAGCTTTTTTACTTTTAAATTCCCTCTCTAAAGCTTTAACTTCAAAATAGAATTTAATAAATCCTCCTCTATACCAAGACTTACAAGCTTTGATAAAAGCTTCTCCTAATTTATAAGTGAAACATTCTTTTTCTTTTAAGGTTTGGGAAAAGTTCAGGCTTTAGCATTATATTCCTCAATAATTTCTTTATACACTTCAACAGGAGGGATAAGATAAGAAAAATCATAGTCTTTTGGAAGTTCTAGGGTAAGATTTGAAAGAGTAGCTAAATCCTCTAAAAGCTCTAAAACTTCTTTATCTTTAAGTTCATTATTGCTAGCAAGAAAAAAGGCAATAATATCGCAGTGTTCTATCCATTTTGCCTCTTTTTAAAATATAAATAAAATCAATCTGAATTAGGATTCAACAGATTTTAGAATCAAAAATGATTTTGGAATTATAACTTATTACACCCGATATTCATCAAGAATGAAAATTTTAACTAAAGTTAATTTTGAGCTATTTTATTGAAAGTTATATATTATTAGCATTATTTTTTATTTTTTAATTCTTGTTTTTTGATTTCATCAAAACTATCAACAATTATGCCAATGATGATATTAAGCACGATAAAACTGACAATAACAATAAAACTAATAAAATAAATCCACGCATAAGGATAAATTTTCATTATGGGTCTTGCTATGGCTTCACTCCAGTTCTCTCCTGCCATCACTTGAAAGAGAGTAAAAAAGCTTTGCCCCAAATTTCCAAAATATTCAGGCATTATTGCTCCAAAAGTTCGTGTTCCAAAAATAGCATAAATATAATAAACAAGTAAAAGTAATATCCCTATACATAAGATACTAGGAATACTCCTTGAAATTACCTTTATGACTCTTCTAAGTTCCTTAATAGCAGAAAATAAACGTAATATTTTAATCATTATAAGCAGTCTAAAAATAATGATATTTTCGCTAAAAGAAAAAGTATCGCTACCAATAATAAAAGGGATAGATGCCAATACAACAATGATAAAATCAAAGGTATTCCAATTAGATTTAAAAAATGCTTTTTTATATATTGTTATTTTTAAAAACATTTCAAAAATAAAAAAACATATACAAAACTTATCAAAATAAATCAGATAAATTCGTGGTAAGAAATTATTATTTAGAGTTAAAAAGCCTAAAACAACAGAATCCAAAATAATCACTATTAGGATGATATTTCGAACAAGGGTAGATTTTAAAAATCTTTTTGTAAATTTTTCCACAGATTTTAAAGATTTCTTCTTGGATTCTACAAACATTCTCAATATAATCCTTTCGTGGAATTTAAATTCTTTTAAAGCTACTTTTATTATAAATTTCAGCTCCACTTTTGTCTATTATTTTACAATATAAGTTATAAAAGTGTCTTTTATTTGTTAAATTTTTTTAAAACTTAGATAAGTTTTTGCGAACCCCTCAACTAATACTTGATTTCTAACTTTAAGGGCAGCGAAACTTAAAGATTTACTCCAAAATACTTTAATTAATCAAATCCCCATTTTTCTACCTGTTTTTTGAGCTTAAGGGCATTGTCTTGAAATTCCTCTTGAGTATTAAAGGTTAAAAAATGAGCGATTGGGGTTTGGCTGTATTGGGTGATAAATTCATCATTTTGGGGATTTTGCTCTCCACTAATAATAAGCCCCAAAAGTTGGATTTTTTGCTGTTTTAATGCCATTATACTTAATAAAATATGATTAATTGCTCCCAAATAATATTTCCCCACTAATATACAAGGGAGTTTTGAGGCTGCAAGATAATCTATCATACAAAGACGAGAATCCAAAGGTGTAAAAAGCCCTCCTGCTGATTCTACAAGCAAATGAGAGGAAGCAGGAAGCGGGATAGCCAAACCCTCATAACAAACCTGCTCTAAAATCTTAGCAATATGCGGACTTGTAGGGTGTTTTAGTGTGATTCCATTAGGGTGGATTTTGGTTTGGGGAGAGAGTTTAGAGAGGGTTTGTGAATCTGTTGGCATACCCGCTTGAATAAGTTTAAAATACTCTAACCCAAAAGCATAGCACAAAGCCGCACTTACTGATGTTTTACCCGCATCAGTATGACTCCCTGCAATGAAAACTCGCATATCTCTCCTTAGCTTACAGATAAATTCACAAAAGTTAAGAGATAGCCACCATTTCCCTATCTCTCTTAGTAAAAACAGCACATTGACTAAATCCTATGGATTTGGCTAAGTCTTTGATTTGAACATTCTCATAACCGATGTGTTCGATGGCGTGGGCATCACTTCCAAAAGTAATAGGGATTTCTAACGCCAAACAAAGCTCTAAAATCTCTCGGCTAGGGTATTGCTCTTGGACTTGCTTTCTTAGCCCTGAAGCATTAATTTCTACGACTATATTAGCCTTTTTGATAGCTTTGAGTGTTTTTTCTAGCGTTTTTCTTAAATCCTTTGTAGGGCGATAGTTAAAAACTTTGAGTAAATCCATATGAGCGATAATATCAAACAATCCGCTTTTAGCTAACTTTTGAGTTGCTTCAAAATATTGTTCCCAACAAAGATTAATATCTCTTTTGGCGTATTCTCTAAGAAAAGCAGGATTATCAAATCCCCAATCACCCAAAAAATGCACCGCACCAATGCGATAATCTAAATCCAATTTTAAGATTCTCTCATCAATAAAATCAGGCAAAAAGTCAATCTCTAAGGCTTTTTTAATAGTAATTTGGTGGCGATATTTTTCTTGCAATCGCTCAATTTCGCTCAAATAAAAAGGGAGAGAATCAAAGCTCATACGATTTTGGGTATCAAAATTCATCGGATTATGGCAAGAAAATCCAAAAACTTCAATACCTTGCTTAATAGCTTCTTTTATATACTCCTCCATACTGCCACTTGCGTGATTACATAAAGCAGTGTGATTGTGTAAATCTACCTTCACATTAAGCCTTTGATTTATCCCATTTGTTTATTAAGCTCTCGTGTGATATGGAGACTTAAGACGTGTTTTTCAAAAACAGCGATATAAAATATCGCATCAAAAACTTTAATATCCAAAACAAATCCCTCCACTTTCACTTCGCGTTTTTTGGTATCCTCTTGAAGTGTTTTAGCCGCAAAGGTAATTTGGTTGCCCAATTCAATAGGAGCAAGGAATTTCACTTCTGAACCAATCACAATCCCATTAGGGTGATTAACTGCCAAAAGTGAGGCGTAAGCGGCACTAGAGAAGATATTTCCTGAATGCACCAAGCCACTTTTATCTGTAACCATTTTGGCACTTGTTTCTAGCAAAACTTTAGCTTCGCCATATTTTAATTCCTGAATAGTCCCATTAATAGGGTCAATATTATGGCAGACTCTCTGCACAACCTCATCATAATCGGGCTTGCTTAATAATTCCTCTTCTTCTTCAAAATCATCTTCCATTTTATCGCCTTATAACAAATTCAAAGAAATTATAGCACATTATTATTCGTAATGTTTTGCTTGGAGTTTTTTTGTATAATTTCAAAAACAAATAAAGGAAGATTTTGAAAATCATATTTTTATCACACACAGATTCCAATCTCTATCGCTTTCGCTTGCCTGTGATGATTGAATTAGTGCGTTTAGGGAATGAAGTAATTGCTCTAATCCCTAAGGGAGAGGATTTTGATAAATTTGCCAAACACCAAATCAAAGCTATTTCTTATCCTATCAATCGTAGCAGTCTCAATCCCTTTGGGGCTTTAAAAACAATCCAAAATATTGCTGAAATTTTAAAAAAAGAAAAACCTGATATTTTGCATACCTTTATGCTTAAACCTAATATTTATGGAGCTTTAGCAACGAAGCTTGTAAGCCCTCCTATTAGCGTGATTAATAGTCTCACAGGATTAGGGAGTTTTTATATTCAAGAGGGACTAAAAGCACAAGCTTTTAGAGTTCTTTTGGAATTCCTTAACCGCATTGCCTTTAGCATTGCTAAAAAAGTTTTATTTCAAAATCAAGACGATTTGGAACTTTTTGTAACAAAGGGTTTATTGCCTCAAAACAAGGCAGTTTTGATTCGAGGTTCAGGCATTAATACACAGGAATTTATGCCCCTAAGCCAAGAAGAAAGGATAACATATAGAGAGAAGCTAGAAATCCCGCAAGATTCTTGTGTGGTGTTAATGATTGCCCGAGCTATCGTGCATAAAGGCGTGAGAGAATATTATCAAGCCGCAAAAATTTTGTGTAAAAATCTTAGTGAGAAAAAACAAAACAATAAGCTTGTTTTTTTATATGTTGGAGGGATTGATAGGGGAAATATTGCTCCTATTACAGAGGAATTTTTCACTCAAAATCCCCAAGTGCGTTATCTAGGACACAGAGAGGATATTAGAGAATTACTTGGTGTGTGTGATATTTTTGTTTTACCTAGTTATCGTGAGGGGATTCCCCGCACACTTTTAGAGGCAGGGAGTATGGAAAAGCCACTTATTACGACTAATGCAGTGGGTTGTAAGGAAGTTGTAAATCCTGATATTAATGGTTTTTTAATTGAGGTGGGGGATTTTCAAAATCTCGCCCAGAAAATCGCTCTTTTAGCAGAAGATAAACCTTTGCGTGAATCTATGGGTAAAGCAAGTCGCCAAAAGATTTTAGAAGAATTTGCCATAGAACCGATTATCCAAGCTTATCTTAAGCTCTATCAAGAGGTTGAAAATGTATAGGCATTATGTTAAACCCTTTTTGGATTTTTGTTTGGGGTTGGTTTTATTGATTTTGTTTGCTCCTCTTTTGTTACTTTGTGCGGGGTTGATTTTTTGGAAATTAGGCAGCCCGATTCTTTTTACCCAAGAGCGTCCGGGATTAAAAGGAAAGATTTTTAAAATCTATAAATTCCGCACAATGAGTAATGAAAGAGATGAGAAAGGCGAGTTACTCCCTGATGAAATGAGGCTTAAAGGATTTGGGAAAATCATACGCTCAAGTAGCCTTGATGAACTCCCTCAACTCTTTAATGTGCTTAAAGGGGAGATGAGCTTTATTGGTCCGCGTCCCTTGCTTGTAGAGTATTTGGATAAATACAATCCGACACAAGCTAGACGACACGAAGTCAAACCCGGCATTACAGGATTAGCACAAGTTAATGGCAGGAATGCAATTAGTTGGGAGGAAAAGTTTGTCCTTGATGTGTATTATGTGGATAATCAAAGCTTTTGGCTTGATTGCAAGATTTTGTGGCAGACTATCGGGAAGGTTATAAAACGCAAAGATACGCATTCACAAACAAGTGTTACAATGGAAAAATTTACCGGCGAGAATAACGCTCAAGATACTCCAAAGGCTAATCCCTCAAACTTGGAAAACTTAGAAAATAAAGTGTAGTATTGCTTCTATTTTTGCCACAAGATTGCAAAAGAGTCTCCCTGAACTGAAAGGTAAAAATCGCTTAAAATATCGGAGGAATTTAGCGTGAGATTTGAAAACGAGGTTTGTGGCTTGGAGACTATTTTTAAATTTGGCTAAGTATAATAACAAAAATCGCAATAACTGCTAACATAATAAAAATTAAAAACATTACACCATTTTCTTCCCACCAACTCTCACCTTGTTTGATATTACTTGTAGGCTTTTTGGTTTCTTTGTCCTCTCCTGCTATTTCCTTGCTTGATATTTCTTGTTGAGAGGCTACAATAGAGTTTTGTTTATTCTCCATTTTTGCTTTTTCTCTTTCTTCCACTCTTTCATTTACTTTTTTAACAAAAGATTTTTTAGCCCCTACTATCGTTGCGATTAAATCTATCAATAAATCAGACTTAAATATGAATTTAATCACAGCTACTACAAAACCGATAACAACCATAAACGCACCTATCATTACGCCCACAGCCGCTTTATTATAGACTTCATCCATTGAATTATAAGCCAAAGCTAAATTTGCTACTAAAATCAAAAACAAAACAATCTTTTTCATTTTTTCTCCTTAAAGATTTTCATCAAAACTAAAAACTAGATTGTAATCCTTTTCGATTTTAAGGACATTATCGCCACCCGCTCCTTTTAAGAAATTCTTAATACTTTCTTCATCAGTTTTTTTGCAAGTAAATCTAAGATTTTTTGGTATATCTTTCTCCTTGATACGCAAATATTCATTAGAAATTATGGTAACAACAAGCAATTCCCCATTTGTTTTAAATTTTAAAGAGATAGTTTGAGGATTAAAAACTCTACCTTTACCTGTTTTGATAATTTTTATTTGCATAAAAACTCCTTAAAAATAAATTTAAAAAATTATTATGCCCCCCCCCCCACTTAACATAAACTTAAAAATCATAAAAATAAATTTATCTCACTAATGCGGATTTTTTGCTGCTATTGTTGGAATCGCTAAAGCCATAGAAAACATAAATTAAAAGCTCAAATCTCGTATGCCAAATAAATATCCACGCTTTTTTACTCCCTCATCGTTACGACTCTCCCCTGTCATTGCGAGGCTAAAGCTAAAGCAATTTTTCTTGAATTCTCACAAAAATTGCCACGAAAATCTAAAGTTTTTCTGACGATTTGCAATGATATTTTAGGGATTACCTTACGCCTCTCATAATGACGATTTTTTCGCATTAAATTTTATAAAAAACTCTAACATTTATTTAATTTAAGTTATAAGCCCTCTTTATATCTCCAATTGTTTTAAAGAAAATTTCCATTAATGTGAGTTCGGAAATTTGAATGGGACAATCA